>NZ_JBEXPY010000010.1:0-183290 GCF_040612315.1 Streptomyces sp. NPDC006435
CCGGGCGGGGCGGCGGCACGGAGGCGGAGGCCACGTCGCCGGCCGCCCCGCCGCGCGCGTCCATCACGGACGTGGTGCCGCGCCGCACCCTGGCGATCATCGCCGCGGTGATCGCGCTCGTCCTGATCGGCACGATCCTCGCGCTCACGCTCGGCGGGGACGACAAGAACGACGCGGGCGGCGACAACGGCAAGGACGACAGGTCCACCTCGGCCGGGTCCTCGACGGCCACCGGGGGCTCCTCCACGGACACCGACAGCGGCAACGGCGGGAGCAGCGGCAAGGACCAGGGCAAGGACCAGAACGGCGCCCAGGGCACGGACAAGGGCAAGGGCGACGGTTCGGCCGAGGGGGCGGACGGCTCCAAGAAGGGCGACAAGCCCGGTGACGCCCTGCCCGCCGGGTTCCGGAAGGTCACGAACAAGCGCTTCCACTTCACGGTGGCCATGCCCGAGAACTTCCGGTTCGACACGACGGCCGGCAGCAACTCCGGGGCGATCTACAACGTCGACGGCGGCTTCCCGCGCATCCAGATCGACTACACCGACTCGCCCGGTGGTGACGCAGCCGCGGCCTGGAACGCCGCGAGGGCCGCCGTCGCCGCCACCAGCAGGGGCTACCAGCACTTCGGTATCAAGAAGGTCGAGTACAACGGCTACCCGACCGTCGCCGACTGGCAGTTCGAGCGCACCCAGCAGGGCAAGACGGTCCGGGTGCTCAACCGGGGCTTCAAGATCGACGCCACCCACGGCTACGCGATCATGATCAGCTGCAAGGCGGACGAGTGGAACGGCGCGGAGTGCCGGGAGCTGCGCAAGGTCGCGTTCGACACGTTCAAGCCCGTCGACTGACGGGACCGGCGGGACCGGCGGGACCGACGGGACCGATGGGACCGATGGGGGCGGCCGAGGCGGTCGGTCCGGTCGGGCAGGCGGAACTCGCGGCTCCGGTGGAACCGGACGATCCGGCCGGTCCGTCTGACTCCGCGGGGAATGGGGCCGGGTTGGACCGACCCCGGCGCGTGGCCGTCACGTGCCACGTATCGTGAGAGCCTGAAGACCGTACGCAGCCGGAACGATGGGTCAGTTGCACGGTGGGCGACCGCAATTGACGGGTTGATGCGGTCCCTCGTGGCCGGGGGACAACGCGCTCTGGGGAGGCGTCGTGGACGACTACGCGGGTCGGGTGCTTGCCGACCGCTACCGCCTTCCGTTGTCCCGGTCGGACGAGTACGAACCGGTCGAGACCCGGGCGTTCGACACCTACAGCGGGCAGGAAGTCCTGGTCCGGCAGGTGCCGTTGCCCGAGGTGGTGGACGCCGAGGTGCTCGGCGCCGACGACCCGGTGCCGACCGGTTTCCGGGGCGCCGGAGGGGCGGTGCGGCAGCCGGCGGACCCGGTGGTGCGGCGTGCCGTCGAGGCGGCGCAGGCGGCGGCCCAGGTGCCCGACCACCCCCGGCTCGGCCAGGTCTTCGACGTGTTCGCCGAGGCGGGTTCGCTCTGGATCGTGAGCGAGTTCGTCGCGGCCCGCCCGCTCGCGAGCCTCCTCGCGGAGCGCCCGCTCAGTCCCTTCCGGGCCGCCGAGATCGGCTCCGACGTGCTGGCCGCGCTGCGGGCGCTGCACGCCCACGGCTGGACCCACCGGAACATCACCGCCCGCACGGTGCTGATCTGCGACGACGGCCGCGTCATGCTGACCGGCCTGGCGGCCGGGGCGGCGGAGGAGGCGCTCTGCGGGTACGTGACCACGCCGCGGCCCGACGACGAGGACGACGACCACGACGACGGGTACGACGACGGGTACGACGACGGGTACGACGACGGGGACGGGTACGGCCACGGCGGGTACGACCGTTCCGAGGCCGGGGTGTTCGCGCCGCCCCGGCCCGCCGTGCCTCCGACGCCCGCGCCCATGGCCGAGGTCCCGGCCTCGCGCGGCCGGATGGCGATAGGGACGGGCCGGGAGGACGACGGTCCGTACGACGGCGACGGTGACGACGATCCGTACGCCGACGACCCGTACGCGGACGCGGACGCGGACACGGATGCCGACGACGATCCGTACGCCGATGATCCGCACGAGGACGACGACCGCGGCGATGACGGCCGCTCCGGTGACGTGCGCTCCGGTGACGTGCGGAGGGGAGCGGCGCCCGGTCTGCCGGGTGATCTGGAGGCCGTGCCGCGCCCGGTGAGCCACGCCTTCCCGTCCGCCCCGTCCAGGGACTTCACGCAGTCGCGGACCGGGCACTCCGACGCGATCGTCGCCTACCGCGAGGGCGCCCGCGCCGGCGCGCGCCTCAGCGAGGACCGGCGTCGTGCCGAGGTGGAGGACACCGGCGGCCTGCCGGTCCAGCGCCACGCGGACACGGACGCCGACGCCGACACGGACGCCAGTGCCGACACCGGTACCGGCATCGGTGCGAAGGGGATCGGCACCACCACCGGGACGACGGCCCCGTACGCCGGATCCCCCTGGTCCAAGGGCCCGTACGGCGACGACATCCCGCACGCCGAGGACCCGTACGACGACGAGGACGACGGGCGCGTCCACGACGAGGACATCCACGAGGCCGAGAGCGTCCACGAGGCCGAGAGCGTCCACGACGCCGACCGTGACCACGACGCCGACCGTGACCACGACGCCGACCGTGACCACGACGGGGACGGCCGCACGCCTCCGGGCCCCGCGTCTCCCCCTCGGCGGGCGTATCTCATCGGTTCGTGGAACGACGGGCCCGGAGCGGGGCGCCCCGTTCCCGCCGGAGGATCGGGGCAGGACGCGCTGCGGGCCGAGTCCCGGCGCGGCGGCGGTGTGCCGGCCCTTCCCGCGAACCTGCCGGAGCAGCACTCGGCGGGCCGCTGGGACGAGGACGACGAGGACGGCCGCACGGGCTCCGGCTACCGGGGCCCCGCCACCCCCCTCGCCGCCGAGCGCGCCCGGCAGACCCGGATCGCCGTCGTGGGCGCGGTCACCGAGCGCTGGGCGCCCGAGCAGGCCGGCCCCGTCCACGAGAACTGGCAGCTGGCGCCGCCGATCGGCCCCGCCACCGACCTCTGGGCGCTGGGCGCGCTGCTCTACCGCGCCGTCCAGGGCCACGCCCCCTATCCCGAGGAGAACGCGGCCGAGCTGGTGCAGATGGTGTGCGCCGAGCCGCCCGCGTTCGCCGAGGAGTGCGGTCCGCTGCGCCCCGTCGTCGAGTCGCTGCTGCGCCAGGACCCCACCGAGCGGCCGGACTTCGAGGAGCTGAGCGGCTGGCTGCGCTCCCTGGTGCGTTCGGCGCCC
The DNA here is from genome assembly GCF_040612315.1 of Streptomyces sp. NPDC006435. Classification (NCBI taxonomy): domain Bacteria; kingdom Bacillati; phylum Actinomycetota; class Actinomycetes; order Kitasatosporales; family Streptomycetaceae; genus Streptomyces; species Streptomyces sp. NPDC006435. The sequence continues at coordinate 3,286 of NZ_JBEXPY010000010.1, forward strand.
GAGCCCGAGGCCGGGCTGGACGTCGTGCCCCTGCCGGCCGCGGACAGCGCCCGGCTCCCCATCGTGCGCCGCCGGGGCGAGCTGGTCCGCCGTCGCCGCGGTCGCAACGCGGCCCACGGCCGTCACCGCCACACCAAGAACAGGTCCGGCCGGCAGGCGCAGCCGGAGCAGCAGGACGCCGGGCTCGACCTGCTGGGCGGATTCGACCGGCAGGACCACTACGACCGGCAGGACGGGTTCGACCGGCCGGACGGGCCCAGGGCCGAGCGGGCCCCCAGGGCCGAGCGGGCCCCCAGAACCACCAAGGCCCCCAAGGCACCCCGGGCCACCAAGGCCCCCAGGGCGCCGCGCGAGCCCAAGGCGCTGCGCACCCCGCCCCGGTCCGGCGAGGGCCGGGCGCCGCGCAGGCTCGGGCGGATGCTTCTGCTGCTGATACTGCTGGCCATGGTCGCCGCCATCGCGTACGCCGTGATGTTCATGCCCAGGTCGGACGACGAACGGGGCAACGGCTCGTCGGGGCCGGGGGTGTCGACGTCCGGTTCGCCGGAGCCCGGCACGGGGGAGACCGGCGGCCAGGATTCGCCCGGTTCCCAGCAGCCGCAGACCAGCCGTTCCGCGGTCGCGCTCGCCCCCGGCTACACCCTGCGCAAGGACGCCGAGGGCTTCGAGGTCGGCGCGCCCAAGGACTGGCGGCGCACCCCGGCCAACGCCGACCGTCAGATCCGTTACGGCGGCGACGGTTTCAGCCTGCTGATCGTCCCTGGCCGTGACACGGTCGAGGCGAGCGGCGGCGACCCGCTGGCGTACCAGGCCGACAAGGAGCTGGAGCTGCAGCAGTTCCGCGACTCCGAGTGGTCGGGGTCGAGCGGGCTGCGCCGGATCGACGTGGGCCGACAGGCCATGGCGGAGGGCCAGTTCACCTGGCAGGACGCCTCGGGGCGCGAGGTGTACGCCCGCAACCTCGTGATGATCGTCGAGGGTCGCTACCACGTCATCCAGGTCATCGGCCCGGAGGACCGGCGTGACAAGGTTTCGGACATCTACGAACAAGCCATCGCTTCCTACCGCGTGACGTCCTGACCCCGCTCCGTGCACCGGTCGGCATGTGACGGAGCGACAAGCATCACAGTGCGGTCTCGTGGGCGGTGCGAGGTTCCGTGGCCGCGCATCCGCTCCGTAATCTGGCATCCGAGGTACGGGGCGGGGACACGGGGCGGGGACACGTGGAGCGATCACAGGGCACGGAAGCGGGACTGTTGCTGGCCGGAAGGTACCGGTTGGGCGAGGTCCTGGGACGTGGCGGCATGGGCAAGGTTTGGCGGGCCCACGACGAGGTGCTGCACCGCACGGTCGCGGTCAAGGAGCTGACCGCCGGGCAGTACGTCGCCGAGGCGGACCGGGTCGTCCTGCACGCCCGGACGCAGAAGGAGGCGCGGGCCGCCGCCCGGATCACGCACCCGGGCGTGGTCACCGTCCACGACGTGCTCGAGTACGACAACCGGCCCTGGATCGTCATGCAGTACGTCGACGGTCCGTCACTCGCCGACGCGGCCAAGGAGTCCGGCGAGATGGAGCCGCGCGAGGCGGCCAGGATCGGCCTCCACGTCCTGGGCGCCCTGCGCGCCGCGCACGCGGCGGGGGTCCTGCACCGCGACGTGAAGCCCGGCAACGTCCTGCTCGCCGGGGACGGCCAGGTGCTGCTCACCGACTTCGGGATCGCCGCCATCGAGGGCGACTCGACCATCACCAGGACCGGCGAACTGGTCGGCTCCATCGACTACCTGGCGCCCGAACGGGTCCGCGGCGCCGACCCGGGCCCCGCCTCCGACCTGTGGTCGCTCGGCGCCACGCTCTACACCGCGGTCGAGGGGCGCTCGCCCTTCCGCCGCACGTCCCCGATCTCCACCATGCAGGCGGTCGTCACCGACGAGCCGCCGACGCCCGACCGGGCGGGCCCGCTGGCCCCCGTGATCACCGCGCTGCTCCGCAAGGAGCCGGACGAGCGTCCGACGGCGGCGGAGGCCGAACGGATGCTGCTGGACGCCATGGAGGGCCGCGAACCCGTGGCCGCGCAGGCGTTCGTACCGACGCAGCGGGTCACCGGCGAGATGCTGCACTCCCTGGGTCAGGACGGCACCGCCGGCCCCACGGCCCCCGTCCCGGCGCCCCGGCCGGCCGCCCAGCCGCCCGCCACGGCCCCGGTGGCCCGCCGCAGTCGCGGACGCTGGCGCACCGCGGTCCTGGTCGTCGCGATCGCGGCACTGGTCGGCGGCGGCGCGGGACTCGCCGCGATGAAGTACGGGGACCGCACGGAGAAGTCCATCGGGCAGACCGAATCGACCAAGGGCGCCACCGATCCCGGCAAGTCCAAGACCGATCCCGGCGAACCCGGGACCGACCCCGGCGCCCCGTCCTCGCCGAAGGCCGTCGACCCGGTGAAGGACGTGCCCGACGGCTGGCACCGGGTGGAGGACCCCGAGGGCTTCAGCCTGACCGTGCCCGACGGCTGGGAGCGCCGGATGGACGGCAACCAGATCGACTACACCCCGGACGGCGGTGTGCACTACATCCGGATCAGCATCGACCCGGCGCCCGACTTCGAGAACCCGTACATGCACACGCTGAGCCTGGAGAAGCAGCTCTCCGAGCGGCTTCCCGGCTACCAGCGCCAGACCCTGCACTCCAACACGTACCGGGACCGGCCGGGATCGCTCTGGGAGTTCACCTGGACCGAGACCAAGCAGCACCCGGGGCCCCGGCACGCGATCGACCAGATGTACTTCGGGGAGACGGGCGGACCCGAGTACGCGCTGTACATGACGGGCCCGGAGGAGGACTGGGAGACGACCCGGGCGCAGTTCGACACGATGCTGCGCAGCTGGCGGGCGCCGGGCGAGTCCGCCGACTGAGCCGGACCGGACGGCTTCGGCGGGACCGGGCCGGAGGCGACGGTTCCGGGCGTGTCGCGCCGGGCGGTACCGGTGCAGCCGGACCGGAGGGCTCCGGTGAAGTCGCGTCGACCGCCGGGGTGGAAGGCCGCTGATCAGGGGCTTTGTTGCCAGTGATCGCTGGCTTGTTTGTGAGGACTGTGAAAACCCGTTACCCACGGGTACCCAAAGTGTGCGGCTGGACGTACTCTCGCCCTCATGACGGACTCGCAGGCCTCCACGTCCACCTCCGCGGCCCAGCTCGGCACCAACCCCGTGGCCGCCGCCCCCGCAGGGGTGCGCACCGCCGCCGATGTGGTGACACCCGAAGTGATCGCCCAGCTCACCCGGGGCGTGGTCGGCTCGGGCCGCACGGCCAACCACACCCCCTTCACCGGGGAGAAGCTGGCCGACCTGCCGGAGTCCACCCCCGAGGACGTGGCGACCGCCTTCGAGCGGGCCCGAGCCGCCCAGTCCGCCTGGGCCGCGACCCCCGTCCGCGCCCGCGCCGCCGTGCTGCTCCGCTTCCACGACCTGGTGCTCAGCCGCCAGGCCGAGGTGCTCGACCTGATCCAGCTGGAGACCGGCAAGGCCCGGCTGCACGCCCACGAGGAGGTGCAGGCCGTCGCCGTCGCGGCCCGTCATTACGGGCGCAGGGCCGCCGCGTACCTGAAGCCGAAGCGGCACACCGGCGTCGTGCCGACCCTCACCAAGGTCACCGAGCTGCGCCAGCCGCGCGGCGTCGTCGGCCAGATCGCGCCGTGGAACTACCCGCTGGAGCTGTCCGTCGGCGACGCGCTGCCCGCGTTCGTCTCCGGCAACGCCGTCGTGATGAAGCCCGACACGGAGACCGCGCTGACCGCGCTGTGGGCCCGTGACCTGCTGATCGAGGCCGGACTGCCCGCCGAGGTCTTCCAGGTCGTCCTCGGCGAGGGCCCCGTCGTCGGCCCCGAGGTCGTCAAGCACGCCGACTACGTCTCGTTCACCGGCTCCACCCGCACCGGCCGCGAGGTCGCACAGGGCGCCGCGGCCCGGCTGGTCGGCGTCTCGCTGGAGCTCGGCGGCAAGAACGCCATGCTGGTCCTGGAGGACGCCGACGTGGAGAAGGCCGCCGCGGGCGCCGTCCGCGCCTGCTTCTCCTCCGCCGGGCAGCTCTGCATCTCCATCGAGCGGCTGTACGTCCACGAGTCGATCGCCGACGACTTCGTGGCCCGCTTCGCCGCCCGCACCAAGGCCATGCGACTCGGCAGCTCCCTCGCCTACGGCGCCGACATGGGCTCCCTGGTCGGCGAGCGCCAGCTGGAGACCGTCGACCGGCACGTCGCGGAGGCCGTCGAGAAGGGCGCCAGGCTCGTCGCGGGCGGGGTCGCCCGGCCCGACATCGGCCCGCTGTTCTACGAGCCGACCATCCTCGACGGCGTCGAGGCGCCGATGGCCGTGTGCACCGAGGAGACCTTCGGCCCGGTCGTCTCCGTCTACCGCTTCACCGACGAGGACGAGGTCGTCGCGCTGGCCAACGCCACCCCGTACGGCCTGAACTCCAGCGTCTGGACGAAGGACTCCCGGCGCGGCCACCGGGTCGCCGCCCGGCTGCGCACCGGCACGGTCAACATCAACGAGGGGTACGCCCCCGCGTACGGCAGCGTGCAGTCCCCGATGGGCGGCATGAAGGACTCCGGGCTCGGCCGGCGGCACGGCTCCGAGGGCATCCTCAAGTACACCGAGGCGCAGACCGTCGCCCAGCAGCGACTGATCCCGCTCGCCCCGTCCTTCGGCATGGACGACGAGAAGTACGCCGCGTTCATGAGCGCCAGCCTCAAGGCGATGAAGGCGTTCCGTCTGCGCTGACCCCGTTCCGTCCGCACCGCCGCCGGTGACGTCGCAGCGCCTTCCGTCCGCGCTGGCACCGCGGCACCTTCCGTCCGTTTCGCACCGAGGAGAGCCATGTCCCAGGACAGCCCTGCCCAGAATCGGCCCGCCGGCCGGGAAACGGCCGACGACGACGCCGCGTACGACTACGACGTGCTCGTCGTCGGCTCGGGCTTCGGCGGTGCGGTCTCGGCCCTGCGGCTGACCGAGAAGGGGTACCGGGTCGGGGTGCTGGAGGCGGGCCGCCGCTTCACCCGCTCCGAACTGCCCAAAAACTCCTGGGACCTGAAGAACTTCCTGTGGGCCCCGGCGCTCGGCCTGTACGGCATCCAGCGCATCCACCTGCTGGGCAACGTCATGGTGCTGGCGGGCGCGGGCGTCGGCGGCGGTTCGCTGAACTACGCCAACACCCTGTACGAGCCGCTCGCGCCGTTCTTCGACGACCCGCAGTGGAAGGACATCACCGACTGGCGCGAGGAGCTGGGCCCGTACTACGACCAGGCCAAGCGGATGCTGGGGGTCCGGCTCAACCCGACCATGACCCCGTCGGACGTCCATCTGAAGGCGACCGCGCAGGCCATGGGCATCGGCGACACGTTCCACATGGCGCCGGTGGGCGTCTTCTTCGGGGACGGCGAGGACGGCGACGGCTCGGCGAGGGCCCGGCCGGGCGGCGAGGTCGCCGACCCGTTCTTCGGCGGTGCGGGCCCCTCCCGCAAGGCCTGCACCGAGTGCGGCGAGTGCATGACCGGCTGCCGGCACGGCGCGAAGAACACCCTCAACGAGAACTACCTCCACCTCGCCCAGCAGGCGGGCGCGGTCGTCCACCCGATGACCTCGGTCGTCGCGGTCGTCGAGGACTCCCGGGGCGGCTACGCGGTCAAGACCCTCCCCACCGACAACCGGAAGAAGGGCAAGGGGCGTACGTTCACCGCCCGCAAGGTGGTCGTCGCCGCGGGCACGTACGGCACCCAGACACTGCTGCACCGGATGAAGGACACCGGCCTGCTGCCCCGGATCTCGCCCCGGCTCGGCGAGCTGACCCGTACCAACTCCGAGGGCCTGGTCGGCTCGCAGACCACCGACCGCCGCTACCGCAGGAAGCACGGGGCCGAGCGGGTCGACTTCACCCGCGGCGTCGCCATCACCTCCTCGATCCACCCGGACGAGAACACCCACATCGAGCCGGTCCGGTACGGCAAGGGCTCCAACTCGATGGGCGCGCTGACCGTCCTCCAGGTGCCGTACGGCGCGCACCGGGTGCGCAGGTGGCTGCTCGAACTGGCCAAGCACCCCGCGCTCGCCCTGCGTTCGCTCTCCAACCGCCGCTGGTCGGAGCGGACCATCATCGGGCTCGTCATGCAGTCGCTCGACAACTCCCTGACGACGTACCGCAAGCCCGGCGGCATCGGAAAGGGCCTGCTCACCGCCCGGCAGGGGCACGGTGCGCCCAACCCGACCCAGATCGAGGCGGCGACCCGGGGCGCCTCGCTCCTCGCCGAGGAGATCAACGGTTTCGCGGGGTCGAACGTGGGCGAGCTGATGGGCACCCCGCTCACCGCGCACTTCCTCGGCGGCTGCCCCATCGGCGCCACCGCCGAGGACGGGGTGATCGACCCGTACCACCGGCTCCACGGACACCCCGGCATCTCGGTGGTCGACGGTGCGGCGGTCTCCGCGAACCTCGGCGTCAACCCGTCGCTCACCATCACCGCCCAGGCCGAGCGCGCGATGTCCTTCTGGCCCAACAAGGGCGAGGCGGACCCGCGCCCGGCGCAGGGCGAGGCGTACGAGCGGCTGGCCGCGGTCGAGCCGTGCTCGCCGGCCGTGCCGAAGGAGGCGTTCGGCGCGCTGCGGCTGCCGTTCCTGGGCATGCCGACCGTCCCGCCGAAGAAGCCGCAGCCGTAACGGAAGCAGCTGTAGTGGAAGCAGCTGTAGTGGAAGCAGCCGTGACGGCCGAAGGGGCTGCACCCCCCTCCGAGTGCAGCCCCTCCGTGCTCACGATGATTCGGACGTGTCAGGCGCCGGCGTCACCGTTCCTGCGGCGCCGCACGACGAACATCGCGCCCGCGCCGAGCACCACGGCCGCCCCGCCCGCGGTGGCGAACACCGGCAGGGCGGAGGACGAACCGGTCTCCGCGAGGCTGCCGGTCACCCGGCCCGTCCGGTTGTCCGCCGGCTTCGTGGACGGGACCGGGGCACGCCCGCCGGTCTGCGGCGTGGAACCGCTTCCGCCCGCCTCCACGATCTTGAACTTGTACGCCACGTCGGTGACGCCCTGGCAGTCCTTGTCGCCCACGTACAGACCGGCGCCGAGGGTGAAGCCGGAGCCGACCGGGGCGCTCGACCGCACGTTGATGCGCAGCGGGATGTCCACCTCGTAGCCCGCGGGGATCTCGTCGGACTGGCCGACGTAGCCGACCGCGCGGCCGTCCTCGCTGAGCTCCTCCCACGTGCCGGTCTCCGGGTCGAGGGCCTGGAGACGGACCTGCTTCGAGCGGAAGAGGTCGTTGCCCGCCTCGTCGGAGGAGGCGCCCGCGAAGTAGTCGACGTTCTTCACGGTGGACTTCGAGGAGTTGTAGACGTTCATCTTGAACTTGTGCCAGCCGCTGCCCCGGGCGATCTTCCCGGGCAGGCCGTTGATGGAGGTGTCCAGGTCGGACGTGGCGCACTCCGTCGGGTCCGCCGGGTCCTCGGAGCCCGAGGGGGACGGGGACGCGGAGGCGGACGCGGAGGCCGAGGCGCTCGCCGAGCCGCTCGGGGTCGCACCGGGCTTGTCGCCCGGGGCCGGGTCGGTGTCCTCGCCCTCTCCCTCGCCGGAACCGCCGGGCTCGCCGGAACCGCCGGGCTCCTCGCCCGTCTCCTCGCCGGTCTCCCCGGCGGGTGCGGAACTCGACGTCCCGGGGGTCGGCTGCCCGTCGGTCCCCGTGGCGTCGGAGCCGCTCGGCGAGGGGGAGGCGGTGGTCTCGGCGGCGGTGGTCCCGTCCGTCGTCACGGCGAGCGCGACCGGGGCGGCCAGGACCGCGGCGGGGGCGATGACTGCCGTGGCGGCGGCGAACGCCATGGCGCGGCGAAGCTTCATGGTGACCTCGGAAATGGGGCGTACCGCCGTGAGCGGCACGGGTTCGGACGGGCCCGCCGTGCCGGGGCACGGGGCGGGCCCGGGGTCTCGCATGGTTGACCCGTGATCCACCGCAATGGTTGTCCGGGCACTCACAGAACCCTTATGTGAGACCAATCACGCCCATGTGTCCCCAATTGCACCGATGGCCCACCCGGAGGTCGGGGGGCAGGAACCGGAGGGGGGAACGGGCTGTGGGGCCCTCGCCCCTGCGTCGGCGCCGGTGCGCGGTCCCGGGGCCGGAACGGACGAGGCCGGGCTCCGCGCGGGGCCCGGCCTGGTCCCGGTCCGTTCGGATCACGGACCGTCGTGATGGAAGCGGTCGGCTCCGGGCGTCCCCGGGCCGACCGCTCCTGGAGTGACCGGACTGCTGTCCCCTGCCGACCGGTCACACACGCTGGTGCGCGGTCCCACGGCGTGCCGGAGGCACGCCACACGCTCCAGCGGAGCCACGCGTGGTTTCTTTTCTTCCGGAGCCGCCCCTGGCTGGCACGGACATCGGGACCAACGAAGCCGCCGCGAACCCGGTCACGCGCCGTACGGGTGAGAGTCGGCCCGAACTGGGATACGTCGGAGTACCCCCGGCCCGCGGGCTGCCGCGACGAGCCCGCGGGGGCCGCGGGGCCACGGGAGTGCCGGGCGTCAGGCCCGGCCGCGGCACAGCTCCAGCAGGGTCATGGCGAGGGAGGTGCCGGGCTTGCCGAGGGCGTCCCGGTACTGGCCGAGGATCTCCATCTCGCGGGAGAGGTTGATGCGCCGGCCGCCGGAGGTGATCCGGGCCTCCTGGACGACCGCCGAGACGGCCATCCGCTCCTGGACGAGCCCGATGATCCGGTCGTCGAGGGAGTCGATGCGGGCGCGCGCGTCGGCGATCAGCGCGGCGGCCTCGTCGGTGTGCGCGCCCGTCCGTTCGGCGGCCGACGCCCCGGCCCGGGCGGGGGTCCGGGCGGTGGCGGTGCCGGCGGTGGCGGTGCTGGTGGGAGCGGTGCTGGTCATGGTGGTGACTCCTCGTGGATGTGGTCCCCGAGCCGACCGGTCCGTGAACGCCGAGACGCCCCGGGCCTTTCGGCCCGGGGCGCCTGGAACGTTGCTCGTCAGTGGATCAAGCAGCACGACCATGGCAGCCGGCGGGCCGGATGCCATAGGTAAAGACGAAGGTCGTGTGCTGACGCATGGCTTCAGTATGGCCCCGCCCGCGCGGGCGGACCAACACGGGGCCCGGATGCTGAGACGCCCCGCCCTCTCGCCGCTCCCCGCCGGTGTCCGGAGCGCCCCGACGACCCCGCGGGCATGACCTGAGCATGACGCCGGGTGGCTCGGCGACCCCGGTAGAATCGACAGAACCGACCCCTTTTTCCACCGCCGGAAGGCCGCCCCGTGCCAGCAGCACCCCCCGCCGCCGCCGACAGCACCACCGACGTGGTCCTGGTCGTCGACTTCGGCGCGCAGTACGCCCAGCTCATCGCCCGACGCGTCCGTGAGGCCCGGGTCTACAGCGAGATCGTCCCGTCCACCATGCCGGTGGCCGAGATGCTGGCCAAGAACCCCCGGGCGATCATCCTGTCCGGCGGCCCCTCCTCGGTGTACGCGGAGGGCGCGCCCTCCCTCGACCGCGCGCTGTTCGAGGCCGGGGTGCCGGTCTTCGGCATGTGCTACGGCTTCCAGCTGATGGCCACCACGCTCGGCGGCACGGTCGACGACAACGGTGCCCGCGAGTACGGCCGCACGCCGCTCACGGTCAGCAAGGCCGGCTCCACGCTCTTCGAGGGCACCCCCGCCGAGCAGTCGGTCTGGATGTCGCACGGCGACGCCTGCTCCGCCGCCCCCGAGGGCTTCACCGTCACCGCGTCCACCGACGTCGTACCGGTCGCCGCCTTCGAGAACGACGAGAAGAAGCTCTACGGCGTCCAGTACCACCCCGAGGTCCTGCACTCCACGCACGGCCAGCAGGTCCTGGAGCACTTCCTCTACCGCGGCGCCGGCATCGAGCCGAACTGGACCACGGGCAATGTGATCGAGGAGCAGGTCGAGGCGATCCGCGCCCAGGTCGGCGACAAGCGCGCGATCTGCGGCCTGTCCGGCGGCGTCGACTCCGCCGTGGCCGCCGCCCTGGTCCAGAAGGCCATCGGCTCCCAGCTGACCTGCGTCTACGTCGACCACGGCCTGATGCGCAAGGGCGAGACCGAGCAGGTCGAGAAGGACTTCGTCGCGGCCACCGGCGCCAACCTGAAGGTCGTCGACGCCAGCGAGCGCTTCCTGAAGGCCCTCGCCGGGGTCTCCGACCCGGAGGCCAAGCGCAAGATCATCGGCCGTGAGTTCATCCGCGTCTTCGAGCAGGCCCAGCTGGAGATCCTCCAGGAGGACGGCCCCGAGGTCGCGTTCCTCGTGCAGGGCACGCTCTACCCGGACATCGTCGAGTCCGGCGGCGGCACCGGCACCGCCAACATCAAGTCGCACCACAACGTCGGCGGTCTCCCCGACGACATCGAGTTCCAGCTCGTCGAGCCGCTGCGCCAGCTGTTCAAGGACGAGGTCCGGATGGTCGGCCAGGAGCTCGGCCTGCCGGACGAGATCGTCCAGCGCCAGCCGTTCCCCGGCCCCGGCCTGGGCATCCGCATCGTCGGCGAGGTCACCGAGGAGCGGCTCGACCTGCTCCGCGAGGCCGACGCCATCGCCCGCGAGGAACTGACCGCGGCCGGCCTGGACCGCGACATCTGGCAGTGCCCGGTGGTCCTGCTCGCCGACGTCCGCTCGGTCGGCGTCCAGGGCGACGGCCGCACCTACGGCCACCCGATCGTCCTGCGCCCGGTCTCCTCCGAGGACGCCATGACGGCCGACTGGTCGCGCCTGCCCTACGAGACGCTCGCCAGGATCTCGACCCGCATCACCAACGAGGTCGCCGACGTCAACCGTGTCGTGCTCGACGTGACGAGCAAGCCGCCGGGCACCATCGAGTGGGAGTGACCCCTTCCCGCAGACCGATGCCGATGCCGCCGCCCATCCGTCCGGGCGGCGGCATCGTCGCGTCCCGCCGGGAACCGGCAGCACCGCGATCGGCCGGCGATGGCGGCGGCGGGCGACGCCGAAGGCGCGGGCCCGTACCCCTGGCCACTTGTGGCGACCGGCGGTAACTTCCGATCCCGTACGTCCTGGGAGTCCCGAGGAGCCGCCATGTCCGAACCCGCCCCCGCCCCCGCGTCCGTCCCCGCCCCCGCGCCCGTACCCGTGGACCGGCTCCACTTCGCGATGCCGCCCGTCCACGCGTCCGCGGCCGACGAGCGCGCGCACCGCAAGGAACGGCTGGCCGGGGCGCTGCGGCTGTTCGGGGAGTACGGGTACGAGGACGGCGTGTCCGGCCACATCACCGCGCGGGACCCGGAGTTCACCGACTGCTTCTGGGTCAACCCCTTCGGGATCCCCTTCGAGGGGCTCGCGCCGGACGAGCTGATCATGGTCAACGGCGACGGGCAGGTCGTCGAGGGGCGTTACCACGTCAACCAGGCCGCGTTCGCCGTGCACGCCCAGGTGCACCGGGCCCGCCCGGACGTCGTCGCCGTCGCCCACACCCACTCCGTGCACGGGCGGGCCCTGGCCGCGCTCGGCGAACTCGTCGAACCGATCACCCAGGAGTCCTGCGCCTTCTACGAGGACCACGTCCTGTACGACGCCTACACCGGGGTCGTCGTCGACGAGGACGAGGGGCGCCGGATCGCCGCCGCGCTCGGCGGGCACAAGGCGATCGTGCTGCGCAACCACGGGCTGCTGACCGTTGGCGACTCGGTGGACGCGGCAGCATGGTGGTTCATCGCGCTGGACCGCTCGTGCCAGGTGCAACTGGCCGCGCGGGCGGCCGGGAAGCCGGTGACGATCGAGCATCGGGACGCGGTCGCCACCCGGGAACAGCTGGGCAGCGACCTGGTGGCGTGGATCAACTACCAGCCCCTGTGGCGCCGGATCAGTCGCACATTCTGACGATACGCGCCGTCGGTCCGCCCCGATGCGGTCCGAAGCCTCTCCGTGCGGCACAATTCGCAGCAATAACAGTCGAGTTGAATCGACCGGAGTGGGAAAGGGCGGCGTTCTCCGTGGCATTGGACGAGGCGAGTGCGGGCAGCACGCACACGGGCGGCTGCACGTGCGGTGGCTGCCCGCACGGGGCGCGCGAGGGACATCGGCGTGCGGTGGCCGCCTTCCTGGCCAGACGGGACGAGTTCGCGGCGGGCCAGGGCCTGCCGTCCGGGGTCGCCCACTCCGCGTCCGCGACCCGCCAGTGGGTCTCCGACGAGCTGACCCAGTCCGCCAGGACCGTCGCCGAGCGGGGCCGGGAGGCGGGTGACGCCTGGCTGTACCGGGTGTGGCGGCGCACCCTGATCGCGGTGTGGGGCGGTGTCGTCCTGCTGGTCGTCGGCGAGGCCGTCACCGCCGTCGGCGGGGGCTGGACCAACGCCCGTACGGCGGGGCTGATCGCCGGACTCGTCACCGCCGGGCTGCTCACCGGCGCCGCCCACGTCCACCGCGCCCGCGGCGGCCTCCTCGCCCCCGTGATCGGCGAGGACAACCGGCTCTCCACCTCCCGGGCGGTCGCCGCCTCCTGGGTGCTGCTCGCGGTCTTCTCGGTACTCGTGCTGGCGCTCCAGCTGGCGGGCGCCTCCGACCACGCCGAGCGGGACGAACTGATCGAGGGACTCGACCTGGCGAGGGGCGCCGGGGTGGTGACGGTGCTGGCGCTGGTGTGCGCCGTCGCCGTGGTCGTGCGCCGGGTGGTGACCGTACGGACCCTGGCCGGCCGGCTCCAGAAGCTGCGGGCCGTCCGGCCGCGCGCCGCCGACCTGCTCACCGACGACTCCGGGCGGGGCAGCTTCACGGACGTGCAGTACGTGCTGGTGAGCACCGTCGCCGTGCTGTTCGCCGCGGTTCGGCTGGCCCGCAGACCCGAGCAACTGCCCGACCTGCCCTGGGGACTGGCACTGCTGGTCACCGTCTCGGCGCTCGCGTACTTCGCCGGGAAGTACACGGAGGGCGGCCGTCCGGTGATCCTCTCGGTGGTGCGGGCCCGCGAGGCCGGGGACCTGGACGCGTCGGTTCGCACCGGCGACGACATCGAGATCCGCGGCGCGGGCTTCGTGCCGCCCGGCGCCGGGACGCCGGACCGGCTGGCCCGGCTGGTCGTCCGGATAGGGCGGGTCCACGTGCACGTACCGCTGATCCCGGTCACCGGCGGTTTCGCCAACCCGACGGACGGCGTCCTCACCGTGCCGGTGCCCGTCGAGGTCGAACCGGGGGTGGTGGAGGTGCAGGTCGTGACCGCAGCCGGGGTGGAGACGAACCGGGTCGAGATCGACGTGACGGACTGACCACCGCCCCTCGCCACCCGCCTGCCGTTCGGACGGCCCCACCGGGTGACCGGCGCGTGCACCGCGTACGTATCGTCTGATGGCGGGGACGACGAGAGGTGAGGTGGCCACATGCGGGATCACGGCTTGTACGTACGAGGTGCGGGCGGCCCGAACGGACTGAACGGATCGAACGGGGCGCACGGGATCCGCGAACTGGCGCGGCGGCACGCCCTGCTGCCGTTGCGGATCTTCCTCGGCGTCACCTTCGTCTACGCCGGGCTCGACAAGCTGACGGACGGCTCGTTCTTCCACGCGAGCGGCCAGGGCTCCATCGGCGAGACCCTGCACGCGGTGCGCGACTCGTCCGCGATCCCGGCCCTGGTCGACCTCGCGCTGAAGAGCCCCGGCGGCTTCGGCTACGCCATCGCCATCGGGGAACTCCTCGTCGGCCTCGGCACCCTCCTCGGCCTGTGGGCCCGGATCGCCGCGCTCGGCGGGGCGCTGATCTTGCTGAGCCTGTGGCTGACCGTCAGCTGGCAGGTCGAGCCGTACTACCTGGGCAACGACCTGGCCTATCTCATGGCCTGGCTGCCACTGCTCCTGGCCGGGGCACCCACGTTTTCGGTGGATGCCCTGCTCAAGGGACGCAGGCGGGGGAGTTTCCGTTAGTCCGGCGTCGGGCCGACATCAGGACCCGAGAGGGACGGGCACACCCCTGGACCACAGCTCCTCCGCGTGCTCGGCGAACCGGGAGAACATGCCGCCGTCCCCCTGCCGGCGCAGGTGCAGCAGGGGGGAGTCGTGGCCCACCAGCCGAGCCAGGTGGGGCGTCACCAGGGCCTCCGAGTCGAACCGGAAGACGGAGAGGCTGACATGGTTCACCGCGTCCTCGGCTGCGCTGTACCGGGTCTCCAGGCCGTCCAGGGGGCCGAGCTTGGCCAGTTCCCCCAATGTCATTCGGATGCGGGTGGAGACGGTCAGGGGTACGTCTTCGACGAGCTCACGCTGCCGTGTCACCTCTCCATCGGGATCACCCAGGAGGAATCGGACGCGGCAACCAGCCGCGGCCCTCTCCTTCAGCATCCCCGAGAAGTTGGGAAGCTGGGTCCAGAAGAAGTAGTTCGTGAAGCCGCACAGGGTGATCTCCGACTGTGCCGACCGGACCAGGTCGACCCACGCGGTCGACGGGCATGCGGACCGGTAGGGGTAACTGTGCACGATCTCCCGGTCGGTGCCGGTCTTGATCCGTTCCTTTACGACCGATGGCCACAACATCTCTTCATCCACTCCCAGGGCGCGGGCAGCGTCCGTGCGGTTTCTCGCGTGCGGTGTCAGATCTCCGTTCGAAAGCCATCGTTCCACCTGCTTCGGAGATACCCCCACTCGGTATGCCAGTTGTCGGGAGGACAGGTTCGCACCCTTCATGGCGGACCTAAGTGCGGCGTTCAAGTCAACCCCCCTGGCGTAGACGTTTGGGCCTTCTCCGAACCCTAGACCTCTACAGCCCAACTGTCCCTGCTCAGTGGGGAGATACGTCCCCCGGGGGGCGCCATGGTCGAGCCATGACCGAACCCACTCGATACCACGCTCCCCCCATCGATCTCCCCCTGGACCCCTGGCTCCTGGAAGGCGTGCCGGTCAGCGGCTGCAAGGTGTGCATGGCACTGGCCCGGGAACGCAAAGCCGCTCTCGGGCGCGGAGACATGAAATGGGCCTACGAGACCAGTCGTGAAATCCGGAGCCATCCCCACAGGGGTCGGCAGTGACCCGTTCCGTCGTCAGATTCGTGAACCACACCATCCGGCATGCCGAAGAGAGCGGCCGGCTGTTCGAGACGTTCTGCTCGACGCCCGGTTGCGAAGCCGGCAGCGGGCCACATTTCGACCAGGAGGCAGCCCAGGACTGGGCTCTTGCCCACACCGGCAGGAACCCGGAACACACACTGTTCCGGAGGCAGGTGACCGACCACGCGAGAGTGACCAGGGAGGCCTGAAGAGGGCCAGGCCTCCCGCCTACCTCGTGGCCCGGCCGCCACTCGTGCCGGCCGGGGCCGCTTCGTTCTCCGTGGATGCCCTCCTCGCGGCGCGGCGACGGCGGATCATGTAGTTCACCCAGGTCACGGTGGCGGCCAGCCAGAGGCCGCCGAAGAACAGCGGGAAGAAGAAGGTCCAGGGGGCGTTCCAGGAGCCCGCGGCGTCCGCCGCGTACCCCGCGGCCAGGGCGAGCACGACCACGCCCGTCACCGCACGTCCCGGACGGAACTCATGACGCAGCACGGGTGACCTCCACCTGTCCGATGCCGACTTCGAGAGTGAGCTCGACCGTGCCGGCCGGCTTGCTGCCCGGGGCCGGGGGCAGCGTCCGGTGTTCGTTCTGCGACGGCCTGATGTTCACGTCGACCGGCTGGTCGGCCGGTCCGTCGGCGGGACGGGCGACCGGCAGCGAGATGTCCCCGAGGGTCGCCCGCGCGGCCACCTCCACCGTCACCTCCTTCGGCACGACGACGACCACGCGGCCGGCCCCGACGTCCACCTTCGTCGTGACGGTGTCGCCCCGGGGGACCGTGATCCCGGTGAGGTCCAGCCGGGCCACACCGGTGCCCAGGTGGTAGTCGGACCGGACGGCGGACGCCGAGGCCGGGCGCCAGCCCTCGCGCACCCACTGCGTGGAGATCTCCTTGGGCAGCGCGGAGGCGCCCGCCAGCAGAACGGCCGTGATCATCGCCAGCATGACCGTGCCGAACCCGGTCCGGCCGAGGAACGAGCTGACCAGCATGCCCAGCCCGAACACCGCGAGTGCGGCGGCCAGGCCGAACTGCAGACTCGTGCCGAGCGGCTGGGAGTCCCAGCTCAGCCCCGTGCCCAGACCGCCCGCGATCAGCGCGAACAGGAACACGGGGCCACCGATCGGGACCGGCCCCCGGGTGCCGGGCTCCCGCCGGGGCACGCGGAACGGATTGTCCGGGTTCCCCCACGCGGGACGGGTCGACCGGCACGGCTTGCCAGGTGCGCCCTGCCCGTCCGGCCGGTCCGGGGGCAGCGCGTCGTCCGGACCCCACAGATAGCCGAGGCCCACCGGCCCCGTCGTGCCGTCCTTGACGATCGGGTCGCGCCACCACGACGGGCTGCCCGGCGACGGCGGCGCCTTCACCTCGGGGGGTGCGTCGGCCACCGCCTGCGCGGCCGCCGGGTGCAGCGGGTCCGCGGGCGCCACCGTCCTGCGCTGCTGCGTCCACACGGCGAAGCCCACGACCGCGAGCGACAGCATCGCGGAGAACGCCAGCGTCCCGCCGTTGTTCAGCATGGAGAGGAACAGCCCGCAGCCGATCAGCGCGAGGAGCACCGCGATCAGCGACGCGCCGTCCACCCGGCCGGACAGCAGCCGGCGTGCCTCGTTCTCCTCCTCGCCGTCCGCGGGGATCAGCAGCCAGGCGAAGCCGTAGAAGATCAGCCCGATGCCGCCGGTCACCGACAGCACGCCGAGCACGATCCGGAAGATGACCGGATCGACGTCGCAGTAGCGGCCGAGTCCGCCGCACACCCCGGCCACGACCTTGTGCCGAGGGCTGCGTCGCAGCTGCGGCGCCGGTTCGGGGGGCTGGGCGACACCGGGAGCGGCGTCCTGGGGAACGGTCATGGCTCCATGGTGACGGGCCGGACGCCGGTCCGGGACCCGCCCCGACCCTGGCCGATCCCTGATATTGGCCCCGAGGCCCTCGGGGCCCGGGACCTCGAAGGCCCCGGGAACCCGGCAGCCCGGGGCCCGGCCCGGTCGGCCCGGAACCGGAGCCCGCCGCTCCCCGGCGCGGGGCTCTCAGGGTCGAGTGGGGGACCGACCCTGATGCCACCACCCGCGCGGGCATGTGACGATCGATGCATGCCAGCCGCCACGCCCCGAGCCCCGGGCTCCCGCACCGCCGACCCGGACGAGCCGCCGCTGCGGCGGCTGTACCGCAGCGCGGACGGACGGATGCTCGGCGGTGTCGCGCGCGGCCTCGCCGGGCACATAGGGCTGCCGGTCGCCTGGGTGCGGTTCGTCTTCCTCGGCCTGTTCTTCGCGGACGGCCTCGGCGCACTGCTCTACGCCGTGTTCTGGATCGTCGTCCCGCTCGGCGTCGGCGGCGTCGAACCGCCGCGCTCGCTCTTCGAGACCGCCCCGGACGGCACCCGCCGGCTCCGCAAGCCCGACAAGGGCCAGGTCTTCGCCCTGATCGCGCTGTTCATCGGCGCCATGATCTTCGTCGGCAACGTCGACATGGGCAGCAAGGCCAACCGCTACATCTGGCCGACGCTGCTGATCGGCGCCGGTTCCGTACTGGTGTGGCGGCAGGCCGACAACGCCCGGCGCGCCCGCTGGATGGAGGTCGGCAGCCGCCGCCGGGTCCTGCACCTGGCCCGGGGCCTGGCCGGGGTCGCGCTGGTCGGCCTCGGACTGGCCGTCTTCATGGTGGTGCGCGGCTCCGCCGCCCAGCTCGGCAACGTCCTGACGGCGGCGATAGCGGTACTCACCGGCATCGCGCTGCTGGCCGGCCCCTACCTCGTGCGCATGACCCAGGACCTGTCCGAGGAGCGCACCATGCGCATCCGGGCCCAGGAACGCGCCGAGGTCGCCGCCCACGTCCACGACTCGGTGCTGCACACCCTCACCCTGATCCAGCGCAACGCGGAGGACGCCGGAGAGGTCCGCAGGCTCGCCCGCGCCCAGGAACGCGAACTGCGCAACTGGCTGTACAACCCCGAGGGCACCGGCAAGGACGAGGACGACGAACCCGAGACCCTCGCCGAGGCCGTCAAGCGCGCCGCCGCCGAGGTCGAGGACAAGCACGGCGTCCCGCTGGAGGTGGTCGTCGTCGGCGACTGCCCGCTGGACGAGAAGCTGGCCGCACAGATGCAGGCCGCGCGCGAGGCGATGGTCAACGCGGCCAAGTACGGTGGCGAGGGCGGCGCAGTGCAGGTGTACGCCGAGGTCGAGGGCCGCACGGTCTTCGTGTCGGTGCGCGACCGGGGGCCGGGATTCGACCTGGACTCCGTACCGGGGGACAGAATGGGCGTACGAGAATCGATCATCGGCCGGATGCAGCGCAACGGCGGCACGGCACGGCTGCGTTCGGTGCCCGACGGGGGCACGGAGGTCGAGCTGGAGATGGAGAGGGCGAGCGATGACCAGGACCACTGAACCGGGCGGGGACCCGGAACGCCGGGTACGGGTCGTGCTCGTCGACGACCACCGGATGTTCCGCACCGGCGTCCAGGCCGAGATCGGCCGCACCGAGGAGACCGGCGTCGAGGTCGTCGGCGAGGCCGCGGACGTCGACCAGGCGGTCACCGTCATCACGGCGACGCGCCCCGAGGTCGTCCTCCTCGACGTGCACCTGCCCGGGGGCGGCGGCGTCGAGGTGCTGCGCCGCTGCGCGCCGCTGATGGGCGCGGCGGAGAACCCGGTGCGGTTCCTGGCGCTGTCCGTCTCGGACGCCGCCGAGGACGTCATCGGTGTCATCCGGGGCGGCGCCCGCGGCTACGTCACCAAGACGATCACCGGCACCGACCTGATCGACTCGGTCTTCCGGGTCCAGGAGGGCGACGCGGTGTTCTCGCCCCGGCTGGCCGGCTTCGTCCTCGACGCCTTCGCCTCCACGGACGCGCCGCCGGTCGACGAGGACCTGGACCGGCTGACCCAGCGCGAGCGCGAGGTGCTGCGGCTGATCGCCCGCGGCTACGCGTACAAGGAGATCGCCAAGCAGCTGTTCATCTCGGTGAAGACGGTCGAGTCGCACGTCTCGGCGGTGCTGCGCAAGCTCCAGCTGTCGAACCGGCACGAGCTGACCCGGTGGGCCACGGCCCGACGGCTGGTCTGAGCCGCCGGGCCGCAGGCCCCGTCAGGCCGCCTGGTCAGGCTTCCTGGCCGGGAAGCTTCGCCGGGAAGTTTCGTCAGGCTGCCGGGTCGAGCGAGATGTTCAGCTTCTCGCCGATCCGGCGGTAGCCGATGCCCGCGTAGATCCGCTCCACGTCGGCGTCGCCCGGCTCCAGCCAGACCACCCGGCAGCCGCGTTCGAAGGCGGTCGCGGTGAGGTGGGCGGAGAGCGCGGCGCCGATGCCCCGGCGCCGGAAGTCCTCGGCGACGGCGAGTCCGGCCAGTTCGGTGAGGCCGTCGACGGGGACCGAGCAGCCGCCCGCGCCCGCCGGCGTGCCGTCGACGGTGGCGAGGGCCGCGACCCCGCCGCCCTCGACCGCCGTGCGCAGCCACCGTTCCGTGCCGTCCTCGGGCTCGCCCGTCCCGCCGTACCCGTGGTGCTGGACGAGCGCGGCGGCGGCGAACTCCGCGTCGGTGGCCGGTTCGGCGATCGCGAGGGCCTCCACCGGCTTCGGGGAGCGCAGGTCGCCGGGGGCGCAGGCCATGATCGGGGCCCGGTTCTCGACGGTGAACCCGGCGGCGAGCAGCGCGGGTTCGACCGCGGGCGCCCAGCCGGTCAGGAACTCCAGCCGCGGCAGCCGGTCGTGCTCGCGGAACGCCGTGATCAGGGCGTCGAGTTCGCCGGGCGTCGGTTCGGCGTCCTGGTCGGGTATGGCGTAATTGGCGTACTTGATGGACCAGTCGGGGTTGTACCGCACGGTGAACGGCCCGACCCGGAGATGGTCGGGGGAGCGCAGGGCGAGGGTGCGGGCATGGGTCTGGACATCGACGTCCATGGGCATGTGTGGGTGTCCTCGGGCCGGTTGGTCGGTGGCGGGTCGCTCCCGGCGGCGGGCCGACCCGGTGACGGTCCGACCCGGGCGCGGTCGCTTGACGGCGCCCGCTCCGGATCGGAATCGGGAGCCTATGCCACGCGCGTCGCCCCGGCGAAGGGCATTTGGTCGATCGGCGCGATCCGGACCGTCGATCCGGTGCGCGGCGCGTGGATCATCTGCCCGTTGCCGATGTACAGCCCGACGTGGCTGATCCCGGAGTAGAAGAACACCAGGTCGCCCGGGGCGAGTTGGGAGCGCGGGACGCGCTGTCCGGCGTTGATCTGGGTGTACGTGGTCCGGGGGAGGGAGACCCCGGCGGAGCGCCAGGCGGCCTGGGTGAGCCCGGAGCAGTCGAACGAGGAGGGGCCGGTCGAGCCCCAGACGTACGGCTTGCCGATCGCCCCGTAGGCGAACGCGACGGCCGCGGCGGCGCGGGCGTTCGGGGCCCGGACGGGGCCGCGCGCGGTGGCGCGGTCGGCCCGGGCGGCGGTGTCCGTACCGCCGGACCCGCCGTGGCCGGACGACTCCTCGTACGCGGCGCGCTCGGGCGGGGTCAGCCGGGCGAGGAGCCGCTGCGCGTCGGCCAGCTTGGCCCTGATCGTGGCCCGCTGCTTCTTCAGCTCGGCCTGTCGGGCGGCCAGCACGGTCAGCTTCCCGTCGGCCCGCGAGCGCACCTCGGCGATCCGGGCGACCTGCTTGCGGACCCGGTCGATCGCGGCGGCCCGGCGGTCGCCGACCCGGTCCACGAACGCCGCGCGCTCCAGGTACTGGTCGGGGTCGGAGGAGAGCGCCAACTGCACGGACGGGCTGATGCCGCCGGCGCGGTACTGCGCGGCGGCGTACGAGCCCAGCTCGTCGCGCGCGGTGTTGAGGCGCTCGGTGCGGCGGGCGGCCTCGTCGCGCAGGGCGTTCAGTTCCTTGGTCGCGGCGGTCGCCTTCTCCTTCGCGCCGTTGTACTTCTCGGTGGCGACCTCCGCGTCGTGGTACAGCCGGTTCACCTCGGCCTTGACCTGGGCGGGGGTGAGGTCGGGGTCGGCGTGGGCCGATCCCGGCAGCACGACGGCGGTGGCGGCGCCGGTGAGGGCGAGACCGGCCGCGGTGCGGGCAGCAGAGCCGGAGAACGGGCGCTGCTTGGGTTTTCGATGCGCTGCCACGAGGGCGTGCGTCCTTCCTGATGACTGCCCGTCGGGGACTACCGACGGGCCCACCGACGGACCGGCGACGGGGCGCCACGGGGGAGCGGCCCGCCGCCGGACCGCCCGGCGGGGCGACCGGTGCGCCGTCCGCGGACGGAGCGGCGATGGAGCCGGTCACCTCGTCAGGGACGCTAGACCCGGGGCACGGGCAGGAGTCGTAATGACGCTTATTGTCTTAATTTGGCGCGGCGATGTCGTCGAGTGATCGAGAAAAATGCACCAGAGTGAGGCATTGGGTACAGACACGAGTGAAGCAGCCGGGAAGTCGCACCTGCCTGCAGGGTGGTGATATGGGCGGGGCTAGGCTGCGGCCTCATGGACGTACTCATTCATGTCTTCGTCGCCCTGCACATCATCGGCATCGCCTCGCTGCTGGGTGGTTTCCTGACCCAGATGAAGGCGATGGGCGCGGGCACGGCCCGGTTCGTGCCGGCGATGCTGCACGGTGCGCTGACCATGCTGGTCACCGGCGTCGCGCTGGTCGGGCTGAACGAGGCCGACGGCGGCCACGTGAACAACATCAAGATCGGGGTCAAGACGCTGATCCTGGTCGCCATCCTCGCGCTCGTCTACGTCAAGCGGGACGAGGAGACGGTCGACAAGGGTGCCTTCGCGGCGGTCGGCGGCCTGACGCTCGCCAACATCTTCATCGCCACGCTCTGGACCTGAGCCGGCCCTGAACCTGCCCGGCCCCGGGCCCGCCCGGGGGCCCTGAGTTCGCACGGCCCCGGGCCCGGTCGCTGCCCCGCCGCACTGGGCGGGGGCCCCGGTGTGCCGGACGGGCTCGGAGCGGCGAGCCCGTCCGGCGGCCGGAGGCCGGGCGGTACGGCCGCTACGCCGGGCGCACGCTGCCGTAGATCGGCATGTAGTAGATCGACTCCTCGCGCACGTCGGCCCCGGGCTTCGGCGCGTGGATCATCATCCCGTCGCCCTTGTAGATGCCGACGTGGCTGATGTCGTCGTAGAAGAAGACGAGGTCGCCCGGCCGCAGGTCCGCCGTGGCGACCCGGGTGCCGACCTTCACCTGGTCCCAGGTGGTGCGCGGGAGGTCGACGCCCGCCGCCTTCCACGCCGCCTGGGTGAGCCCGGAGCAGTCGTACGAGTCCGGGCCGGTCGCGCCCCAGACGTACGGCTTGCCTATCTGGGCCCTGGCGAAGGCGAGCACCTTGTCCGTCCTGCTGGTGGCGTCGCTGTCCGAGCCGGTCCCGGTGCCCGTACCTGTACCCGTACCGCTGCCGGAACCCGCCTCCTTCGCGGCCTCCTCGGCCTTGCGGTCCGCCTCTGCCTTGGCGGCGGCCTGCTGCTTCGCCAGCTCCTCGGCCTTGCGCCCGGCCTCCGCCTCCTTCTCCCGCTCCAGCGCCGCGAGCCGCGCCTTCTCCTCGGCGGTCAGCTTCGACAGCAGCGTGCGCGCCTCGCCCAGCTTCTTCTGGACGTCCTGCTTGCTGGTGCGCAGCGTGGCCTGGGTCGTCGTCAGGGTCTCCAGGCTCCGTACCGCCTCGGAGCGCTTCTTCGCCGCCCTGGCCTGCTGGGCCTGGAAGTCGGTGACCGCCTTCTGCTGCCGGCTGGTCATCCGGTCCATCAGCCGGCTCTGGTCGAAGTACGCCTGCGGGTCGTCGGCCAGGAAGAAGGTGGCGGTCGGCGCGATGGAGCCGTTGCGGTACTGCGCGGCGGCGTAGGCGCCGAGCGTCCGGCGCGCTTCGTTGAGCTCGTCGGCGCGCTCGGCCACGTCGTCCAGCAGGGCCCGGACCTTGGCGCGCTGGGCGGTGGAGGCCTCCTTGGCCAGGTTGTACTTCTGGGTCGCGGTGCCCGCCTGCCGGTAGAGGTCGTCGACCTTCTTCTGGACGTCCTCGATGCCGGGCTTCGGGTCGGGCGCGGCCGTGGCGCTCTGCGTGGAGAGCAGGGTCACGGACGCCAGCGCCGCCGTGGTGAGCCCGACGGCCGGTGCGTTGCTGAACGTCCGGGGGCGCGGTTTGCGGTGCGATGCCAAGTCGGGCATCTCCTTCCGTGGACCGCCTGCCGGGTTAGCTGTCGGGTTCGGGCGGAACGGAAGGTTGCCCTACGGTCCGTTCAGTGGGGGATGAGGACCGATTCACCCCGGTGCTGCCTGTTGGGTCCCCGGCTCCGAACGCCCGCGAGGGCAGTCCGGATTCGGCGCGGGCGCCCGCTCGGCGTGGTTCGCCGCAAAGGGGGTACGGGCGGCCCGGTCGTGCACGCTAGCCAACCGGTGTGCCGCTGGGAAGGTCGATGTTCGATATGCCCGATACATTTTCGTGACCTGGGTGGCGGGGGCGGCCGGGGGCCGGAACCCCTCACGCGGTGTGCGCACCCGCTCCCGGTGCGTGTCCGGTGTGTGTCCGGCGTGCGGGTGCCGGGGGGCGGTTGGGCAAGGGCCCGCCGGGTGTCTGTGCGGCGGCTTAGACTCGACAAGCGATGAGCAGCCTCTTTGACGACAGTTTCCTGGCCGGCCTCCAGCACTCGGAGGAAGAGCCCCCGCCGCCCCCCGAGGACGCCGCACCCGAAGAGGTGCCGGAGGGGCTCTTCGGGGACGTGTTCGACGGGCCGCCGCAGCCCAGGGACGCGTACTACCGCGACGGTGCCCCCCGCCCCGTCATCGACCCCGCGGCGCTCCTCGACGGGCTGAACACCGAGCAGCGCGCCGCCGTCGTGCACGCGGGCTCCCCGCTGCTCATCGTCGCCGGGGCCGGCTCCGGGAAGACCCGGGTGCTGACCCACCGGATCGCCCACCTCCTGGCCGAGCGCGGGGTGCACCCCGGCCAGATCCTGGCGATCACCTTCACCAACAAGGCCGCGGGCGAGATGAAGGAGCGCGTCGAGCAGCTCGTCGGACCGCGCGCCAACGCCATGTGGGTCATGACTTTCCACAGCGCGTGCGTGCGCATCCTGCGCCGCGAGTCGAAGAAGCTCGGCTTCACCTCGTCGTTCTCGATCTACGACGCGGCCGACTCCAAGCGGCTGATGGCGCTGGTCTGCCGCGATCTCGACCTGGACCCGAAGCGCTTCCCGCCGAAGTCGTTCACGGCCAAGGTCTCCAACCTGAAGAACGAGCTGATCGACGAGGAGACCTTCGCCGGCCAGGCAGCCGACGGTTTCGAGAAGACGCTCGCCCAGGCGTACACGATGTACCAGTCCCGGCTGCGCGAGGCCAACGCGCTGGACTTCGACGACATCATCATGACGACGGTCCACCTGCTCCAGGCGTTCCCCGACGTCGCCGAGCACTACCGCCGCCGCTTCCGGCACGTCCTGGTCGACGAGTACCAGGACACCAACCACGCCCAGTACACCCTCGTGCGGGAACTGGTCGGGCCGACGGGCGAGAACGACGCCCCGGCCGAGCTGTGCGTCGTGGGCGACGCCGACCAGTCGATCTACGCCTTCCGCGGCGCGACCATCCGCAACATCCTCCAGTTCGAGGAGGACTACCCGGACGCGACCACGATCCTCCTGGAGCAGAACTACCGCTCCACGCAGACGATCCTGTCCGCCGCCAACGCGGTCATCGAACGCAACGAGAGCCGCCGTCCCAAGAACCTGTGGACGAACGCCGGTACGGGTGCCCGGATCACCGGCTACGTCGCCGACACCGAGCACGACGAGGCGCAGTTCGTCGCGGACGAGATCGACCGGCTCACCGACGCGGGCGACGCCAAAGCCGGTGACGTCGCGATCTTCTACCGCACGAACGCCCAGTCCCGTGTCTTCGAGGAGATCTTCATCCGCGTCGGCCTGCCCTACAAGGTCGTCGGCGGCGTGCGCTTCTACGAGCGCAAGGAGGTCCGGGACATCCTGGCCTACCTGCGCGTCCTCGCCAATCCGGAGGACACCGTCCCGCTGCGCCGCATCCTCAACGTGCCCAAGCGCGGCATCGGCGACCGCGCCGAGGCGATGATCGACGCCCTGTCCCTGCGGGAGCGGATCACCTTCCCGCAGGCGCTGCGCCGGGTCGACGAGGCGTACGGCATGGCGGCCCGGTCGGCCAACGCCGTCAAGCGGTTCAACACGCTGATGGAGGAGCTGCGCACGATCGTCGAGTCCGGCGCGGGCCCCGCGGTGGTCCTGGAGGCCGTCCTGGAACGCACGGGCTACCTGGCCGAACTCCAGGCGTCCACCGACCCGCAGGACGAGACCCGGATCGAGAACCTCCAGGAACTCGCCTCGGTGGCCCTCGAATTCGAGCAGGAGCGCGCGGCGGCGGCCGGGGAGGGCGCGGAGGACGGCACCCCCGCGGTCGCCACCGGTACGGGCACGCTCGCCGAGTTCCTGGAGAAGGTGGCCCTCGTCGCCGACTCCGACCAGATCCCCGACGAGGACGAGGACGGCTCCGGCGTCATCACGCTCATGACGCTGCACACCGCGAAGGGCCTCGAATTCCCGGTGGTCTTCCTGACCGGCCTGGAGGACGGCGTCTTCCCGCACATGCGGGCGCTGGGCCAGACGAAGGAGCTGGAGGAGGAGCGGCGGCTCGCCTACGTCGGCATCACCCGGGCCCGCGAGCGGCTCTACCTGACCCGGGCGGCGATGCGCAGCGCGTGGGGGCAGCCCTCGTACAACCCGCCGTCGAGGTTCCTGGAGGAGATCCCGGACCAGCACCTGGAGTGGAAGCGGACCGGGCCGATGGCGGCTCCGGCCGGGCCGACGACGGGGATCACCTCGTCGCTGTCCTCCTCCCGCGCGCGCTCCGGCCCCTCGGGCTTCGCCACGCGGCGGGCCTCGGACAGCAAGCCGACGGTCACGCTGGCCGTCGGGGACCGGGTCACGCACGACCAGTTCGGCCTCGGCACGGTGACGGCGGTCGAGGGCTTCGGCGACCAGGCGAAGGCCACGGTCGACTTCGGGGACGACCGGCCGAAGAAGCTGCTGCTGCGGTACGCGCCGGTCGAGAAGCTGTAGCACCGGACCCGCACGAAATGGTTCTGCCCGCCACACCGACGGTGTGGCGGGCAGAACCATTTCGTGTCCATGTCCCGGGCCGCGGGCTCCGGGCTCAGGTCGGGTCGACGCCGTGGCTGCGGAGCCAGGGCAGCGGGTCGATCGCCGCGCCGCCGCCGGGACGCACCTCGAAGTGCAGGTGCGGGCCGGTCGAGTTCCCGGAGTCGCCGGAGTAGGCGATGACGTCACCGGCCTTGACCGGGCCCGAGCGGATCTTGGTGCTGCTGAGGTGGCAGTACCAGGTCTCGGTGCCGTCGGCCGCGGTGACGATGGCCATGTTCCCGTAGGCGCTGTTCAGCTGGGTGCGCACGGTGCCGTCCGTCGCGGCCATCACCGGCGTGCCCTGGAGGACGGGGAAGTCGATGCCGGTGTGCCGGGACATCCAGTTGACGCCCGACTGGCCGAAGTACGCGCTGAGGGTGTGCTGGGCGACCGGCATGACGAACTTGGGCCGCAGCGCCTCCTTGCGGGCGGCCTCCTCCTCGCGCTTCTTCTTCTCGGCGGCCTGCCGCTCCCGCAGGTCGATGCGTTCCTGGGTGCGGCTGGCGCGGTCGGCGAAGTTCTCGGCGTCGGCGCTGAGGTTGGCCAGCTGGGTGTCCAGCTTGTTGTTGGCCACGCCCGGCTTGACGGTTTCGGCGTCGGGAGCCGCCATCGTGGTCTTGCCGTCGTCCTTCTTGTCCTCGCCGCCCAGTCCGCCGACGGAGGCGGCCGCGATGCCGGCCACGCTCATCACGCAGGCGGAGGGAATGGCGACGGTGAGGAGCGCGGAACGCTTCGCGGGGGAGCGCCGCCTGCGGCTGTTGCCCCCGTTGCCGCCGTTGCCCCGGGCGGAGGTGCGGCCGAGCGGGCGGTGCGAGTCGTTCGCCGGGGCGGGCAGATCCGCGTCCAGGACCGGGAAGTCGCGGGTCGGGGCGTTGTGGATCGAGGGACCGCGGTCGGCGTCGCCGTCGGTGTCGCCGTCCGGACCGGCCGCGAAGCCGTGCCCGTGCTCGGCGTCGTGCTGGTGCTCGGCGGTGTCGTGCCCGTCGGTGCGGTAGGGGTCGTACGGGTCGTAGGAGCCCTCACCGGTGTAGAACTCGTACGGCTCGTGCGCCGCGTGGGTCTCATGCGCCGCGTGGGTCTCCTGGACCCCGTACGCGTCGTGCGCCGTCGGCGCCTCGTGCAACACCTGTTCGCTCTGCAGGGGCTGCGCCATCTGCGCGGTCTGCTGCTCGTGCCCGTGCTCGGCGCCGGTGTTCCAGGCCGTGGCGTCGTACACGCCGGAGTCGTACGAGGCCGTGTCGGTCGCCGCCCACTGGTTGCCCGGCTGCCAGCCGCCGGTGTCCCACTGGCCCGTGGCGTCCGGGGAGCCGGCCTGGGCCGGGACGCCCATGAAGCCGGAGGTGTCGGTGAGCGCGGTCGCGGTCGTGCCGTAGTCGGCGACGGGCGTCCAGGTGGCCGTGGTCGAGTACGTCGGCGCCGCCTCGTACTGCTGCTGGGGCTGTGCCGCGTACGCGTCGTACCCGTCGTACGAGGCGGTCGGGTGCGCGCCCGTGTCCCACTGCGTGGAGTCGTACTGGCCGCTGTGCCCCATCTGTCCGGCGCCGTAACCGTTGCCGTAGGCGCCGTCGTGGCCGCCGGGGAGCGAGCCGAAGAGGGGGTCGCTGTGGAAGCTGCCGGTGGCATCGCTGTCGTACCCGGCATACCCGGCGTGGGGGTGCTGGTCGTTCACCAACTTCTCTCTCGCCTCGGCAGCAGGACCTGTGGGCCCGGGTTCCGGTGGGGGGATCCCAGGGGGGAGCAGTGGCCGCGACTGTACCCGGCGGTATGCGACGCCGACAATCTTCGGCGGGCCCGGACGGCTCAGGAAACGGGCAATCGGCCGCCTTTCGACGGCCTGGACGCATAGCCTTGGCTCTATGTTCGAAGTTTGTTCTATTTGTGGGGCGTCGGCGGACGCGATATTGGGGAGCGTGGAACGGGGTGCCCGTGGTACCCGGGGTCAGGCCGCCGAGACGGTTCCGCCGGTCCCCCCGGTCTCATCGGCCCCTCTGGCCTCTCCGGGCCCTTCGGACTCTTCGGGCCCCTCGGGCCCTTCAGTTTCTTCGGATCCTTCGGTTCCTTCGGTTCCGGCCGTCGGCTCGCCGGATTCCAGTGCCTGGCGGACCGCGGCGACGACCGACGGGTGCACCGGCAGTGCGAGGTGGCCGATTCCGGTGACCCGTACGTTCAGCGCGTCGAGGTCCGGATGGTCGATGCGGGCCGCCTCGGTCGGGACGACCACCCGGTCCAGCTCGCTCCAGAAGCTCACGAACCGGGTGCGGCAGCCGGGCGCGGGCCTGCGCAGCTCCTCGATCGGGGCGGAATCCGTGCGCATCTGCCGCACGATGGGGTGAGCGCTCGCCAACGGGGCGACGGCGGTGCCCTGGTGCGGGGTGCCGAGGGTGACCAGGGTGCGGACCCGCTGGTCGCCGCCCAGCCGCTGCACGTAGTAGCGGGCGATCAGGCCGCCGAGGCTGTGCCCGACGATGTCGACCTCGTGGTGCCCGGTGCGGGCGCAGATCTCCTCGACGTGCCGCCCGAGCAGCTCGGCCGCCGTACGGATGTCGCAGGTCAGCGGCGAGTAGTTGAGCGACTCCAGATGGTGCCAGCCGTGCCTGACGAGGGAGCGGCGCAACAGGACGAAGACCGAGCGGTTGTCGACGAAACCGTGCAGGAGCACGACGGGCGGCCGTTCGTCGCCCTCCACGGGGAGGACGGGGACCCCGGCCGGGGCGCCGGGCTCGACGGGGACGGCGGGCGGGGGAACGGCGGGGACGGTACGTGGCCCGGCAGCCCCCGTCCGGCCCGCGGAGCCTGCCCGGCCCGCGGGGTCAGGGTGATCCGTGGGGTCCGTGGCGTCTGTGGCGTCCGATGCGGGGTGGCGCTCTCCGGTGATGCCGGTGGGGTAGAGCAGTACGTGTCCGGCGAGGACCACCAGCTCCAGTACTTCGGCCTTCAGCAGGGCGGGCGACGGCCGGGCGGGGGCCGGGTACGGCCGGCACAGCAGCGCGGGAAGGAAAGGCGGGACCTTCATGGCCGACCTCCTTGCTCCGGCATCCGGGGGAGGCCGTCGCGGCCCGGATGCCCTCATGGGGTGCCGGGCGAGGCTGCGGGCGGCCGGACCGGCCGGCCGGGGATCGGCCCCGGCGCGCGTACCCCTGCTCACCGGCGGTGACCGAGGAACGGCCGACGGGCCGGACGGGCGGGGCTGGCCGTACCACCGTGCCGCGCGGCTGGCGGCGCGGTGGTACGGCGACCTCGTAGCGGCTCCCCCGGCGGCCGGTCCCGCACGGCAGACCTGCCGTGTCCCGAGGGGCCGCCGCCCGGTGAACATGTCCCAGGTGTGATTTCCCCCTCCCCGTCCACCGCGAAACGACGGCTTGCGGGATGCTGTAGATAACGTTCGTTCACATCCCCGGCCCTTCAGGCACGGGAGACGCATGTGGAGGCAGTGATGGGTGTGACCGGTCCGATCCGTGTGGTGGTGGCGAAGCCGGGCCTGGACGGCCATGATCGCGGCGCCAAGGTGATCGCGCGGGCCCTGCGCGACGCAGGGATGGAGGTCATCTACACCGGGCTCCACCAGACGCCCGAGCAGATCGTGGACACCGCGATCCAGGAGGACGCCGACGCGATCGGCCTCTCGATCCTCTCCGGTGCGCACAACACGCTCTTCGCCAAGGTGATCGAGCTGTTGAAGGAGCGCGAGGCGGAGGACATCAAGGTCTTCGGCGGCGGCATCATCCCGGAGGCGGACATCGCCCCGCTGAAGGAGCAGGGGGTCGCGGAGATCTTCACCCCGGGCGCCACGACGGTCTCGATCGTCGAATGGGTCAACGCGAACGTGCGCCACCCCGCCGAAGCCTGACCGCCCCGCCCTTCCTCTTCCTCCCGGCCCCTTCCGGCGCCCACGTGGCGGCGGGCCGCTCCTCCCGGCCCGCCCCCCGGCCCTGCCTCCGGCCTCGACAGTCCGGTCCGTCAGCCCGGTGTCGACGTGGGTACCGGTGCCGGTGTCGACACCGGTATCAGTTCCCGTTCCATCGCCGCGCGCAGCCGCAGTGTGGAGACCAGCCGCTGGAACGCCTCCGACCAGTAGCCGTTCGCACCCGGCGAGGCGTCCTCCGGTTCGTCCGGGGTGGTGGTGAGGACCTCCAGGCGGTCGGCCTCGGCCGGGTTCAGGCAGCGTTCGGCGAGTCCCATCACACCGCTGAAGCTCCAGGGGTAACTGCCCGCGTCCCGGGCGATGTCCAGGGCGTCGACGACCGCGCGGCCGAGGGGTTCGGCCCAGGGGGTCGGGCAGACCCCCAGCAGCTGGAACGCCTCGGACAGGCCGTGCGCGGCAACGAAGTCGGCG
Source organism: Streptomyces sp. NPDC006435 (assembly GCF_040612315.1). Taxonomy (NCBI): domain Bacteria; kingdom Bacillati; phylum Actinomycetota; class Actinomycetes; order Kitasatosporales; family Streptomycetaceae; genus Streptomyces; species Streptomyces sp. NPDC006435. The sequence continues at coordinate 33,785 of NZ_JBEXPY010000010.1, forward strand.
ACCCACGCGGCCCGTTCGGGTGCGGGGAGCACCGAGAGGAGCTTCGAGCGTTCGGCGAGCGAGGCCGTGCCGGGGCCGTTCGACGGCGGGACGGAAGGGGCGCCGAGCAGTGCGCGGGCCCACTCCGGGTCCCGCTGCCGCACCGCCGCCCGGCACCACGCCGCGTGCAGTTCCTCGCCCCAGCCGTCGGACACCGGAAGGCCGACGATCTCCCGCGCGCCGCGGTCGCCGAACCGCGCCGACCAGGTCGCGAGCGGGGTCGCCTCCACCAACTGGCCGAGCCACCAGGACCGTTCGCCCCGGCCGGACGGCGGCACCGCCACCACGCCGTCGCGCTCCATCGAGGCGTCGCACTCGTGCGGTGCCTCCACGGCGACCGAGGCGCCGTCACCGGTGAGGTCCGGGCCCACGCACGACAGCGCGCGGGCCGCCATCCGTCCGGCGAGCGCCGACTCCGGCAGTGCGGAGAGGAGTTCGGCGGCCGTGGAGCGGACGTTGCGGCTGCGGTCGGAGAGGGCCTGTTCCAGGAAGGGCTCGTCGGCCGCGGAGAGCCCGGAGCGCAGCGAGTCGAGGAACATCAGCCGGTCCTCGGCGCGCTCGGTGCACCACGTGGACGCGAGCAGGGCGAGCGCCTCGGCGGGGGCGTGCTCCCGGACGGCCCCGAGCAGGGCGACCCGTTCCGCGAACAGCCCCTCCTCCCACAGCTGCGTGACCGCCTCCGGGTCCGTCACGTCGGGCAGCGACGAACCGCCCGACGAGCCGCGCAGCGCGAACTTCCACTCGGGGTTCAGCCCGGCCAGCCACAGCCCGCGCGGTCCGGCGAAGGCCAGGGCCTGCGGCCGCAGATCGGTGCGGGCCCGGGCCGCGTCCAGCAGGGCCGGGAGCAGTGGGGCCGGGGCCCGGAAACCGTACCGGTTGGCGACGGCCAGCCACTGAGGGATCAGCTCGGTGAGGTCGGGGGCCGTGCCGCGGCGGCCGCCGGAGCCGCCCGACGCCGACCGGTCCGCGAGCAGCTGCGCGAGTCTGCGCCGCGCGGCCGGCGGCAGCGGTGGCCGGGGGTCGGAGGGGGCCGGGGCGGGCCGGGCCGCAGGGGCCGCGGGCAGCAGCCCCGCCCGGCGGCGCACGGTGTGCAGCGCCGCCGTGTCCAGCAGGCCGGTCGGCCCGTCGGCCCCCGCCGGGCGTCGGTCGGTGCCCAGGAGCGCCGTGGTGACGAGCTCCTCCCAGGCCGCGGGTGTAATCGTGCGAGGCATTGCTCCCCCTTCGTACTTCGAATCCGACGTCAGATGAGCGGTACGGTCCCGTACGTCGCGTCGGCGGGATCGGCCCCGAGCCCCTCGGTACCGCCCGCGCCGCCCGTGCCCGGACCCGTGTCCGCACCGGTATCGGCCCCGGTCCCGTTCCCCGTCCAGGTTCCGGTCCCGTTCCCCGTCCCCGTCCCGGTCCCTGTCCCGGTTTCGGCGTCGGTGGACCAGGCCGCGAGCGGGTCGAAGCCGCGGTGGCCGCACTCGCCGAAGACGGTGACCGGGGCGCCGCCGGAGAGCGCGACGAGCTTCCACAGACCGGGCCGGGACAGCGCCGCCGGGGCGACGGGCAGGGCCGCCCCGCCCGCCGCGTCCACCAACTGCCAGCCGTCCCCGGACGGCACGGGTATGACCTCGCCCAGCGTCACCGGCCAGGAGTCCAGCCAGGGATCGTCCCGCAGGGCCCGTCCGTACGCCCCGATCGCATCGGCCGCGGTGCCGCCGGGCGGCGGGGTGCCGACCGGCGACGGCGTCCCGAACTGCTCGCCCAGCTCCGCCCGCAGCTGGCCGGCGCCCGGATAGGGCGTGATCTCGGCGTCGATCGTGACGCCCACCGGCAGCGCCAGGGCGGGGGAGCGCCCGGCCGCACCGAAGGACAGCAGCAGCGCCGTGCGGCCCGTCCTCCTGCCGTGCAGCCAGACGCGGCGTGCGACGATTCGGCCGTCCGGGGTGTCGTACTGGGCGAGGACCAGCCAGTGGTCGCGGACCGGCGCGCCCTCGGCGTGGGCCGTCAGCCCCACCCGGGTGCGGACCGTGGCCGCCAGCGGCTCCGGCAGCCGGTCGATGCCCAGCCAGGCGCTGTCCAGCAGATGGAGCAGTGCGCACTCCTCCAGCAGCCGAGCCGGCCACCCCTGGCCGGACCCCGGGACGGACCCCAGCTCCCGCACCCTGGCCGCCAGCCCGGGCGCCTGGGCGTCGACCATGCGGGCCGCCGTCTCCTCCCAGAGCCCGTACCCCGCCTGACCGGCCGCCGCGAGCCCGCCGCGCAGCAGGTCCGCGAGCCGCTCCTCCAACTCCTGCGCACCGCCGGTGATCCGCTCGGCCCGCCGCTCCGCCCGGCGCCGGGCGGCCTCCGGATCGGCCGGACCGGACGCCGCCCCACCGCCCGGCGCGCCCTCACCCGCCGCCCCCGCCTTCCCGGCCGCCCGCACGCGACGGCCCGTCAGCCACTCCCCGGCCCAGTCCGGCGCCTCGCCGCCGGGCAGCGCCGCCCCGTCCGACGCCCAGACCAGCAGCAGCCCCACGGCGTGCTTGCACGGGAACTTCCGACTCGGACAACTGCACTTGTACGCGGGGCCCGTGACGTCCACGACCGTCCGGTACGGCTTGCTCCCGCTGCCCTTGCACAGCCCCCACACCGCACCCGAGCCGTCGCACCCGCCGCCCGACCACGGACCCGCCGAACCGAGCTTGCTCCCCGCCTTGCGCGACGCGTCGTCAGGAGCGAGGGCCAGTACCTGCTCCACCGTCCAGCGCGCCACCGGAGCGGCGGTGCGCGAAGGTTCTCCCCCGTGAGATAGCAGCATGGGAACGACGGTAAAGTGCGCCACTGACAATCGCCCTGACCTGCTGTTTCAGTGTCCGGCACACATTTTGACGTGACTTGTCCGCGCTTGTTCTTCGCGATTCGCCGCGAGCGGCAGGCCCATGGATCCGGGGGGACCAACCGATGAGCAGTCACACCGCTCGCACCATCCACGCCGTCCGTCGCTTCCGCACCATCCGTACCGCCTTCTGCGCGGCCGCGGTCCTCGGTCTCGGCCCGGGCCTCACCGCCTGCTCCGGCGACGCCGGCCCGGCCGACCAGGCCGTCGACGAACCGTACGAGGTCACCTACGAGGTCATCGGCAAGGACGTCGACGAGATCCAGTTCACCGGCGGCAGGGGCGAGGCGGAGAAGCCGGAGCTCGAGACGGTCGAGTCGCCCACGCTGCCGTGGCGGAAGACCGTCACGCTGCGCGGGGCCGTGCGGCCTGCCGTCATGCCGTTCCCGAAGGACGGGTCCACCCTCGAAATCAGCTGCTCGATCACGTACAAGGGCAAGATCGTCAAGAAGCGTGAGGGCATGGGCATGCTCAAGTCGGGCGGCTGCGAGATCAGCTCCCCGATACAGGAGCTGCCCCCGCGTCCGTGACGGGTGAATCGGCCTCCGACCTGCGGGCGGGGCCGATTGTCAGTGCCGTGGTGCACGGTGGGATCACATCAGGTCGACCGATCTGGAGGGGGATCCATGACCGTGCCCGAAACCACCGCCGCCACCGGCGCGCAGGCACTGCGCCCGCACGCCGAGGACGCCTTCGCCCACGAGCTGAAGGCCCTCGCCGCGGCCGACGACCGCCCGCGGCCCGCCCGTTGGCAGCTCTCGCCGTGGGCCGTCGCCACCTACCTGCTCGGCGGCACCCTGCCCGACGGCACGGTCATCACACCCAAGTACGTGGGCCCGCGCCGCCTCGTCGAGGTCGCGGTGACCACGCTCGCCACCGACCGGGCCCTCCTGCTCCTCGGCGTTCCCGGCACCGCCAAGACCTGGGTCTCGGAGCACCTCGCGGCGGCCGTCAGCGGTGATTCGACCCTGCTCGTCCAGGGCACGGCGGGCACCCCCGAGGAGGCCGTCCGCTACGGGTGGAACTACGCGCAGCTGCTCGCGCACGGCCCCAGCCGCGACGCACTGGTGCCCAGCCCGCTCATGCGCGCCATGTCCGGCGGCATGACCGCCCGCATCGAGGAACTGACCCGGATCCCCGCCGACGTCCAGGACTCGCTCATCACGATCCTGTCGGAGAAGACGCTCCCCGTCCCCGAACTGGGCCAGGAGGTCCAGGCGGTCCGCGGGTTCAACGTCATCGCCACCGCCAACGACCGCGACCGCGGGGTCAACGAACTGTCCAGCGCGCTGCGCCGCCGGTTCAACACCGTCGTGCTCCCGCTGCCGGCCACCCCCGACGCCGAGGTGGACATCGTGTCCCGGCGCGTCGACCAGATAGGGCGTTCCCTCGACCTCCCGGCCGCTCCCGACGGCATGGCCGAGATCCGGCGCGTCGTCACGGTCTTCCGCGAGCTGCGCGACGGCGTCACCACCGACGGCCGCACCAAGCTCAAGTCCCCCTCGGGGACGCTGTCGACGGCCGAGGCGATCTCCGTCGTCACCAACGGCCTGGCCCTGGCCGCGCACTTCGGCGACGGAGTGCTGCGCCCCGGCGACGTGGCGGCCGGCATCCTCGGCGCGGTCGTCCGCGACCCCGCGGCCGACCGGGTGGTCTGGCAGGAGTACCTGGAGACGGTGGTCCGGGAGCGGGACGGGTGGAAGGACTTCTACCGCGCCTGCCGCGAGGTATCCGCATGACCCGGGCCGAGCGCCCCGCGGGGCCGCTGCTGCTGGGGGTGCGGCACCACGGCCCCGGCTCGGCGCGGGCCGTCCGCGCCGCCCTGGACGCCGCACGCCCGGGGGCCGTGCTCGTCGAGGGGCCGCCGGAGGGCGACGCGCTGCTGCCGCTGGCCGCCGACGAGGGGATGCGGCCACCGGTCGCGCTCCTCGCACACGCCGTGGACGACCCCGGGCAGGCGGCGTTCTGGCCGCTGGCCGCGTTCTCGCCGGAATGGGTCGCGATCCGCTGGGCCCTCGAACACGACGTCCCGGTCCGCTTCATCGACCTGCCCGCGGCGCACTCCCTGGCCATGACACGAGCCGCGGAACAGGTGGCGGCCGACGGCGACGAGGGCGGGGGCGACGGTGACAGCGGCGACGGGACGGAGGGCGGGACCGCGCGGGCACCGGTCGATCCCGTCGCCGTGCTCGCCGGGGCGGCGGGCCACGACGACCCGGAGCGCTGGTGGGAGGACGTCGTCGAACACCGCGCCCAGGACGGCGGACCCGCCGACCCGCTGGCCCCCTTCGCCGTGCTCGCCGAGGCGATGACCGCCCTGCGCGAGGTGTACGGGGACGGCGGCCACCCGCGCGACACCGTCCGCGAGGCGTACATGCGCATCCAACTGCGCAAGGCCGTCAAGGAGTTCGGCGACGGCATCGCGGTCGTCTGCGGTGCCTGGCACGTCCCCGCCCTCGGCGCGGCGACCACGCTCACCGCCGACCGCGCCCTGCTCAAGGGGCTGCCCAAGGTCAGGACCGAGATGACCTGGGTGCCCTGGTCGCACCGCAGGCTCGCCCGGCACAGCGGATACGGGGCGGGCATCGACTCGCCCGGCTGGTACGGGCACCTCTTCGAGGCCGCCGACCGCCCGGTCGAGCGGTGGATGACCAAGGTCGCCGGACTCATGCGCGACGAGGACCGGTTCGTGTCCTCCGCCCACGTCATCGAGGCCGTCCGGCTCGCCGAAACCCTCGCCGCCCTGCGCGGCCGTCCGCTCGCCGGGCTGAGCGAGACGACCGACGCGATCAGGGCCGTGATGTGCGAGGGCTCCGACGTGCCGCTGGCCCTCGTCCGGGACCGGCTCGTCGTCGGCGAGACCCTCGGCGAGGTCCCGGACACCGCCCCCGCCGTCCCCCTGCAGCGCGACCTCACCCGCCGGCAGCGCACGCTCCGGCTCAAACCGGAGGCGCAGGAGCGGGAGCTGGAGCTCGACCTGCGCAAGGACAACGACGCGGCCCGCAGCCGGCTGCTCCACCGGCTGCGCGTCCTCGCCGTCGGCTGGGGCGAGCCCGTGGCCGGCCGGGCGAGCACCGGCACCTTCCGGGAGAGCTGGCTGCTGCGCTGGGAACCCGAGCTGTACGTACAGGTCGCCGAGGCCGGGACCTGGGGCACCACCGTGCTCTCCGCCGCGACGGCCAGGGCAGGGGCGCTGGCCGAGGCGGCCACCACGCTCGCCGAGGTCACGGCGCTCGCCGAGCAGTGCCTCCTCGCGGAGCTGCCCGGGGCCCTGCCCGTCGTGATGCGGGCCCTCGCCGACCGGGCCGCGCTCGACTCCGACGTCGGCCACCTCGCCGACGCCCTGCCCGCGCTGGCCCGCACCCTGCGCTACGGCGACGTGCGGTCCACGGACACGACGGCGCTCGGCGAGGTCGCGGCCGGGCTCGCCGAACGGATCCGGGTCGGGCTGCCGCCCGCCTGCACCGGGCTCGACGCCGACGGCGCCGAGGAGATGCGCCGCCGGGTGGACGGCGTGCACACCGCGATCGGACTGCTCTCCGGGACCGCGCGGGCGGTGGCGGACGCGGACGGGCTGCGCGAGCGCTGGGCGGCCGTACTGCACCGGCTCGCCGCCCGGGACACGGTCGCGGGGGTCGTCAGGGGCCGCGCCGCCCGGCTGCTGCTCGACGAGGGGCGGCTCGGGGAGGACGACGCGGCACGGCTGATGGGCCTGGCGCTCTCGCCCGGTACGCCCCCGGCCGACGCCGCCGCGTGGATCGAGGGGTTCGTCGGAGGAGCCGCCGGGGGAGGGATGCTGCTCGTCCACGACGAGCGGCTGCTGGGCCTGGTCGACGCCTGGCTCACCGGCGTCCCCGCCGACACCTTCGTCGACGTGCTGCCCCTGCTGCGCCGGACGTTCTCGGCGTACGAGGCGGGCGTACGGCGCACGCTGGGCGAGCTCGTGCGGCGCGGCCCGGCCGCGGGCGGCCCGGCGGCCGTCGGCGGTGCGACGGCACCCGGTTTCGGCCCCGTGCCGGACGGGGCCAGGGCCGACGCGGTGGAGCCGGTGCTGCGCCTCCTGCTCGGCCTGCCCGCCGCCCCGCACGCGGGCACCACCACGGGGGACGCGGGAACGGCGGAGACCGTCGAGAGCACCGAAAGTACCGAAAGCACCGAGCACGTCGAGAACGCCGAGCACGTCGAGGAACCGCTGGGGGCAACGGGATGACCACGCACACGGCCCGCACCACGCACACGGCCCGCACCACGGGTACGGCCGGGCCGGCGGACGGGGAGCGGCTGCGGCGGTGGCGGCTGGTGCTGGGCGGGGACAGCGCCGAGGGCACCGGTCACGCACTCACCGGGCGCGACGCCGCGATGGACGGTGCGCTGACCGCGCTGTACGGCGGGGGCAGGCCCGGCGACCGGGGCAGGGGCAGCCGCTCGGCCGGGCTCGGGGCCTCCGCGCCCTCCGTGGCCCGCTGGCTCGGCGACATCCGCACGTACTTCCCCAGCTCCGTCGTCCAGATCATGCAGCGCGACGCGATCGACCGGCTCGGTCTCTCCGCGCTGCTCCTCGAACCGGAGATGCTGGAGGCCGTCGAGGCGGACGTCCACCTCGTCGGGACGCTCCTCTCGCTCAACAAGGCCATGCCCGAGACGACGAAGGAGACCGCGAGGGCGGTGGTGCGCAAAGTCGTCGAGGACCTGGAGAAGCGGCTCGCCACCCGCACCCGGGCGACCCTCACCGGCGCGCTGGACCGTTCGACGAAGATCAGCCGGCCCCGTCACCGCGACATCGACTGGGACCGCACCATCCGGGCCAACCTCAAGAACTACCTCCCCGAGCACGGCACCGTCGTCCCCGAACGGCTCATCGGCCACGGACGGGCCGACCGGTCCGTGAAGAAGGACGTGATCCTCTGCATCGACCAGTCGGGGTCGATGGCCGCCTCCGTGGTCCACGCCTCCGTCTTCGGCGCGGTGCTCGCCTCCATGCGCACCCTGCGGACCAGGCTCGTGGTCTTCGACACTGCGGTGGTCGATCTCACCGACCAGCTCGACGACCCCGTCGACGTCCTCTTCGGCACCCAGCTCGGCGGCGGCACCGACATCAACCGGGCGCTCGCCCACTGCCAGTCGCACATCACCCGTCCGGCGGACACCGTCGTCGTTCTCATCAGCGACCTCTACGAGGGCGGCATACGCGACGAGATGCTGAAACGGGTCGCCGCGATGAAGGCGTCCGGTGTGCAGTTCGTGGCCCTGCTCGCGCTGTCCGACGAGGGCGCGCCCGCCTACGACCGCGAGCACGCGGCGGCGCTCGGCGCCCTGGGCGCACCGGCGTTCGCGTGCACCCCGGACCTGTTCCCCGAAGTGATGGCGGCGGCCATCGAGAAGCGGCCGCTCCCCGTGCCGGACAGGGAGCCGGACCGGTAGTCGCACCACGGCGACCCGGCCACCGGCGTGATCTGTGACCGTAATCACCGCTCCGTCGGTATCTGTGATTTAGGGTCCTGCGGGACGCGGGGATAACCTGCGAGATGGACATGCCGCGTACCGGGCTCACCGTGTGCGCCTTCCTGGTGACAGAGCAGTCACGTTTTGCCCCTCGCGGCACGCCCACGCAGAAAACCAACCGCGAGACCATTGATTAAGGGACGGACGCGCGTGGACCTGTTCGAGTACCAGGCGAGGGACCTCTTCGCCAAGCACGGTGTACCGGTGCTGGCCGGTGAAGTCATCGACACGCCTGAGGCAGCCCGCGAGGCGACCGAGCGGCTGGGCGGCAAGTCGGTCGTCAAGGCGCAGGTGAAGGTCGGCGGCCGTGGCAAGGCCGGTGGCGTCAAGCTGGCCGCCACCCCCGACGAGGCGGTTGCCCGCGCGACCGACATCCTCGGCATGGACATCAAGGGCCACACGGTCCACAAGGTGATGATCGCCGAGCTGTCTCCGGAGATCGAGGCGGAGTACTACGTCTCGTACCTCCTCGACCGCACCAACCGCACCTTCCTGGCCATGGCCTCGGTGCAGGGCGGCATGGACATCGAGGAGGTCGCGGAGAAGACCCCCGAGGCCCTCGCGAAGGTCCCGGTCAACGCCGTCGACGGCGTCACGATCGAGAAGGCCCGCGAGATCGTCGCCCAGGCCGCGTTCCCGGCGGAGGTGGCCGAGAAGGTCGCCGAGGTCCTGGTGACGCTCTGGGACACCTTCGTCGCCGAGGACGCCCTCCTCGTCGAGGTCAACCCGCTGGTCAAGACCAAGGACGGCCGCATCCTGGCCCTGGACGGCAAGGTCTCGCTCGACGAGAACGCCGACTTCCGCCAGCCCGAGCACGAGGCCCTCGAGGACAAGGCCGCGGCCAACCCCCTCGAGGCCGCGGCCAAGGCCAAGAACCTCAACTACGTCAAGCTCGACGGCGAGGTCGGCATCATCGGCAACGGTGCCGGTCTGGTCATGTCGACCCTGGACGTCGTCGCGTACGCCGGTGAGAACCACGGCAACGTGAAGCCCGCCAACTTCCTCGACATCGGTGGCGGCGCCTCCGCCGAGGTCATGGCGAACGGCCTGGAGATCATCCTCGGCGACACGGACGTCAAGTCCGTCTTCGTCAACGTCTTCGGTGGCATCACCGCCTGCGACGAGGTCGCCAACGGCATCGTCCAGGCGCTCGCACTCCTCGAGTCCAAGGGCGAGGAAGTCACCAAGCCGCTGGTCGTGCGCCTCGACGGCAACAACGCGGAGCTGGGTCGCAAGATCCTCTCCGACGCGAACCACCCGCTCGTTCAGCGTGTGGACACCATGGACGGCGCGGCCGACAAGGCCGCCGAGCTCGCCGCGGCTGCGAAGTAAGGGACGAGGGACTCCAACACCATGGCTATCTTCCTCACCAAGGACAGCAAGGTCATCGTCCAGGGGATGACCGGCGCCACCGGTATGAAGCACACCAAGCTCATGCTCGGTGACGGCACCAACATCGTCGGCGGCGTGAACCCGCGCAAGGCCGGTACGTCCGTCGACTTCGACGGCACCGAGGTACCCGTCTTCGGCTCCGTCGCGGAGGCGATGGAGAAGACCGGCGCGGACGTGTCCGTCCTCTTCGTGCCGCCGGCCTTCGCCAAGGCCGCCGTCGTCGAGGCGATCGACGCCGAGATCCCGCTCGCCGTCGTGATCACCGAGGGCATCGCCGTCCACGACTCGGCCGCCTTCTGGGCGTACGCGACGTCGAAGGGCAACAAGACCCGGATCATCGGTCCGAACTGCCCCGGCCTGATCACCCCCGGCCAGTCCAACGCCGGCATCATCCCGGGCGACATCACCAAGCCCGGCCGCATCGGTCTCGTGTCCAAGTCCGGCACGCTGACCTACCAGATGATGTACGAGCTCCGCGACATCGGCTTCTCGTCCGCCGTCGGCATCGGTGGCGACCCGGTCATCGGCACGACGCACATCGACGCCCTCGCGGCGTTCGAGGCCGACCCGGAGACCGACCTGATCGTGATGATCGGCGAGATCGGCGGCGACGCCGAGGAGCGTGCGGCCGACTTCATCAAGGCCAACGTCACCAAGCCGGTCGTCGGTTACGTCGCGGGCTTCACCGCTCCCGAGGGCAAGACCATGGGCCACGCGGGCGCCATCGTCTCCGGCTCCTCCGGCACCGCCCAGGCGAAGAAGGAGGCCCTCGAGGCCGCTGGCGTCAAGGTCGGCAAGACGCCGACCGAGACGGCCAAGCTGGCGCGCGAGATCCTCGGCGCCTGATCGCCCGATCGCATCGCGGCACCGCACGGACGGCGCGGGCCCGTACCCCGGTCAAGGGGTACGGGCCCGCGCCGTTCTGTCGGTTCCGTCCGGTCCGTACCGCCGGCTCAGTCGGCGCCGGGGACCAGCCGTGCCGGGCCCTGCACGAGTTCGCCGTGCAGCTTCTTCCGCAGCTTCAGGTCCTGCGGTGTCAGCTTCTCCGGACCGCCGTGCGGCGGCACCCCGTCGACCTGCCGGGCGGGTGACGCCGGGGCCTCGTACCGTGCCGTGGCCGTCGCCAGGGTGAACAGCGTCAGGCCGATGATCAGCACCGTGAAGGAGACGGCCGCCCTGGTCCACAGCTGGGCCTTGCGCTCGCTGCCCTCACGGACCATGGCGGGCGGAAGCAGCGAGCCGCAGGGCTGGGCCAGGGCGAGCGCGCCGAGCCGTTCGTGCAGGAGCGCCGCCCGGTCCGCGGACGCCTCGGTCCCGGACTGCCCGGAATCGGCCCCGGAATGCCCGGAGTCGGAGGCGGCATCGGTGCCGGGTTCCGTCGGCGCGGAGAGCCGCTCGGCGATCGCGGCGCGGGCGTTCATCAGCCGGCTCGCCGCCGCCGGGGTGCTCGCCTCCGTCTCCGCCGCCGTGTCCGGCAGGTCCAGGCCGACCCCGTCATGGAGCAGCAGGGTGCGCCGGTACGACGGCGGCAGTTCGAGCAGCGCGTCGAGCAGGGCCCGCGCACCGGGCTCGGCCTGCGGCGGGTCGGGGTGGCGGTGGGCGCGGCGCAGCCGGTGCCACGGCGACACGGCGTACTCGTACGCCGCGGCCCGTACCCAGCCCACCGGGTCCCGGTCCACCGCGACCTCGGGCCAGCGGTCCCAGGCCAGGGCGAAGGCCTGCGCGACGGACTCCCGGGCCAGGGCCCGGCGCCCGGTCAGCAGGAAGGCCTGCCGGAAGAGGGCCTCGGCGCAGTGCCGGTACAGGGCGTCGAACGCCTCGGCGGGGGAGGGCCCGTCGGCCCGGTCCTCGACCGTCCCGTTCTCCGGGGACGCGGAGGGCATCACGGGTGCCGAGGACGCCGCGGGGGCCGCGGGGGCCGCGGGTGCTGCGGGTGTCCTGGGCGCCGCGGGCGGTGCCGTGGGCGCGCGTTCGGCGACCGACGCGCGTTCGGTGGTGGACGTGCGTCTGGTGGTGGAGGTGCGTTTGGTGACCGACACGCGTTTGGCCGCGGGTGCGCGGCGGGTGGTGGGCGTGCCGGGCGGATCGGGGGTGATGCCGGGCTCGGTCGGGGCCATGGCGGTGCTCCCGGTGGCTTCGACGGGGTTCGGCGGACGGGACGACGGCTGCGCGGACGGCCCCGGCTTCGTGGACACCACCGGTTTGGCCAGTCTCGCGACCGTCGTCGGCGACGTCGGCCGGGCGGCCCGTTTGGCGGCGGCCTTCGGCCGGGTGTTCGCGGCGGCCGTCTTCGTCCGTGAGTTCGGAGGCGGGGCCTGCGGGCCCGTCCTGCCTCCGTCGATCAGCCTGGCGTATGCCTCGCGCTTCCGCCCCCGGGGAGAACTGCGTCCCGTCTCCCAGGACCGGACCGTGGCCCGGGTGACGCCCACGGCCGTCGCCACCTGCTCCTCACTCAGTGACTTCGCCTCGCGCAGTCTGCGTCGCTCCTTGGGGGAGGGGAGTGGATGGGCGGCGGCCGGGTCGGCCGGACTACGCGTCATGTAGAACCCCCGTTGGAGCGACACCGGGTGAAAAAGAACATAAACGTATATTGAGCGACACAGCGGCCGTTCGCCTGTTACACGAAATAAGAGCGTGTCGTTGGGAGCATTGCGGTGTGACCCGAATGACCGAACGCAGTCCGTCGTCGTCGGCGGAGTCCAACCGGTCCGCCGCACCGCTCTTCGCCCTCCTGCGCGGAGCGATCGCGGCCGGGCTGGGACTGGGCTCGCTGACCGTGCTCGTCCTGGTGCTGTGGATCTGTTCCCCGGACCCCGACAGCAGCCCCGGCGGCGCCCTCCACACGGCGGCCGGGCTCTGGCTGCTCGCGCACGGCGCCGAGCTGATCAGGACCGACACGCTCAGCGGGGTCCCTGCTCCGGTCGGCCTCGTTCCGCTGCTGCTCGGGGTGGTGCCGGTGTGGCTCGTGCACCGGGCGGTCCGGGACGCGCTGGCGGACGAGGAGCGCCCGGTGTCCTCGACGACGCTCGCCTTCCTCATGGTCGTCGGCGGGTACCTGCTGGTGGGGGCGGCCGTCGCGGTCTACGCGCGGGGCGGCGGCACGCTGTCCGTGCGCCCGATGTCGCTGCTCCTCCCCTCGGCCGTCGTAGTGACGGGCGCCGCGGCGGCCGGGGTCTGGACGGCGGCCGGACGCCCGGTCGGACCGCCGCCGTCCTGGGCGCCGGTGCGGCTGCACGAGGCGCTGGCGCGCGACCGGTTCGGGGAACGGGTGAGGACGGCATGCCGCTCGGCCGCGGCCGGGACGGCGGCGCTGCTCGGCGGCGGTGCGCTGCTCGTCGCGGTGGCGCTGATCCGGCACTCGGAGTCCGCACAGCAGTCGTTCGTCCGGCTCTCGGACGACGGGGCGGGGCAGGTCGCGGTCCTGCTGCTCGCGCTGGTGCTGGTGCCGAACGCGGCGGTCTGGGCCGCGGCGTACGGGCTCGGGCCGGGCTTCGCGCTCGGTACGGCGTCCACGGTCACCCCGTTCGCCTTCTCGGGGAGCCCGGCGCTGCCCGCCTTCCCGCTGCTCGCCGCGGTACCGGCCGAGGGCCCCGGCACGGCCCCGAACTGGGCGGCCGGGGCGGTGCCGGTCGCGGCGGGGGTGACGATCGCCTGGTTCACGGTGCGCCGGGCCGCGCCCGCGCACGCGGCGCGGGAGGAGGCGTGGAGCCTGCGGGAGACCGCGCTGACGGCCGCCCTGGGTGCGGTGGGGTGCGGGGTCGGCGCGGCGGTGCTGGCGGCTGCGTCGGGAGGGCCGCTCGGGACCCGGACCCTGGCGGAGTTCGGGCCGGTGTGGTGGATGACGGGGGCGGCGGCCCTGGCATGGGCGATGCTCGTCGGCGTTCCGGGAGCGCTGCTGCTGAGGACCTGGCGGCTGCGGGAGCACGACGAGGGCGAGGACGGGGCCGGGGAGGGGGCCGGGGAACAGCCGGCCCGGGAGCGGCGGGAGCGGCAGGAGCAGCAGGAAGAGGACGGCTTGGGGTGGCGGTGGTGGCCGTGGCGCGGCCGTCGGGGTGACGGCGGGGCGGCCGGGGCCGAGCCGCCCGTACCGGATGCCGTGTCCGTGGCCGCCCCGGCTCCCGCACCGAAGTCGAAGTCGAACGCCGGTGTCGGTGCCGGTGGTACCGGTGGGGCGGCTGTGTCCGCGCCCGCCCCCGCGCCCGCCCCCGCACCCGCCGCCTCCGCCCGGGTGCCGGGCCCGGCCGTCGCGCCCGGACCGGGCGAGGACGAGGACGACGGCTTCGAACCGTACGACTTCCTGCCGACCGACCCGTGGCACGAGCGGACGGCCCGGCCGGGAGAGGGCGGACCGTCCGGAAACCCGTGAACGAGCGGCCCCACCGCGCGGGGGACCGGCCGGATCGGGCTTCCCGAAGCACGCTCGCGGCGTGGCCACGGGTCCGGGAAGCCTGTCGTCCGCCACGGGGCGACAGCCCAACTCGCCCTGATCCGCCAGTTCTTGTGGCCGCATCCGGGACACGGCCCGGGGCGTCCGTTCACGCGAGTGAAGTTCTTGGGTCCTGCCGACTCCAGGGGAGTGGCTTTCTGGTTCGTCCCGGGGCTGTCGGGCATTCATGGCCTCCGACAGCAACAGCACCCAGGAGGACGAAGTGAAGTGGAACAGGATGCCTGTGATGGTGGCGGTCGCCGCCCTGACCCTCACCGCGGGAATGGCCGATGCCGTCGGCCGGACAAGCGGTGCGCCCGCCTCCGGCCCCGGGGTCGCGGCCCCCACGGACCACACCGGGAGCCAGGGCGCCGAGGTGATCGTGCCGGCAGGTCAGGCCAGAACGGCCGTCGCGTCGTGCCCAGCCGGCCGTGAACCAAGCGGCGGCGGCGGGGTGAGATCCGGCAAAGGGCTCTTCCTGACCGGCTCCGCACCCCGAGGCAACGCGTGGGAAGTCGAGTTCAGCAACAAATCGGGCGTGGAGCGGCGGGGTGCGGCCTTCGTCGTCTGCACGGCCCAGTCCCACACGCGCGTGGCCGACACCCCCCTGACGGTCCCCGCCCACTCGCAGAGCGTCAGCAGCTTCATCCGCTGCCCCGGCAGCCAGGTACCCACCGGCGGAGGGTGGGAGGCGACCGGCACCGACGTCGTCGGCCTGCGGTTCTCCGGCGCGACCCAGTCGTACAACGTAGTGGTGTTCAACGACTCGAACGCGGTGCAGAACTTCAACGCGGTCGCCCTGTGCTCGGCGGTCGCCCATGAGCCCCGCCTCGGCGCCCAGATCACCGTCCAGCCCGGCGACGAGGCGGTTGCGACGGCCAATTGCGACCCCGGCCAAGTCGCCAGCGGTGGTGGCTCCTTCCCCAGTGGCCAGGCATTCATCGGGGCCTCCCGCGCACTCGCCGACGGCACCGGATGGCAGATCACCGCCGAGAACACGACGGGCACGGCCCAGAAGGTCACCGCAGAGGCGCTCTGCACGTCGTCGTGAACGCATCTCCGTGCGACGGTGCCCGCCGACCGGGCACCGTCGCACGGATCTTCCGATGCGATCGGCCGAGGCGACTAGTTCTTCACGCCGAAGAACGGCTCCAGCGGCTTCGGCAGCTGGTCGTTGCAGGCCAGCTGGGCGGACTTGGTCAGGGCGTCGTTCACGCAGGTGTAGTAGTCGCGGTAGACCAGCTGCACCGTGAACGTCGTCGCGACGATCGAGAGCGCGATCAGCGCCGTCACCAGGCCGCTGATCGCGGCCGTGGTCTGCTGCCTGCCGCCGCCCTGGGCCGCCGGGGCACCGGGGGCGCCGGTCGCTGCCGCCGGGACGTGTCCGGAGCCGGAGCCCTGGAGCGGCCCGCCGGCCGGGGCGCCCGGGGCCGGGACGGAGCCTGCCCGGCCGGTGGCCGACCCGGTGGCCGCGTCCGGCTTGGACCGGAGCGAGCTGATCGACCAGTACACGGCGAGCGCGCCGAGCAGCAGGGCGATCTCCGGGAAGTCGAAGATCGCGAAGAAGAAGGCCCACATGCCGCAGAGCAGCGAGTAGCGGGCCCGGCGCTGGGCGGGGTCGGTCGGGTCCCAGCGCAGGCCGCCGGGGTTGCCCTCGGACCCGCCCTGGCCGTTCGGCCCGCCCTGGCCCCCGGGACGCCCGCCGAAGCCGCCGCCCTGGCGGCCCGGCTGCCGGCTGCTCCACCGGCTGCCCCGGCCCGACCGGTCGTCGGAGGAGCCGTCCCCGGACGACCCCTCGCCGTTCCCGCCGCCGTTGCCGGTGTTCGAGGGGAGGCGGGGCTGCCAGGGCTGGTCGGGCCGGTTCTCGGGCGGTGCGGCGAACGGGTTGTCGTTCGCGGGGCCGGGCGTCCCGGCGGACCCCGGGGTGCCGGAGGAAGAGGAGGAGGAGTCCGTGGAGGACTGGCCCTCCCGCATCAGCAGTGAGGTCCGCCCGGGCGACGGGCGGCGGAAGGCGGTGCTGCGGCGTGGGTCCGGCATGTGGTGAACGTCTTCCCCATCTCGTCATTTCCGCCCTGTGGACGGATCGCTGTCCCCTGACGCTACCTCCCGGCCAGGAGCCGCCGAAAGCGGGGAGCGGAGCGCGGACGGCCGATATCCGTCACCCGGACGCGCACCGCGGGTCCGGGGGCCCGCGACCCCGTCCCGTGGGGGTTCCCCGCGGTGCCGGTATCGTTGCTGGCGGTCGACTTGTTCGTAGAGTTCCCCGTATCGAGGGGCTCGGTTCTTTCGTACGACCATACAAATCAGCACCGCTCTGCTTCATCACGCGAGAAAGGGCCCAGCCGTGGCCTCCCCGCCCCCCTCCGCCGCCCCGGCACGTCTGGTCGTACTGGTCTCCGGCTCGGGCACGAACCTCCAGGCGCTGCTCGACGCCATCGGCGACGACCCCGAGGGCTTCGGCGCGCAGGTCGTCGCGGTCGGCGCCGACCGCTCCGGCATCGCCGGTCTCGAACGGGCGGAGCGCGCCGGACTGCCGACCTTCGTGTGCCGGGTCAAGGACCACGCCACCCGCGAGGAGTGGGACGCGGCGCTCGCGGCCGCGACCGCCGAGCACCGCCCGGACCTCGTGGTGTCCGCGGGATTCATGAAGATCGTGGGCAAGGAGTTCCTCGCCCGGTTCGGCGGCCGGTTCGTCAACACCCACCCCGCCCTGCTCCCCAGCTTTCCCGGTGCCCACGGGGTGCGCGACGCCCTCGCGTACGGCGTGAAGGTCACCGGGTGCACCGTCCACTTCGTCGACGACGGCGTCGACACCGGCCCGATCATCGCGCAGGGCGTGGTCGAGGTGACCGAAGAGGACACGGCGGAGGGCGAAGAGGCCCTCCACGAACGCATCAAACAAGTCGAGCGCAAGCTGCTCGTCGAGGCCGTCGGCCGGCTCGCCCGCGACGGCTATCGCATTGAGGGACGAAAGGTTCATCTCGGTCATGTCGGTGAATAAGCCCATCCGCCGCGCCCTGGTCAGTGTCTACGACAAGACGGGGCTCGAAGACCTCGCCCGCGGTCTGCACGAGGCGGGTGTCGAGCTGGTCTCCACCGGCTCCACCGCCGGAAGGATCGCCGCCGCCGGAGTCCCGGTCACCAAGGTCGAGGAGCTCACCGGCTTCCCCGAGTGCCTCGACGGCCGCGTGAAGACGCTGCACCCGCGCGTCCACGCCGGCATCCTCGCGGACCTGCGCCTGGACGCCCACCGCGAGCAGCTCGCCGAGCTGGGCGTGGAGCCGTTCGACCTGGTGGTCGTCAACCTCTACCCGTTCAAGGAGACCGTCGCCTCCGGCGCCTCCGCCGACGAGTGCGTGGAGCAGATCGACATCGGCGGCCCGTCCATGGTCCGCGCCGCCGCCAAGAACCACCCGTCCGTGGCGGTCGTGACCAGCCCCGGGCGCTACGCCGACGTCCTCGCGGCCGTCAGGGCGGGCGGTTTCGACCTGACCGCCCGCAAGCGGCTGGCCGCCGAGGCGTTCCAGCACACCGCCGCGTACGACGTCGCCGTGGCGTCCTGGTTCGCGGACGACTACGCCGCCGCCGACGACTCGGGCTTCCCCGACTTCTTCGGCACGACGTACGAGCGCAGCAACGTCCTGCGGTACGGGGAGAACCCGCACCAGCCCGCCGCGCTCTACACCACCGGCGCCGGCGGCCTGGCCGGGGCCGAGCAGCTGCACGGCAAGGAGATGTCGTACAACAACTACACGGACACCGACGCCGCGCGCCGGGCCGCGTACGACCACGCCGAGCCGTGCGTCGCGATCATCAAGCACGCCAACCCGTGCGGCATCGCGATCGCCGACGACGTCGCCGAGGCCCACCGCAAGGCCCACGCCTGCGACCCGCTCTCCGCCTTCGGCGGCGTCATCGCCGTCAACCGCCCGGTGACCGTCGCGATGGCCGAGCAGGTCGCGGAGATCTTCACCGAGGTCATCGTCGCCCCGGCGTACGAGGACGGCGCCGTCGAGGTGCTGGCCCGCAAGAAGAACATCCGCGTGCTGCGCTGCCCCGACGCCCCGACCGCCGAGGTCGAGGTCAAGCCGATCGACGGTGGTGCGCTGCTCCAGGTCACCGACCGCCTCCAGGCCGACGGCGACGACCCGGCCAACTGGACCCTCGCCACCGGTGAGGCCCTGACCGCCGACGAGCTGAAGGAGCTCGCCTTCGCGTGGAAGGCGTGCCGCGCGGTCAAGTCCAACGCGATCCTGCTCGCCAAGGACGGCGCCTCGGTCGGCGTCGGCATGGGCCAGGTCAACCGCGTCGACTCCGCGAAGCTGGCCGTCGAGCGGGCCGGCGAGGAGCGCGCCCGCGGTTCGTACGCCGCCTCCGACGCGTTCTTCCCGTTCCCGGACGGGCTGGAGATCCTGACCGCGGCCGGTGTGAAGGCAGTTGCCCAGCCGGGCGGTTCGGTCCGTGACGAACTGGTCGTCGAGGCCGCGAAGAAGGCCGGCGTGACGATGTACTTCACGGGCACGCGCCACTTCTTCCACTGATTTCGCCGACGGTTCACAACACCGTTCCGCGACATCGATGCACAACACTGACGCACAACACGAAGGGCCGGAACTCCGGGAGGAGTTCCGGCCCTTCGTGTTGTGGAACGGAAAAGGCGTCGCGTTACTTCTTGACGACGATGGTTCCGGCGGCGCGGTCGTGCCAGCCCTGGAGCTTGCCGGAGTTGTCGAAGAACGGCGACAGGTAGACCAGGATGGCGCCGATGTAGCAGAGGAACGCACCGACGATCGGGATGATCCAGCGGATGAAGCCGCCGCCGAGGCCCGGGTTCTGACCGGTGTTCTCCTTGACGACCTTCAGGCCGAGGGCCATCTTGCCGAGGGTCGCGCCGGCCAGCGCGATCATCAGCCACTCGTAGAGCAGCGTGATCAGACCGAAGAGGGCGATCATGCCGAGCATGGTGACGATGATGCCGCTGCTCGCCTCGTTGACACAGGACTGGTAGCCCGGGTCCAGGGCGGAACCGCAGTCGTCGGCGCTCTCCGCGAGACCCAGGGCACCGGCCACGCCGACCGCGGTGAGGATGCCGTAGAGGACACCGATGATCAGGCCGTCGAGGAGGCGCGCGCCGAAGCGGCGGCCCATCGAGGCGACCTGGACCGTGCCGAGGACCGGGACGTTGATGTAGCCGTTGTTGGCCTGGAGCGTGCCCGGGGCCTGGGGCGGGTAGCCGTAACCCGGCTGGCCCTGCGGCGGCTGCTGCGGGTAGCCGTAACCCGGCTGACCCTGCGGGGGCTGCTGCGGGTAGCCGTAGCCGGGCTGGCCCTGCGGGGGCTGCTGGCCGTACGGATTGTTCGGGTCCGGGTTCGGGGCGCCGAAACTCATGTGGGCGTTCCTCCAACGTGCATGCGGGGACGATGCGGCCGCACGGAGGAAAGAAGAGTTCAGTGGTCCGCCCCCCGGGTACTACTGCGGCACTGCGGTGTTAATCGTTATAAATGAAAAGTAAGTTTGTCCAGTCGCGGCCGGTGGATGTTGCCCAAGTGCAACATCGTGGCCGCTCACGGCACCTGGAATTGGTATGGGGGCGGGGTCATCCGCGAGTATGGGGACATGACTGCCCAGATTCTCGATGGCAAGGCCACCGCAGCCGCGATCAAGTCCGATCTCACCGTCCGCGTGGCGGCCCTCAAGGAACGGGGCATCACCCCCGGCCTGGGAACCCTGCTGGTCGGGGACGACCCGGGCAGCCGCTGGTACGTGAACGGCAAGCACCGCGACTGCGCGCAGGTCGGCATCGGCTCCATTCAGCGTGAACTCCCCGACACCGCCACCCAGGAGGAGATCGAGGCGGTCGTGCGGGAGCTCAACGAGAACCCCGACTGCACGGGTTACATCGTGCAGCTCCCCCTGCCCAAGGGGATCGACACCAACCGCGTCCTGGAGCTGATGGACCCGGCCAAGGACGCCGACGGCCTGCACCCGATGAACCTCGGCCGCCTGGTGCTCAACGAGACGGGCCCGCTGCCCTGCACCCCGCAGGGCGTCGTCCAGCTGCTCCGTCACCACGGCGTGGAGATCAACGGGGCGAACGTCGTGGTCGTGGGCCGGGGCGTCACGATCGGCCGCCCGATGCCGCTGCTGCTGACCCGCAGGTCCGAGAACGCCACCGTCACCCAGTGCCACACCGGCACGCGTGACCTCTCCGCCCACCTCAAGCAGGCCGACATCATCGTCGCCGCCGCCGGTGTGCCGCACATCATCAAGCCCGAGGACGTGAAGCCGGGCGCCGCCGTGCTCGACGTCGGCGTCAGCCGGGACGAGAACGGCAAGATCGTCGGGGACGTCCACCCGGGCGTGGCCGAGGTCGCCGCCTGGATCTCCCCGAACCCGGGCGGTGTCGGCCCGATGACCCGCGCGCAGCTGCTCGTCAACGTGGTCGAGGCGGCCGAGCGCAACGCGGCCGCCGCCGTCTGAGCCGGCCGACCCGAATCCGGAAGGAACCCCATGGGTGCTGGTACGAGTCCGGCCGACCCGACCGCCGAGGACGCGTGTACGGACGAGACCCCGGCGACGGGCGCGGGTGCGGAGACCGGGGCGGAGACCGGAACGGGCCCGGGGAAGAGGACCGGCCCGGAGTCCGAGAAGGACGCCGGTGCCGGAGCCGAAGCCGCCGGTGACGGTGACGGTGACGGCGGTGCCGATGCCAACGGCGATGCCGGTGGCGAGGCGCGGCCGGACGCCGGTGCCGACGCGGGTACGGGCTCGGGTGCGGACGCGCCCGTCGCCTCCGGCAGCACCCGGGCCGGGGGCTCCGGCCCCGCTCCGCGGACGTCCCGGAGGTTCCCCCTGTTCACCAAGGACACCGCGCGCCCCGAGGGCGGCGGCCGGGCCGCGCCCGGGGACGCGCCCGCCCCGGCCCGGCAGTGGCCGCTGCTCGCCGTGCTCTGCACGGCGGGGATCGGCCTGCTGATCGTGGCCGTCGACCCCTTCGCCGAAGCGTTCCGGGTCGGCACGATGCTGATCGGCGCGGCCCTCATCGGCGGCGCGGTGCTGCGGATGACGGTCCGGTCGGTCGGCATGCTGGCGGTCCGTTCCCGCTTCACCGACCTGGTGACCTACGGAGTGCTCGGCTTCCTCATCGTGATGCTGGCGCTGGTGGCCCAGCCCGAGCCGTGGCTGGACATCCCGTTCCTCGAACAGGCCGTCCACTTCACGATTCGCTGATTCACCGACTCACCGACCCGCTGATCCACCGACTCACCGATCCGCGATCCGCGGTCGGCCGGTTCACGACCGGCCGGTCGCGGTGTTCCGGTTCGCCCGGCCGCCGGGCCCGGCCCGTACGGGCGGTCGCGCGGTTCGGGACGGTGCCCGTCCCCTCCCCCGAGAAGGGACGGACACCCGGGGCGAGACCCGGTCCGCAACGCTTCCGTCCCGGACCACGGCGACTTGATCGGCCTTGCCCCTGTCCTGCGTTCAGCCTGGTCGACGGGGTGAAGGGGTTCAAGGGACGGCTGGGGCCTGTGGCACGGAAGTGACCATTCCGCCAAGGTGTGATCGTCCGGCAACGGAGTGGCGAACAAGGGTGCGCGGCGGGCATGCACCTGGTTTCGCGCACTCCCGCGCGCCCCGTTCCCCGCCCTCTCTTCCCCCAACCTCCCCCCGGCCTTTCCCCGGTCTCCTCCGAGTGACCGGATTCGTCCGGGTGAGCGCTGTGTGACGGGTTGTGTGCGGTGCCACAGGGGGCCGGGCCGCCGGAAGGTTCCGGGTCGGATAGCCTGACCGCTGGATATCTCTTCACGTCAAGATTCAGACCGGGGATGTCCAGCACCAGGGGCAGGGACCCCCACCGCCAGCTGTCTAACGGAGATCGCCATGACCCGCACTCCCGTGAATGTCACCGTGACCGGCGCAGCCGGCCAGATCGGCTACGCGCTGCTCTTCCGCATCGCCTCCGGCCACCTGCTCGGCCCGGACGTGCCGGTCAACCTGCGCCTCCTGGAGATCACCCCGGCCCTGAAGGCCGCCGAGGGCACCGCGATGGAGCTCGACGACTGCGCCTTCCCGCTGCTGCGCGGCATCGAGATCACCGACGACGCCAACAAGGCGTTCGACGGTGCCAACGTCGCCCTGCTGGTCGGCGCCCGCCCGCGCACCAAGGGCATGGAGCGCGGTGACCTGCTCTCCGCCAACGGTGGCATCTTCAAGCCGCAGGGCAAGGCCATCAACGACAACGCCGCGGACGACATCAAGGTCCTCGTCGTCGGCAACCCGGCCAACACCAACGCGCTCATCGCGCAGGCCGCCGCCCCGGACGTACCGGCCGAGCGCTTCACCGCGATGACCCGGCTGGACCACAACCGGGCGCTGACGCAGCTGGCGAAGAAGACCGGCACCACGGTCTCCGACATCAAGAAGCTGACGATCTGGGGCAACCACTCGGCGACCCAGTACCCGGACATCTTCCACGCGGAGATCGCGGGCAAGAACGCCGCCGAGGTCGTCAACGACGAGGTGTGGCTGGCCGACACCTTCATCCCGACCGTCGCCAAGCGCGGCGCCGCGATCATCGAGGCCCGTGGCGCGTCCTCCGCCGCCTCCGCCGCCAACGCCGCCATCGACCACGTGCACACCTGGGTCAACGGCACCGCCGAGGGCGACTGGACCTCCATGGGCATCCCGTCGGACGGCTCCTACGGCGTGCCCGAGGGCATCATCTCGTCCTTCCCGGTCACCACGAAGAACGGCACGTACGAGATCGTCCAGGGCCTGGACATCAACGAGTTCTCCCGCAAGCGCATCGACGCCTCGGTGAAGGAGCTCACCGAGGAGCGCGACGCGGTTCGCGAGCTCGGCCTGATCTGATCCGTACGCCCCTTCGCGCGTACCCCGTCGCCCCCGGCAGCACCCGCTGCCGGGGGCGACGTGCGTGACGGAAGGGCCCGGGGACAACCCGGCCCCGGCCGGGAACTGATTGCGCGGCTTCCCGAGTCTGGGCTTTCATGCGCGTGACGATGATCCTCCCGGCACTGACCGAGGCGACCAGCCCGCTGTTCCGGCCCATCAAGTACTCGCTCTTCCCGCCGTTGGGCCTGGCGACCCTCGCCGGGTACCTCGACCCGGACGACGAGGTGACGCTCCTCGACGAGCACGTCGAACGGGTGGACATCGAGGCGCTCGACAGCCCCGACCTCCTGGTCGTCCAGCCGTACATCACCTCCGCGCGGCGCGGCTACGAGATCGCCGACCACTTCCGCGCCCGGGGCGTCCACGTCGCCATGGGCGGCCTGCACGTGACCTCGCTGCCGGACGAGGCCGCCGCGCACGCCGACACGATCTTCACCGGGCCGGGCGAGGACACCTGGCCGCTGTTCCTCAAGGAGTTCCGGGCCGGGGCGCCGGGCCGCCGCTACGACTCGAAGCTGCGCACCCTGGCCGGGCTCCCGCCCGTGCGCCGGGACCTGATCAAACGTCATCTGTACCTGGTGCCGAACTCGATCGTCGTCTCGCGGGGCTGTCCGCACCACTGCGACTTCTGTTACAAGGACGCCTTCTTCGAGGGCGGGAAGTCCTTCTACACCCAGGCCGTGGACGACGCGCTCGCCGAGATCGAGCGGCTGCCCGGCAGGCACCTGTACTTCCTCGACGACCACCTGTTCGGCAACCGCCGCTTCGCCGAGGCGCTGTTCGACGGGATGGCCGGCATGGGGCGGCTCTGGCAGGCGGCCGGCACCGTGAGGTCCGTGCTCCAGCCGGACCTGCTGGAACGCGCCGTGGACGCGGGGCTGCGCAGCCTGTTCGTCGGCTTCGAGACGGTGAACAGCGCGAACCTCGCCGAGCGGCGCAAGAACCAGAACATCGGCGAGGACTACGAGGCCGCCGTGCGCCGGCTCCACGACGCCGGGGTCATGGTCAACGCCAGCTTCGTCTTCGGGCTCGACCACGACGGCCCGGACGTCTTCGACCGCACGGTGGGGTGGGCGGTCGGGCAGGGCATCGAGACGGCCACCTTCCACATCATGACGCCGTACCCGTCCACCGGGCTGTGGAAGCAGCTGGAGGCGGAGGACCGGATCGTCCACCGGGACTGGGACCTCTACGACACCCGCCACGTCGTGTACCGCCCGAAGGGCATGACCCCGGACCAGCTGGAGGACGGCTACTGGCGCGCGTACCGCGACTTCTACCGGTGGTCCAACATATGGCGCGGCGCCGCGGCCCAGCCGGGTACGCACGAACGGTTCAGGCACCTGGCGTACGCGGGCGGCTGGAAGAAGTTCGAGCCCGCCTGGGACGCCCTGATCCGCTCCCGCAACGTGGTGCGGGCCATGCCGATGCTGGAACGGACCCTGGCGGCCTTCGGTGGCAGAGGGGCGTGACCGGACCGCCCCCGGCGGACCGGGCACGACCCCCTGCCGCCCGCCTACGCCTTCCGCAGTTCGTCCGCGATCTCCCGCACGGCCGCCAGGGCGCGGCGCTGCAGCCCGGGGCCGAAGGTGATCCGGGTCGCGCCCAGCTCGCCGAGCCGGCGCGGGGCCGGGCCGTCCGGCAGGGCGAGGGCGTTGAGCGGGCCGGGGACGGCGGCGGCCAGCCGGGGCAGCGCCTCGGACGGGGCCAGGATCGGATAGACGCAGTCCGCGCCCGCCGCCACGTACAGCAGGGCCCGGCGGACCGTCTCCGCCTCCGGGTCCGCGGTGCCGGGTGAGCCGTGGACGTACGTGTCGACGCGGGCGTTGAGGAAGAGGAGGTCGCCCGCGGCCTCCCGGACCGCGGCGATCCGCTCCGCCTGCCGCTCGGCCCCGACGAGCGTGCCGTCGACCGAGTCCTCCAGGTTGCAGCCGACGGCCCCGCTCTCCAGGAGCCGTTCCACGAGCTCCTTCGGGGGCAGCCCGTAACCCGCCTCGACGTCCGCCGACACGGGCACGGAGGCCGGGACGGCCCGCACGATCCTGGCCACGGCCGCGAACATCTCGGCGGCGGGCGTCTCCCCGTCCTCGTAACCGAGCGAGGCCGCGATGCCGGCGCTGGGCGTCGCGAGCGCCGGGAAGCCCGCGTCGGCGAAGGCGCGGGCGCTCGCCGCGTCCCACGGGCCGGGGAGGACGAGCGGGTCGCCGGGGGCGCGGTCGTGGTGCAGGGCGCGGAGGACGGACGCGGTCATGCGTGACTCCTGTGGGTGCGGGCCGGAAGACGGACGGGGCGGGCGGTGACGCGGATGCGCCGGGTGGCACCCGGCGCACGACCCGGCTCTTGGCACCCGGCTCCCGGCACCCGGCGCGCGGGCCGGGAGCCGCGGTCGGGCCGGGACCGTGCCGGGTCAGTGCTTGATGTCGCCCGGCTTGTAGTGGCCGGGAACCATGCGGGTGGTCACCGCGAAGCGGTTCCACGCGTTGATCGAGACGATCGCCGCGATCAGGTGGGAGAGCTCGGTCTCGTCGAAGTGCTCGGAAGCCTTCTCCCACACCTCGTCCGGCACGAAACCGTCGGTCAGCACGGTCACCGCCTCGGTCAGTTCGAGGGCCGCGGTCTCCTTGGGCGTGTAGAAGTGCCGCGACTCCTCCCACGCGCTGAGCTGGACGATCCGCTCGACCGACTCGCCCGCCGCGAGCGCGTCCTTGGTGTGCATGTCGAGGCAGAAGGCGCAGTGGTTCAGCTGCGAGGCGCGGATCTTCACCAGCTCGCCCAGGACCGGGTCGACACCCTTCCGGGCCGCCCTGTCCAGCCGGACCATCGCCCGGTAGACGTCGGGGGCGAGCTCGGCCCACGGCTGCTTCATGCGGGGGGCGTGCTCGGGGTTGAGGCCGGAGGTCGGTGCGCTGTTCTCGTTCGTCGTCATGAGTACGACACTACGAGCCAGGTGGCGCACATGTATGGTCCATTTCCATGACGGATTCATGGGCCACTTTCGGCGCCGACCTGCATCTCGACACCACCGGGTCGACCGGGCTGCGGGCCGGGCTCATGGACGCCCTGCGGGAGGCCGTACGGACGGGCAGGCTGGCCCCCGGCACCCGGCTGCCGTCCTCCCGCGGGCTCGCCGCCGACCTCGGCATGGCCCGGAACACCGTCGCCGACGCCTACGCGGAACTGGTCGCCGAGGGCTGGCTCACCGCCCGGCAGGGCTCGGGTACCCGGGTCGCCCGGCGGGCCGAGCCGCGCCCCTCGGCCGTCCGGGTCACCCGGACCCGGACTCCGGGCTCCCGGCCCGCGCACAACCTGCTGGGCGGGTCGCCCGACCTCTCGACGTTCCCGCGCGCCGAATGGCTCAGGGCGGCCCGCCGCGCCCTGACGGCCGCGCCCCACGACGCCTTCGGGTACGGCGACCCGCGGGGACGCGTCGAACTGCGCACCGTGCTCGCCGACTACCTGGCCCGCGCCCGGGGCGTCCACGCCGACCCGGAACGCATCATGATCTGCGCCGGCTTCGCGCACGCGCTGAAACTGATGGGAACGGTGCTGCGCGGGCGACGGGTGCGGGAGGTGGCCGTCGAGTCGTACGGGCTGGACATCCACTACGACCTGCTCCGGGAGGCCGGGCTGCGGCTGCCCTGCCTGCCGGTCGACGACCTCGGGGCGCGGACCGACGAACTGGCCGGGCTGCGGGGCGTGGGCGCGGTCCTGATGACGCCCGCGCACCAGTTCCCCACCGGGGTGCCGCTGCACCCCGACCGCCGGGCCGCGGCGGTGGACTGGGCACGGGCCACGGGCGGGCTGATCCTGGAGGACGACTACGACGGCGAGTTCCGCTACGACCGCCAGCCGGTCGGCGCGCTCCAGGGCCTCGACCCCGACCGCGTGGTGCACCTGGGGACGACGAGCAAGTCGCTGGCCCCCGGCCTGCGGCTGGGGTGGATGGTGCTGCCGGAGAACCTGGTGGGGGAGGTGTCCGAGGCCAAGGGGGTGAGCGACTGGTCGTCGAGCGCGCTGGACCAGCTGACGCTCGCGGAGTTCATCGGGTCGGGCGCGTACGACCGGCACGTGCGCTCGATGCGGCTGCGCTACCGGCGCCGCCGCGACCAGCTCGTCGAGGCCCTGGCGGAACGGGCCCCGGAGGTCCGGATCAGCGGCATCGCCGCCGGACTGCACGCCGTGCTCGAACTCCCCGAGGGCAGCGAGCCGTCCGTGCTGCGGGCGGCCGCGTGGCAGGGGCTGGCACTGGAGGGGATCTCGCGCTTCCGTCACCCCGACGCGGCACCGGGACGGGACGCCCTGGTCATCGGATACGGAACACCCACCGACAGCGCCTGGGCCGGCGCCCTGGACGCCCTGTGCCGGGTACTGCCCACCCGGTGACCTCCCGGCCCGTGCCCCACCGGGGCCGAGCCCTGTCCTGCCGGGGCCCGAACCCTCCGCGCTAGTCTGATGAACGGTCGCGTTCGATGGTCACACTGGCTTGATCTTTACTACGGGGGAGACGGAGACATGGCTGTACGAAGGCTGCGGTCGAGCACGGTGGTGCTCGGCGGCATGGGGGTGCTCGCCGCGATGATCACCTCCTGCGGTTCGGAACCGGACAAGCGGTGCGTCGACCCGGTCAGCCGGGACAAGCTGCCGAGCTACGAGTGCAAGGGCGGCGGCAAGGGCTCGTACTACTACGGCGGCAGCAGCAAGAACGGCAAGGTCGAGGGCGGCAGTTTCAACAAGTCGGCGGTCGACCGGGGCGGTTTCGGCTGCTCGGGCACCGGCGGCGGCTGAGCCGGCATGGAGCGCCGCACCACGCAGCCGCGTCCCGGCTGGCAGCAGACGGTGGAGGAGCAGGGGATCGTCTTCCCGCTCACCCGTTACCCGGACGGGTCGCTGCGCCCGTACTGGGACGAGAGCGCCTACTACGTCTTCTCCCTGCCCGAGGTCGAGGCCCTGGAGGAGGTGGTCGAGGAGCTGCACGCCATGTGCCTGGCCGCGGCCGCGCACATCGTGGAGAAGAACCGGTTCGCCGAACTCGGCATCACCGACCGCCGGCTGGCCGACCTGATCGCGCAGTCCTGGCACCGCAGGGCCGAACTCCCGTCCCTGTACGGCAGGTTCGACCTGCGCTACGACGGGACCGGCCCGGCGAAGATGCTGGAGTACAACGCGGACACCCCCACCTCCCTGGTGGAGGCCGCGAGCGCCCAGTGGTTCTGGATGGAGGACCGCTTCCCGGGCGCCGACCAGTGGAACTCGCTGCACGAACGGCTCGTCGACGCGTGGCGGCGGCAGGCCGCCCTGCTGCCGCCGGGGCCGCTGCACTTCGCGCACTCCGACGGGGACGAACTGGGCGAGGACCTGATGACGGTCGCCTACCTGCGGGAGACCGCGGAGCAGGCCGGCATCGAGACCGAGGCACTCTCCGTCGAACGGATCGGCTGGGACCGGCTGAGCGGGCGGTTCGTCGACGAGCGGCTCCGGTTCATCCGCAGTTGCTTCAAGCTGTACCCGTGGGAGTGGCTGGCGACCGACCGGTTCGGTCCGCACGTGCTGGACACCCTCGACAACGGCGGCGGCAGCGGCACCACCTGCTGGATCGAGCCCGCCTGGAAGATGCTGCTGTCCAACAAGGCGCTGCTGGCGATCCTCTGGGAGCTCTACCCGGGCCACCCGAACCTGCTCGCGTCCTACCTCGACGGCCCCCGCGAGCTGGCGGCGGGCACGGGCGACGGCCCCGGCTATGTCGCCAAGCCGCTGCTCGGCCGCGAGGGGGCCGGGGTCACGGTCCACGGACCGGGCAGTCCCGCGGTGCTGCGCGACGAGCCGTGCTGCTACCAGGAACTCGCGCTGCTGCCGGACTTCGACGGCAACCGCGTGGTGCTGGGGGCCTGGGTCGTCGAGGACGAGGCGGCCGGCCTGGGCATCCGCGAGTCCGCCGGACCGGTCACGGACGAGTACGCCCGCTTCCTGCCGCACGTCATCCTCTGAGGGCCGGTCGGGCCGGGCCGGTCCCGGTCAGGCCCGGCGGGACAGCGGGCCGGCGGGGTGGCGGGGTGGCGGGAAACCGTCGCCCCGTCAGGCCCCGGCCGCGTGCAGCCAGCCGATCAGGTCGTCCGTCACGGGTTCGCCCGCCGCCGCGACGTCCGGGCAGATCGCGCCCAGCCCGAGCCGGTGGACCGAGACGCGGTCGCGGCCGTGACGGCGCATGAAGAACCCGTCGCCCCCGCCGTCGTCCCCGACCAGCACCCAGTGGGGCGCGTACCGGGCCACTTCGAAGGTCTCGTTGCGCTCCGCGACGGTGTGCGGGCCGTAGACGTGGACGCCGTTGTCGAGCAGCACGCCCGGCGTCGAGCGCCACAGCCGGGCGATCGTGGGGTTGGGACCGTCCCGCAGCCCGCGCAGCCGTGCGGCCCGGACGGCCAGGAACCCGGCGAAGGACTCCGCCACCGGGTACTCGTCGCCGTCGATGCCGTCCCGGCACACCACCGGGTGCTCCCCGGCCCCGGCCTCCCCGTCCCGGTCGAGGGCGAAGGAGTAGCCGTCCCCGCAGTCCGGCTCGACGGCGAAGCAGAGCCGGGCGCCGCTCAGCCGCCATGCGGCGGTGATGGCCTCGTACATGTCGTCGTCGGCCGCCCCGGCGGGCCCGGCCGTCGCGATCTGCGCGCCGCCGGCCTGCCCGTGGCCGAACTCGGCCAGCCACCACCGGTACGAGGGCGGCAGCGGGCCGACGCGCGTCTCGGCCTCCCGGATCGCCTCCTCCGGCACGGCGGCGGCCGACCCGCGGCCGAACCCCGGCGACTCCTCGACGAGATCACGCAGTTGCGTCAGGTCAGGTCTCACGGCGCAGAGTCTGCCAGGCCGTACCACCGGGCCGGGCCGCGGGAGAACACCCGCCGCGGCCCGGCGCACCGACCGGTCCGGCGCGCCAGCCGGCGCGACGCGCCGCCCGTGTCACCGTGCCGCCGGGTCGGGGGCATGATGCCCCCGACCCGGCGCACCGGCTCCCGGGTCAGTGGCGCAGGACGCCGCGGAGCTGCTCCAGCCCCCAGTCCAGGTCCTCCTTGCTGATCACCAGCGGCGGCGCGATCCGGATCGTCGAGCCGTGGGTGTCCTTGACCAGCACCCCGCGCTCCATCAGCTTCTCGGAGATCTCCCGGCCCGTGCCGAGTGCCGGGGCGATGTCCACGCCCGCCCACAGCCCGCGGCCCCGCACCTCGTCCACCGCGCCGCCGCCCACCAGCAGCCCCAGCTCCCGGTGCAGGTGCTCGCCCAGCTCGGCCGCCCGCTCCTGGTACTCACCGGTGCGCAGCATCGCGACGACCTCCAGTGCGACGGCGCAGGCCAGCGGGTTGCCGCCGAACGTCGAACCGTGCTCGCCGGGCCGGAACACCCCGAGCACCTCCCGCGAGGAGACCACCGCCGACACCGGGACCACCCCGCCGCCCAGCGCCTTGCCGAGCACGTACATGTCCGGCACGACGCCCTCGTGCTCGCACGCGAAGGTCTTCCCGGTCCGGCCGAGACCCGACTGGATCTCGTCCGCGATGAACAGCACGTCGCGCTCGCGCGTGAGCTCGCGCACCCCCGGGAGGTAGCCCGGCGGCGGCACCAGCACCCCGGCCTCGCCCTGGATCGGCTCCATGAGCACCGCGACGGTGTTCTCCGTCATCGCCTCCCGGAGCGCGGTGAGGTCCCCGTACGGCACGATCTCGAACCCCGGCGTGTACGGGCCGAAGTCCTCCCGGGCCTCCGGGTCCGTGGAGAAGCTGACGATCGTCGTCGTCCGGCCGTGGAAGTTGTTCGCGGCGACGATGATTTTCGCCATGCCGTCCGGGACGCCCTTCACCCGGTAGCCCCACTTGCGGGCCGTCTTCACCGCGGTCTCCACGGCCTCCGCCCCGGTGTTCATCGGGAGCACCGACTCCATTCCGCACAACTCGGCGAGCTGCGTGCAGAAGTCGGCGAACCGGTCGTGGTGGAAGGCGCGCGAGGTGAGGGTCACCCGGTCCAGCTGCGCCCTGGCCGCGTCGAGCAGACGCCGGTTGCCATGGCCGAAATTGAGCGCCGAGTACCCGGCGAGCATGTCGAGGTAGCGGCGGCCCTCGACATCGGTCATCCAGGCCCCCTCCGCCGTGGCGACCACGACGGGAAGCGGATGGTAGTTGTGCGCGCTGTGCGCCTCGGCGGAGGCGATGGCGTTTTCCGTGATCGACACGGGATCTCCGTTCGTCGTGGGCATGGGCGTGGGCGGGGTGGTGCCCACTTTGTATCGTCGGTCGGATCCGGTCCGAGGAAACCTCCGATTCCCGGCGTGCCCGACCGGCCGGGCACCGGCGCCCCCGCCCGCTCCTCCCGGGCCCCTCCGTGATCCCCGTCTCATCGACGGTGGCGCGCGCCACCGGTCCGGGCGCCTTCCGCACCGGCTGCCGGAGATCGCTCCCGTACCTGAGACAATGAGTCCCATGGCCTCTGAACGCCCCCGCGTGCTCTCCGGAATCCAGCCCACCGCAGGCTCGTTCCACCTCGGCAACTACCTCGGTGCGGTCCGCCAGTGGGTGGCGCTGCAGGAATCCCACGACGCCTTCTACATGGTCGTCGACCTGCACGCGATCACCGTTCCGCAGGACCCCGCGGAGCTGCGCGCGAACACCCGGCTCGCCGTCGCCCAGCTCCTGGCCGCCGGTCTCGACCCCGAGCGGTGCACGCTCTTCGTCCAGAGCCACGTCCCCGAGCACGCCCAGCTCGGCTGGATCATGAACTGCCTCACCGGCTTCGGCGAGGCGTCGCGCATGACGCAGTTCAAGGACAAGTCCGCCAAGCAGGGCGCCGACCGCACCACCGTCGGTCTCTTCACGTACCCGATGCTGATGGTCGCCGACATCCTGCTGTACCAGGCCGACCAGGTCCCGGTCGGCGAGGACCAGCGCCAGCACCTGGAGCTGACCCGCAATCTCGCCGAGCGGTTCAACGGCACCTACGGCGACACCTTCACCGTGCCGGACCCGTACATCCTCAAGGAGACGGCGAAGATCTACGACCTCCAGGACCCGTCGTCCAAGATGAGCAAGTCGGCGGCCACCCCGAAGGGTCTGATCAACCTCCTCGACGAGCCGAAGGCCACCGCCAAGAAGGTGAAGAGCGCGGTCACCGACACCGACACGGTCATCCGCTTCGACCGTGTGGAGAAGCCCGGCGTCAGCAATCTGCTGAGCATCTACTCGACACTCACGGGCACCGGTATCGCGGATCTGGAGCAGAAGTACGAGGGCAAGGGCTACGGTGCGCTCAAGACCGACCTCGCCGAGGTCATGGTCGAGTTCGTCACACCGTTCCGGACCCGCACCCAGGAATATCTGGACGACCCGGAGACGCTGGACTCGATCCTGGCCAAGGGAGCGGAGAAGGCACGGTCCGTCGCGGCCGAGACCCTGGCTCGTACGTACGACCGGATGGGCTTCCTGCCTGCGAAGCACTGAGTCCAAGGACCCTGGCGGTTTCGGGGCCCCAGGCTGCACACTGGCGACGGAAGCCGATCAGGTGGATGGCCGAAAACAGGTCATCGACCACCGAGGATTGAGGAGAACGACGTGGGGACCGTAACGCTCGGCGTTTCGATCGCGGTCCCGGAGCCCTACGGCAGCCTGCTCCAGGAGCGGCGCGCGAGCTTCGGGGATCCCGCCGCGTACGGCATTCCCACCCACGTCACCCTGCTTCCGCCGACCGCGGCCGACGCGGCCGCCCTGCCCGCGATCGAGGCGCACCTCGCCCAGATCGCGACGGGCGGCCGTCCCTTCCCGATGCGGCTGTCCGGCACGGGGACCTTCCGGCCGCTCTCGCCGGTGGTCTTCGTGCAGGTCGTCGAGGGCGGCTCGGCCTGTTCCTGGCTCCAGAAGCGGGTCCGGGACGGCTCGGGGCCGCTGGTCCGCGAGCTCCAGTTCCCGTACCACCCGCACGTGACCGTGGCGCACGACATCCCCGAGGCGGCGATGGACCGGGCGTACGAGGAGCTCTCCGACTACGAGGCGTCCTGGACCTGCGGTTCCTTCGCGCTGTACGAGCAGGGCGCGGACAGCGTCTGGCGCAAGATCAACGAGTTCCCGTTCGGGGCCGGGGACGGCATGCCCGCCGTGCCCGCGCAGGGCGGCTCGGCCGTGGACGAACCCTCCCTGCAGACCTGATCACCACCCTCCGCACGCCCCCTTCGACCCCGGCGTGCCCCGGGTGACTCCTTCGCCTCCTCCGCCCCTTCCCCCCGTTCCTCCGGTTCAGAGCGGCAGGCGCCGGAACAGCGGGCGCGGCACGTGCCGCAGCGCCGACATCACCGCGCGGAGCGACCCGGGCACCCAGACCGTCTCCGAGCGCCGTCGCAGCCCTGCCACGATGGCCTCCGCGACCGCGTCCGGGGTCGTGGTGAGGGACGACGCCTCCAGCGGCGCGGCGGCGAACCGGGCGGCGGCGAGCCGGGCCGCCTCGACCCGGGGCGCACCGATCCACGGCGCACCGGCCCGAGGCATGCCGATCCGCGGCAGGCCGGTCCGCGACGCACCGGCCTGCGCGCCGCCCCGCGCACCGCTCCCGCTTCCCGCGGCGCCCGCCTGCTCCGTGATTCCGGTCACTGCCGCCACCGCCACGGGCTCCGCCGCAGGTTCTGCCACCGTCTCCCCGGCCGTCTCCCCGGTCCCGGCCGTCCCCGTCGTGTCGTCGGGAGCCGTCCCCGGCCGCACGAGGCCGGGGCGCACGACCATCACATGCACCCCGGTGTCGTGCAGCGCGTCGCCCAGCCCCTGCGCGAACGTGTCCAGGCCCGCCTTGCTGGACCCGTAGATGAAGTCGGCGCGGCGCACGCGCTCGCCCGCCACCGAGGACAGCACCACCAGCGAACCGTGCCCCTGTGCCTGGAGCGCGCCGGCGCACACCAGCCCGGCGGAGACGGCCCCCGTGTAGTTGGTCTGGGCGACCCGGACCGCGGACAGCGGCTCCTCCTCGTCGCGTTCCTGGTCGCCCGCGATCCCGAAGGCGAGCAGCACCATGTCGACGTCGCCCTCGGCGAAGACCTCGCCGAGCACGGCCTCGTGGGACCCGGAGTCGAGGGCGTCGAAGTCGACCGTGCGGACGTCGGCGCCGCGTGCGCGCAGTTCGGCGGCGGCCGCGTCGAGGGCGGGGGAGGGGCGCCCGGCCAGCCGGACCGTGCGGGTCCGCAGCGCGATCAGCCGCCGCGCGGTGGCCAGGGCGATCTCCGACGTGCCGCCGAGTACGAGCAGGGACTGCGGGGCTCCGAAGGCGTCCTTCACGAAAACGCTCCTTGCAGACAGGGGTGATGACCAGGGGGTGACGGAGTGTGCGGAACGCGGCGCCGGTCAGAGCGACAGACGGCGCGACAGGTCCGAGCGGAATGCCCCGTACGGGTCCAACTCGGCGCGCAGTGAACGGAATTCGTCCAGCTTCGGATACATGGCGGCCAGCAGCTCGGGCCGCAGCCGGGAGTCCTTCGCCAGGCAGACCCGGCCGCCGGCCGCCGCCACCTCCTCGTCCAGCGAGTCCAGGAACCGGGCCAGGCCGGGCAGTCCGGCGGGCAGGTCGAGGGCGAGCGTCCAGCCGGGCAGGGGGAACGACAGCCAGCCCGGGTCGCTCGCGCCGAACCGCTTCAGCACCGCGTACGACGACGGGCAGCGCCGCCGGGAGATCCGGCGCACGATCCGCCGCAGCGCCTCCTCCTGCCCGAAGCCGACGGCGAACTGGTACCGCACCGACCCGGCGCGCCCCCGGGGCCGGTCCCGGACCGGCCCGTCCAGGAGGCGGAAGAACGCGGCGGGCCGCTGGAGTTCGCCGGGCCGGTACCCGGGTGCGCCGCGGTACCGGAGCTCGCCCAGGAGGGCGGCGCAGGCCCCGCCGGGCAGCGAGCGGGGCACGAGGGCGGCGAGGGACGGCAGCCGGCCCGGACGGAACGCGAACGGGGTGCGCCGGGCGCGCGCCGGCCGCGCGTACCGGGGCGCCCGCCCGTCCCCGGGCACGGGCTCGCCCCGGGTGAGCACGGCGCGCCCCGTCGCCCGGCCGCGGGCGAGGAGGTCGATCCGGGCGGCCGAGTAGCGGTAGCGGTGGTCCCCGGCGGAGAGCCGGTCCAGCAGGTCGTCCAGGTCGACGGTGCGTTCGGTGTCGACCGACAGCCACGACCCGGTGACCCGGTGGCAGCGCAGCGTCGCCGAGAGGATCACACCCGTCAGGCCCAGGCCGCCCGCGGTCGCGTGGAAGAGCACGGTGCCGGGGCGGACCGTGTGGATCTCGCCGTCGGCGGTCAGCAGCTCCAACTCCTGGACGTGGCGCGAGAAGGAGCCGGAGTGGTGCTGGTCGTGGCCGTGCGCGTCGGCGCCGATCGCGCCGCCCACGGTGACGTACCGGTTCGGGGACGGGGTGGGCACGGACCAGCCGAGCGGCCGCAGGACCTCCGCCAGCCGGTGCAGACCGACCCCGGCGTCGCAGACCACCAGCCCGGTGGTGGCGTCGACGGTGCGGATCCGGTCCAGCGCGGTCATGTCGAGGACGGAGCCGCCCGCGTTCTGCGCCGCGTCGCCGTGGGATCCGCCCAGCCCCCGGGCGATGGAGCCGCGGGGTCCGCAGCCGCGTACCGTCGCCGCCGCCTCCTCGTACGTGCGCGGACGGAACCGCAGAGCGGTCGTCGGGGCGGTACGGCCCCAGCCGGTCAGGGACACCGTGTCGACAGACATGACGGTGACCGTAGCGCCAGGGAAAACCCTTTTGGGGGATTTGTTACAGTGCTCACCGTTATGGGTGATTGAGGGGGTGTCGGGCCGCACACGGACAGGGCCGGGTCACGGTTCCCGGCGCCCGGACGGGTAAGCCGTAGGTCATGGACTGGCTGAAAAAACTCCCCGTCATCGGGCCGATCGTCTCCCGGCTGATGGTGACGCACGCCTGGCGTTCCTACGAGACGCTGGAACGGGTCCACTGGACCAGGCTCGCCGCCGCGATCACCTTCACCAGTTTCCTGGCGATCTTCCCGCTGATCGCGGTCGGTGCGGCGATCGGTGCCGCGCTGCTCTCCGACGAGCAGTTGCGCAAGATCGAGGACAAGCTCGCCGAGCAGGTGCCGGGCATCTCCGACCAGCTCGGCATCGAGGGCCTGGTGGCCCACGCGGGCACGGTCGGGGCGGTGGCCGGTGCGCTGCTGCTCCTCACCGGGATCGGCTGGCTCGGCTCGATGCGCGACTGCCTGCGCGCCGTCTGGGGCCGGGACGACGTGGACACGGGCAACCCGGTCGTCCGCAAGCTCAAGGACGCGGGGCTGCTGCTCGGGCTCGGCGGCGCGGCGCTCGCGACCCTCGCGGTCTCCTCGGTGGGCACCGTCGCGGTCGGCCGGACCGCCGGGCTGCTGAACATCTCGGACCGGGGCGCGGGCGGTGTGGTGCTCCAGGTGGCCGCCATGGCCGTGGGGGCGCTCGGTGGCTTCCTGCTGCTGCTCTACCTGTTGACCCTGCTGCCCGGCGTGGAGCCGCCGCGGCGCAGTCTGCTGGTCGCGGGCGCGATCGGCGCGATCGGCTTCGAACTGCTCAAGCTGCTGCTCGGCAGCTACATGAAGGGCGTCGCGTCCAAGAGCATGTACGGCGCCTTCGGGGTGCCCGTGGCCCTGCTGCTCTGGCTCAACTTCACGGCGAAACTGCTGCTGTTCTGCGCCGCCTGGACGGCGACGCAGAACAGCGGGGGCGCCGAGGACGCCGGGGGGACCGAGGAGGGGGCCGTCAGCGGCGGGGGAGACGACGCACCAGGTCCGGCAGCGGCCAGCGCCGGTTGACCAGGAACACCCCGCCGGCCAGCAGCACCAGGACGCCGCCGACGATGCCCAGCGCGACCCCGACACCGCCGCTGCCGCCCTCGTCGGCGGCGACGGCCTTCTTGCCGTTCTCGGGGCCGTGTCCGCCCTTGTCCTTGCCCTGCGCGGCCGGGGCGCCCTTGCCCGATCCGGTGTCGGCGGACTTCGGGGGCACCAGCTCGCCGACCGGGGTGACCTTGCCGCTCGCCTCGAAGCCCCAGTCCAGCAGGCTCGCGGCCTCCTTGTAGACGGCGTGGGCCTCGTCGGACGACGGGTTCATGACGGTGACGAGCAGCACCTTGCCGTTGCGCTCGGCGACACCGGTGAAGGTGTTGCCGGCGTGCGAGGTGTAGCCGTTCTTGACGCCCGCGATCCCCTTGTACGGCTCGACGCCGTCCGCGCCGGTCAGCAGCCGGTTGGTGTTCTGGATGGCGAAGCTCTCCCGCTTCCCGCCCTTCTTCTCCGCGCCGGGGAACTGCGCCTCGGCCGTCGAGCAGTACTCCCGGAAGTCCGCCTTCTGCAGCCCGCTGCGGGCGAACAGCGTCAGGTCGTACGCGCTGGAGACCTGGTCGGGCGCGTCGTACCCGTCGGGCGAGACCACCTTCGTGTCGAGCGCCTGCAACTCCTCGGCGTGCGTCTGCATGGCCTCGACGGTCTTGGGCACGCCGCCGTACATCGAGGACAGCACGTGCACCGCGTCGTTGCCCGAGCGCAGGAACACCCCGAGCCACAGGTCGTGGACCGTGTAGCTGAGGTCCTCCTTGATGCCGACCAGGCTGCTGCCCTCGCCGAGGTCGGCCAGGTCCTCGTCCCGGACGGTGTACTCACGGGTCTTCGGCTGGAGCGCGGGCATCACGGTGTCCGCGAAGAGCATCTTCAGGGTGGAGGCGGG
Organism: Streptomyces sp. NPDC006435; assembly: GCF_040612315.1. Taxonomy (NCBI): domain Bacteria; kingdom Bacillati; phylum Actinomycetota; class Actinomycetes; order Kitasatosporales; family Streptomycetaceae; genus Streptomyces; species Streptomyces sp. NPDC006435. Next base: position 71,637 of record NZ_JBEXPY010000010.1, read on the forward strand.
CGGCAGCCGCCAGTGTGCGTTGTGCGAGGCGAGGACCTCGCCGTTCTCCGCGTCCGCGACGATCCAGGACCGGCCCGTGAGGTCCTTCGGCAGCACCGGGGCGCCCGACTTCAGCTGGACCTGCGTACCGCTTCTCCCCAGCAGTTCGCCACCGACCCGGGACATGCCCGCGGGCGGCTTCGGCGCGTCGTCGGAGGTGTCCCTGCCGACCGCCGATGCCGGCGCGATGGCGAAACTGGACAGCAAGGCGGCTGAGACGACCGTCAGGGCGGTCTTTTTGAGAGCAGGCACGGTCGGAAACGTACAGGCAGATGATATGAAAATGGGTACGGATGGCTTGACCCGCCGCGTGTGCCGCCGGGACGGCCCACCCCGGGCGGCCCCGCGGGAGCGCGGCGGCGATACTGAGTCCATGAAGCTCAGCCGCCCCGTCTCCTGGTTCCTGCTCGCTTTCGGGGTGTGGAGCTGGTTCATCTGGATCACTTTCGTCAAGAACCTGTGGAAGGACGGCAGCGGACTCGCCTTCGACGACGCGGGTGACCCGACTGCGTACTTCTGGGTGCATCTGCTGCTCGCCATCACGTCCTTTCTCCTGGGGACGGTCATCGGTGTGATCGGGTTCCGTGGCGTCAAGGCACTGCGCCGCGAACGTCCGTGACGAGCAGCAGGCCGGGTGGGGAGCAAGCTGGTGGCAGTGGCCGGTTTCGTGGTGATGGTGGTCGTGGTGCTCGCGCTGTTCGGCGGCGTGCACCGCTATCTGTGGTGCCGGCTGGTCCGTGACACGACCGCCCGGGGCGGCGCCCTGCGCAGGGCGGGCACCGCGGCCGCGTTCGTCCTGCCGCTGCTGAGCCTCGGCGCCCTGGTCTCCGGCCGTGCGGGGGCGCCCTTCCCGCTCCAGCAGGCGCTGGCCTGGCCCGGCTACCTCTGGCTGGCCGCGGTGCTGTACCTGACGCTGGCTCTGCTGGTGGGGGAGGCGGTGCGGCCGCTCCTGCGCCGGGTGCTCGCGGGGCGGGCGGACCGGGTGACGAGCAGTGAGGACGGGGCCCGGGAAGCCGGTACGAGTGACGGGAATCACCCGGACCGCTCCCCGGCCGCGGAGCCTGCCGAACCGGCCGCCGGATCCCGGAAGGCCGTGGCGGAGGGGGCCGGCGGGGCGGCCGACGCCCCCGGCTCCCTGGCGGTCGCCACCGCCGCCGACGACGCCCCGGCGGCCGATGCCCCGGACACCGACGACACCCCGGCCCCCGACGCATCGAGCGCCCCCGGTGCTTCGAGTGCCGTCGACGCCTCCGCCCCCCGCCGCCCCGCCGACCCCTCGCGCCGCTTGTTCGTCTCCCGGGTCGTCGGCGGTGCCGCCGCCGTCGCGGGGCTCGGGACGGTCGGCCTGGGCACCCACGGGGTGCTGCGCGGGCCGAGCGTCGAGCGGGTCACCGTCCCGCTCGCCAAACTGCCCCGCTCCGCGCACGGCTTCCGGATCGCCGTCGTCAGCGACATCCACCTCGGCCCGATCCTCGGCAGTGCCCACACCCGGCGGATCGTCGACACGATCAACCGGACCGGGCCGGACCTGATCGCCGTCGTCGGCGACCTCGTCGACGGAACCGTCGCCGACCTCGGCCCGGCGGCGGAGCCGCTCGCCGGACTGCGCGCCCGGCACGGCAGCTTCTTCGTCACCGGAAACCACGAGTACTACTCCGGTGCGGCCCAATGGGTCGACCAGGTGCGGGAGTTGGGCCTCCACCCGCTGGAGAACGCCCGGGTGGAGATCGACGGGTTCGACCTCGCGGGCGTCAACGACGTCGCCGGGGAGAGCGAGGGGCAGGGCCCCGACTTCGCCCGCGCGCTCGGCGACCGGGACCGTGCCCGCGCCGCCGTCCTCCTCGCCCACCAGCCCGTCGTCATCCACGACGCCGTCGCCCACGGCGTGGACCTCCAGCTCTCCGGCCACACCCACGGCGGTCAGCTCTGGCCGGGCAACTTCATCGCCGACCTGGCCAACCCCACCGGTGCCGGGCTCGACCGGTACGGCGACACCCAGCTCTACGTCTCGCGCGGCGCGGGCGCCTGGGGACCGCCCGTACGGGTCGGCGCACCCTCCGACATCACCGTCGTGGAACTCGCCTCGCTCCGGGCCTGACCTCGTGATTCGTGGGACCGGGCCCTCGGGAACGACAGGTTCCGGCCTTTTGGGCGCACCGAGGTTTCAAGTGTCCAACAAAAGGCTATGAATGCCAGTTTCACTCTTCCAGATGTGAATATCGTGTGATTGGGTGAGCGGGAGCATGCGGTGATGTGCGTATCTGAAGCACAACACCGAGGTGGGGCTGGTAAGGGAGAGCACGGCAATGCAGTCGATCCGGCTACGGATTCTTGCGGTCATCGGGGTCCTGGCTGTCGTGGGCGTCGGAGTCTGGCAGTTGCTCCCCTCGGACGAGGTGGACGAGACCCCGATCGCGGTCGGCACCACGGACGTGGTCACCTCGCTCGACCCGGCCGGTGCGTACGACGCGGGTTCCTGGGCGATCTACAGCAACCTCTACCAGTCCCTCCTGACGTTCAAGTCCGGGGCGACCGTCCCCGAGCCGGACGCCGCCGAGAGCTGTGGATTCATCGGCCAGAAGCTCCAGACGTACCAGTGCAAGCTCCGTGACGACCTGACCTTCTCCAACGGTCGGGCGATCACCGCGGCCGACGTCAAGTACTCCATCGACCGCATGCTCAAGATCAAGACGGACGCCGGCCCGTGGGTGCTGTTCCCGAGCCTGAAGAACGTCGTGACCGAGGGCCGCACCATCACGTTCAACCTCTCCTCGCGCGACGCGACCTTCCCGCAGAAGCTCGCCACCGGGGCCGGTTCGATCGTCGACCGCGAGTCGTACCCGGCGGACAAGCTCAGGAGCGGCAACACGGTCGACGGCTCGGGGCCCTTCACCCTGAAGAAGTACCGCTCGGGCGTCGTCGCCGAGTTGATCCCCAACCCCCGGTACAAGGGTGCGCTGAAGGAGACCGGCGTCCCGGTCACCGTGCACTACTACGGCAACTCGGACAAGCTCCTGGCCGCCTGGGAGGGCAAGCGGGTCGACATCGCGCACCGCGAGCTGCCGCCGGCCATGCTCGCCGAGCTGAACCCCGGTGACCCCGACCTGCGCGTCACCGAGGCGGACAGCGCCGAGATCCGCAACCTCGTCTTCAACGTCCGCCCCGGTTCCCCGATGGCCGACAAGAAGGTCCGGCAGGCGATCGCCTCGATCGTCGACCGCGGGCCCCTGGTGAGCAAGGTCTACAAGAGCACGGTCGAGCCGCTCTACTCGCTGATCCCGCAGGGGTACATCGGGCACAGCACGCCGTTCTTCGACGCCTACCCGACGCCCGACCCCGAGCGGGCCAGGAAGCTGCTGAGCGAGGCCGGTGTGCAGACGCCGGTGCGCATCAACTTCGGCTACCGCGGCGGCGACGAGATCCAGGCGAAGGAGACCGAGGAGCTCCGCCGCCAGCTGGAGGAGGACGGGCTGTTCAAGCTGGAGGTCCACGCCGTCGAGTGGACGAAGTTCCAGAAGGAGTACGCGGCCGGCAAGTACGACGCGTACACGATCGGCTGGTTCCCCGACTACCCGGACCCCGACACCTTCAGCCAGCCGCTGGTGGGCCGCAACAACGCCCTCCACAACGGCTACTCCAGCAAGAAGGTGAACAGCCTGATCGGCTCCACGCTGCAGTACAGCGACCGGGGCCGCACCACGGACGACTTCAAGTCCCTCCAGGCGCAGGTCGGCGAGGACGTGCCGCTGATCCCGCTGTGGCAGAAGAAGGAGTACTCCGTCAGCACGACGGACGTCGCCGGCTCGCAGTACCTCTCGGACGGCACCGGCATCTGGCGGCTCTGGGAGCTGCGGCGGATCTGACGGACCCGCGGGGCCGGTCCCCGCGGGGCGGGGCCCACAGGACGAACGAGGGGCGGTGCGCCCCGGCAGAACGCCGGGGCGCACCGCCCCTCGGTTTGTCGGCCCCCGGCTCTCAGGGCCTCTTCGGCGCCGGCCCGCCGGACGGCCGGTCCTTGGCCCTCGCCGCGCCGGGCAGGAACTCCTCCAGCACGTCGTGCACCTGCCGCACCACCGGACGCAGCGCCCGGAACCGGGAGAGCGCGATGACGCGGGCGCCGATCGGGGTGCAGCGCTCGACCAAACGGCGGCTGCGCTCGGCGTGCTCGGTCCGGTCGTACACCCAGTACAGCACCAGGCCCATCTGGACCAGCCACATCAACTGCGGCAGGTAATCGTCCAGTTCGGGGTCGGTCTTGGTGGCGGAGCCCTCCAGGCACCGCCGGTGGATGGCGATCGCCGCCTCGCGCGCCGCGACGGACTGGGCCGAGAACGGGCTGAGCGGACTCTCCGGGTCGGCTGCGTTCTTGAAGAACTGGGCCGCGAAGCGGTGGTACGGCTCCGCCACGTCCAGCCAGGTGAGCAGGACCCCCCGCATGCGCGCCGCGAGGTCCTTCTCCTCGTCCAGGACCTTCTGCACGGCCGCCGCGTGCTCGGCGGCGAGCCGGTCGTAGAAGCCCTGGACGAGATGCTCCTTGCTCGTGAAGTAGTAGTAGGCGTTCCCGACGGAGACGCCCGCCTCCTGGGCGATGGCCCGCATCGTCGTCCTGTCGTAACCGCGTTCCTGGAAGAGCCGGAGCGCGGTTTCGAGGATGAGGGTGCGGGTCTGCTCGCTCTTGGGCGCCTTGGCTGCCTTCACGTCCTTCACTTCCTTCACCACGGTCCCGAGGGTATCGGCCCGGGACCGTGCGGCCCCGGGCCGGTGGTGACGGGTCTCAGTGTCCGGGCGGTACGGGGGCGGCCCACGGGCCGGCTCCCGGCGGCATCGGCCGGCCCTGCGGCATCGCCGGAGGGATCTTCCCGCTCTCCATCAGCCGGCGGCGGCGGATCGTGCTGAGCACGAGGACGTTGCCGAGGTGCATCACGCCGAGGACGAGCAGGACGACGCCCAGCTTCACCGACAGCGCCTCGAACAGCCCGCGGGCGTCGGCGACCTCGTCGGTCCTTCTCAGGAAGAGCGCGATGAAGCCCAGGTCGACCAGGTAGAAGCCGACCACCAGCAGGTGGTTGACGGCATCGGCGAGCTTCTCCTTGCCCTGCAGCACCTCTTCGAGGAACACCTTGCCGTTGCGGCTGAGCGTGCGCGCGACCCAGACGGTGAGCGCCACGCCGAACAGCAGGTAGATGACGTACGCGACGACGGTGAGGTCCATGCCCCCGCCTCCCTTGAACGCGTTCAAAAGCCTGTGTCATGGACTGTAGACCTGCTTTTGAACATGTTCAAGCGGGTGCCCCGGCGACCGGTCCCGGCGGCGGGAGGCGCACGGCGGGACGGGTCGCGGTCACGGACGGCGGACACGGGTCCGCGGACGGGAGCGGTGGCGGCGGGCGGTGGTGCGGGGGCATGGGGTGCGGGGTGCCCGAAGGGGGCGGTGTGTCCTCAGACGCTCATGGCGCGGGCCGTGTTGAGCTGGGCCATCACCATGGGGAAGGTGTCCGGGGAGACCGCCGGGATCATCGTCGAATGGTGCCGGCCGCCACTGGTGACCGTGACCTGGACGAAGCCGACCGTCCGCTTCTCCTTCATCAGGAGGAACAGCAGGCCGATCAGGCAGAACAGCGCGAAGACGATCGCGAGCACGATCGCCACCGTCGGGATCTTCTCCTCGGTGCGCGACAGGTCCGTGGCCGTCCACACCGCGCCCTTGAGCGGCATCGGCCCGGCCGGCGTCATGATCTGGTCGTTCATGACGGCGATGTCGCCGAACGTCAGCACCGGCATGCCGGCGCCGGGCTGCATCCCCGGCTGCGGGAAACCGGCACCGGGCATGGCCGGCTGGGCGGCGGCCCCCTGCGGATAGCCGTAGGCGGGGCCGGGCCGGGGCGCGGACCCGGGCGGCGGCTGCGGATGGCCGTACGCCGGGCCGCCGCCTCCCTGGCCGTCCGGGGCGGTGGGCGGATTGTTCTGCTGCCGGGGGTCGGGACCCCACTTGTACGATTCGTCCGCGTACGGATTCGGATCGCTCAACGTTCCCCGCTCTCGGTCGGTCCTGCGCGTCCCGGGGCCCTGCCGCGCCGGGGCGGTGAACCGGTGCCCGGTTCCGCACGACCGTACCGTCAAGTCCCGGGCCGCGCAGCAAGGGGCCCCGGCTCCCGCAGGAACTCTGCGGGAGCCGGGGCCCCTGGTGCGGCCGGTGACCGGTGGAGCTCAGAAGCGGCGCGTGATCAGCGCCCGCTTGACCTCCTGGATCGCCTTGGTGACCTCGATGCCACGCGGGCAGGCGTCCGTGCAGTTGAACGTGGTGCGGCAACGCCACACGCCGTCACGGTCGTTGAGGATCTCCAGGCGCTGCTCGCCGCCCTCGTCGCGCGAGTCGAAGATGAAGCGGTGCGCGTTGACGATCGCCGCCGGGCCGAAGTACTGGCCGTCGTTCCAGAACACCGGGCACGAGGACGTGCACGCGGCGCACAGGATGCACTTGGTGGTGTCGTCGAAGCGCTCGCGGTCCTCGGGGGACTGCAGGCGCTCGCGGGTCGGCTCGTTCCCCTTGGTGATGAGGAAGGGCATGACGTCGCGGTACGCCTGGAAGAACGGCTCCATGTCGACCACGAGGTCCTTGAGGACCGTGAGGCCCTTGATGGCCTCGATCGTGATCGGCTTGTCCGGGTTGATGTCCTTGATCAGCGTCTTGCAGGCGAGCCTGTTCTTGCCGTTGATCCGCATCGCGTCGGAGCCGCAGATCCCGTGGGCGCAGGAACGGCGGAACGTCAGCGTGCCGTCCATGTCCCACTTGATCTTGTGAAGGGCGTCGAGGACACGCTCCTTCGGGTCGATCGAGACCTGGAAGTCCTCCCACTGGGCCTCGTCGGAGACCTCGGGGTTGAAGCGGCGGATCCGGAAGGTCGCCGTGATGTACGGCGAGGCGGCGGACTGCGCCTCGACCTTGTCCAGAGTCGGGGTTGCCATCAGTACTTACGCTCCATCGGCTGGTAGCGGGTCTGGACGACGGGCTTGTAGTCGAGCCGGATGGACTCGGTGCCGTCGGCCGCGACCTCGCGGTACGCCATGGTGTGGCGCATGAAGTTGACGTCGTCGCGGTTCGGGTAGTCCTCGCGGTAGTGACCGCCGCGGGACTCCTTGCGGGCCAGTGCGGAGGTCGCCATGACCTCGGCCAGGTCGAGCAGGTTGCCCAGCTCGATGGCCTCCAGGAGGTCCGTGTTGAACCGCTTGCCCTTGTCCTGGATCGACACGTCCTGGTAGCGCCTGCGCAGCTCCGCGATCTTGTCGACCGCGGTCTTGATGGTCTGCTCGGTGCGGAACACCATCACGTTGGCGTCCATGCACTCCTGGAGCTCCTGGCGGAGCGCGGCGACGCGCTCGGTGCCCGTGGAGTTCCGCAGCCGCTCGACCTGGTCGACGACCAGCTGCGCCGGGTTCTCGGGAAGCTCGACGAAGTCGCTCTTCGCGGAGTACTCGGCGGCGGCGATGCCCGCGCGACGCCCGAAGACGTTGATGTCGAGCAGCGAGTTGGTGCCCAGGCGGTTGGCGCCGTGCACCGAGACGCAGGCGACCTCGCCGGCGGCGTACAGGCCGGGCACGACGGTGGTGTTGTCGGCCAGCACCTCGCCCTCGACGTTGGTCGGGATGCCGCCCATGGCGTAGTGCGCGGTCGGCTGGATCGGGATCGGGTCCGTGTAGGGCTCGATGCCGAGGTACGTGCGCGCGAACTCGGTGATGTCCGGGAGCTTGGCGTCCAGCTGCTCCGGCGGCAGGTGCGTGAGGTCGAGGTAGACGTGGTCGCCCTCGGGACCGCAGCCGCGGCCCTCGCGGATCTCCGTGTAGATGGAGCGGGACACGACGTCACGGGACGCGAGGTCCTTCATGACGGGCGCGTACTTCTCCATGAAGCGCTCGCCGTCCTTGTTGCGGAGGATGCCGCCCTCACCGCGGGCGCCCTCCGTCAGCAGGATGCCCATGCGCCAGATGCCCGTCGGGTGGAACTGGAAGAACTCCATGTCCTCCAGCGGCAGACCGCGGCGGTAGCAGGCGGCCTGGCCGTCACCGGTCAGGGTGTGCGCGTTCGACGTCACCTTGAAGAACTTGCCGGTGCCGCCCGAGGCGTAGATGACCGACTTCGCCTGGAAGACGTGGATCTCGCCGGTGGCCAGCTCGTAGGCGACGACGCCGGCGGACTTCTTGACGCCGTCCTCCTCGACGACCAGCTGGTCCAGGACGTAGAACTCGTTGAAGAACTCCACGCCCTCCTTGACGCAGTTCTGGTACAGCGTCTGGAGGATCATGTGGCCGGTGCGGTCGCCCGAGTAGCAGGCGCGGCGGACCGGGGCCTCGCCGTGGTTGCGGGAGTGACCGCCGAACCGGCGCTGGTCGATCCGGCCCTCGGGCGTGCGGCCGAACGGCAGGCCCATCTTCTCCAGGTCGAGAACGGCGTCGATGGCCTCCTTCGCCAGGATCTCGGCGGCGTCCTGGTCGACCAGGTAGTCACCGCCCTTGATCGTGTCGAAGGTGTGCCACTCCCAGTTGTCCTCCTCCACGTTGGCCAGCGCGGCGGCCATGCCGCCCTGCGCGGCGCCCGTGTGGGAGCGGGTGGGGTAGAGCTTGGTGAGCACGGCGGTGCGGCTGCGCTTCGTGGACTCGATGGCCGCGCGCATACCGGCGCCACCGGCGCCGACGATGACGGTGTCGTACTTGTGGATCTGCATGATTTCCTCTGGTCCCTCTGGCCCGGCGCCTAGCGGATGTTCGGGTCGAAGGTGAAGATCACCAGCGTGCCCAGCAGGACGGTGAACACCGTGGCGGTGTACAGGAGCATCTTCAGCCAGAAGCGGGTGTTCTCACGCTCGGCGTAGTCGTTGATGACCGTACGGAGGCCGTTGGCGCCGTGGAGCATGGCCAGCCACAGCATCGCCAGGTCCCAGACCTGCCAGAACGGCGAGGCCCAGCGGCCCGCGACGAAGGCGAAGCCGATCTTGGAGACGCCGCCGTCCAGCACCAGCTGGATCAGCAGGTGGCCGAGGACCAGGACGACCAGGACGATGCCCGACAGGCGCATGAAGAGCCAGGCGTACATCTCGAAGTTGGTGCGCGAACCCTTGGGGGTCTTGCCGGTGCGCTTGCGCGGCGGCTCGATGACCGGGGCCGGGTTGTCGACGTCGTACAGGCTCACGCCCTCGACGGAGCCGATCGCGGCGGAGGACTCGGTGGACATTGGCCTCAGCTCCCGAGAAGTTCACGTACGGCGTGGCCGAGGACGGGGTACAGGGCCCCGACCATCAGCACGACCCAGATGCCCACGACGGACCAGAGCATCTGCTTCTGGTAGCGCGGACCCTTGGCCCAGAAGTCCACGGCGATGATGCGCAGACCGTTCAGCGCGTGGAAGAGAATGGCGGCCACCAGGCCGTATTCGAGGAGCGCGACGATCGGCGTCTTGTACGTGGCCACGACGTCGTCGTACGCCTCGGGGGAGACGCGGACGAGAGCGGTGTCCAGGACGTGTACGAACAGGAAGAAGAAAATGAGGACACCGGTGACTCGATGAGCCACCCAGGACCACATGCCTTCCCGGCCGCGGTACAGCGTTCCAGCCGGCACGGAAGAACCCTCCGGGAGCGGGGATTGGGGTCGGCCGGCTTGACTGTCGGTCTGACCCGGCCGGGTACGGTCCACCGGCCCCGGCCATCGTAGCGACGGATTGTCGGTTCGTTCGCGCGGGGGCCCACGGTGTGATCAAAGTGGCAATCAAACGGGCACGGACGGCCTAGAACACCCTGTTGACCTCTCCGGCCGAGCCCATTCCGTTATGAAGCCGATACCAGGTCGATGATGCGGCCCCGGGCGAGCCGCCGCATCTCGTCGGCCGTGACCACCCGCTCGTGGTCGGGTTCGTGGCCCAGCCTGGTCCGGATCGCGGCGAGTACCTGATCGGGCTGCTCGGCCGGTTCCATGCCGTCCAGGCAGATCACGAAGACGTGGCCGAAGCGGCTCTCGTACGCGGCGTGCGCGGCCCGCAGCGCGAGATGGGCGGAGGGCGGGGCGGCGTGGTGCAGGCCGGGGGAGACCTCGGCGGTGAGCGCCTCGGAGAGGTCGGCGGGCGCCAGGTCGTACCCCGCCTCGTCGGCCGCGGCCAGCAGGGCGTCGAGATCGGGGTAGGGGCGGTGGAGCATCAGCCGGTGCGCCCAGCGGCGGCTGCCGCAGCACGCCAGCAGGGCGGCCTCGGCGTCGGCGGGCGGTACGGCGTTGAAGCGGTCGAGACCCGGGTGACGGGCCGGACCCCGGGCGGGCACGGGCCCCTGGACGGGCAGGGCCGTCCGGGTGACCGGTTGCCACAACCGCTCCGGGAGGCCGGCGTGGGACTCGCTGGACCTGGACAGCGTGGGCTCCTCGGATCAACGGCATCTGTGACCCTGAGTGGGAAGGGACGGATGAGGCCGGACAGATGCAGGGTGAAGGGAGAGACGAATGTGCCTCAAAGCTACCGAGGCGGGGCAACAGACGTCCGACGGATGCGCGAATTTCACCCGGACGAGAGGGTTTCGGAACGGCTGAGGGTCCGCGATCCGGTCTGATGGGCCGTGTCCCCGAGGAGAACGTCCGGCACCGGCCTCCTCGTTCCCGACCGCTCCCGCCCGTTGTCCGATCCGCTCCCTTTTCTCCCCGCCCGGCTTCCCGTCCCGCCTTCCGGCGCGTTCCCGACCCTGCTCCTGTCCCTGCTCCTGTCCCTGCTCCTGTCCCTGCTCCTGTCCCTGCTCCCGTCCCGTTTCCCGCCCTGTTTCCCGCGAACAACGGAGGTTCCTGACCATGTCGCCCTCACGCGGAGCCCTCGCGGCCGGCGCGGTCCTCACCGCGGCGGCCGCCGTGACGGTCGCCGTCGTCGTCTGGCCGGAGGGCTCCGACAGCGGGCTCGCGGGGCAGACCTCGGCGTCCCGCGCCCCCGTGCCCTCCTCCGCCGTCCCCTCGCCGACCCGGAGCTACCCGCTCTCCAAGGCCCCCCGCACCATCCCCGCCGTGCGGGAACACCGGGCGGCCCGCGGCCCCGGCTGGCGCCCCGGCCCGGACGGCGGGGTCGTCGTCGCCGACGGCAGCGGGGTGCTCGCGGACGAGGGGCGGCTGCTGGCCCAGGAGCTGAAGGTCCGCTACCGGGGCGACGTCCCCGCCCGCGCGGGCGACGTGGAACTGGCGATCGTCCCCGGCGGCGGCACCCCCGAGTCGTACACCCTCGACGTCCGCGACGGACGGGTGCGGATCAGCGGACCCGACCAGGCCGGTGTCTTCTACGGGACCCGCACGCTGAAGCAGTCGGTGCGCGCCGACGGGGCGATGCCGGAGGGCGAGGTGCGCGACCGCCCCGACCGGCCGCAGCGCGGCCTCAACCTCGACATCGCGCGCAAGCACTACACCGCCGCCTGGATCGAGGACCGGCTGCGCGAGATGGCCGACCTCAAGCTCAACCAGCTGGGCCTGCACTTCTCCGACGACCAGGCCTTCCGCATCGAGTCCGACACCCACCCGGAGGTGGTGTCGCCGCAGCACCTCACCAAGGCGGAGGTGCGGCGGATCCTCGGGCTGGCGGGCCGGCTGCACATCGGGGTCGTCCCCGAGATCGACTCCCCGGGCCACCTCGGCGCGGTGCTGCGGGCCCACCCCGGCCTCCAGCTGCGCAGCGCCTCGGGCCGGCTCTCGCCCGGCTCGCTGGACATCTCCGACCCGGGGGCGGCGAAGCTCGTCGACGAACTCCTCGTCGAGTACACCGAGTTGTTCGGCGGTGCGTACTGGCACCTCGGCGCCGACGAGTACCTGGCGCTGATGGCCCGTGACCCGGCCGCCTCCTACCCGCAGCTCCAGAGCGCCGCCGAGCGGAAGTACGGGGCGGGGGCCGGGATCGAGGACCTCGCCACCGGCTGGCTCAACGACCGCGCGGCCGTGGTGCGCCGGCTCGGCAAGCAGCCCAAGGCGTGGAACGACGGCTTCTTCCGCGACGGGACCGTCCCCGCCGACAAGAACATCGAGGTCGAGTACTGGACGGGCAAGGAGTACGGCGCCCGGCAGCCGGAGGAGTACCTGCGCGAGGGGCGGCGGGTGGTGAACCTCAACGACGAGTTCCTCTATTACGTGCTCGGCCAGCCCAACAACTTCGTCTACCCGACGGGCGAGCGGATCTACGAGCAGTGGACCCCGCTCGTCCTGCGCGGCACGAAGCCGGTCCCGGCGCGCTGGTCGGGCCGGATCCTCGGCGGCCGGTTCGCCGTCTGGGGCGACTTCCCGCAGGCGCAGACCCCGGACCAGGTGGCGCGCGGCATCCGGATGCCGCTGCGGGCGACCGCCCAGAAGCTGTGGGTGCCGGGCAAGCCCGCACTGACCTGGGACGAGTTCCGGGCACTGGCCGCACGGATCGACGGGACGGGCTGAGCCGGACGGGGCGGGCCGCGGGTCCGGGAGACGGGTCGGGCGGGCCGCGGGGTCGGGCGGGCGGGCCCGGGACGGCCCGGACCGGGCGGGGCGAATCGTGGTGGACAGTGCGGTGGGCGGGGGTTACGTTCGCTTGCCGCGTGCGCCCAGGGGAGAGGCGGGCGCGGCTCCGTCCGTTTCCGAATGCCGTTTCCGAATCCTGGGGGGTTCCTTTCCGTGCTGTGTTCCACCTGCCGTCTCAGACCGCCGGTCACCGACGACGGACGCTGCTCGAACTGCGCCGGCCCGGCCGGGGCGGCGGCCCCGGTGCCGCCCGCCCCGGCCTTCGTCGCTCCGCAGCAGTACCTGCGTTCACCGGACGGGCTCGCGAAGGCCCTCGTCGTGCTGCTGTCGCTCGTCGCGGTGACGGACCTGCTCGCCGTCGCGGCGGGGCTGAACCTCCACGGTCTGATCACGGACGGCCTGGCGAACGACTTCGAGACGTACGACGAGTCGGCGGCGACCATGGCGGACAACCTGTACGGGTCCGCTGGCGTGCTCCAGGGCGTCATGATGCTGGCCACCGGAATCGTCTTCATCGTCTGGTTCCGGCGGGTGCGGCTGAACGCCGAGGTGTTCGACCCGAGCATGCAGCCGATGGCGCCGGGCTGGGCGGTCGGCTCATGGTTCGTCCCGGTGGCCAACCTGGTGCTGCCGCGCCGGATCGCGGGCGGCATCTGGACCGCGAGCGCCCAGACCAACACCGACGGCAGCTGGCGCACGGTCCCGGCCACCCTGATGAACCTGTGGTGGGGCGGGTGGGTCTGCACCCTGCTCTTCTCCTGGACCACGACCCGGCTGTCCCGGAGGGCCGAGGAGGTCGAGGAGATCATCGACGCGACGGAGCTGACGATGGCGTCCGACGCGTTCGACGTCGTGGCCGCGGTGCTCGCCATCCTCTTCGTGCGCAGGCTCACCCGCATGCAGGGGGAGCGGGCGGCCCTCGGCACGTATCCGCTCGGCACCCGGGCCTGACGCACCGGGCCCGCCCGACGGCGTGATCCGGCCGTTCCGCCGTGCCCCCGGTCACCCCGTCGAACGTTCCAGAGGGTGGGATTCGGCCTCCTCGGGTGACGATTTTGAGCCATCCGGCGCTGAAGGCGATAACAGGAAGCGCCGCGTCCGGGTGTGTGCACGCACCCGGACGGGCCGACAGGAGACGCCGATGAGCCTGCTGGAACTGATCGCCGCCGCCGACGGGCGGAGCCTCGCCGTGAGTGCGGTCGCCTGCCTCGACCGCTGTCTGCCGCAGCCCGCGGACGGGTCCGACCAGGATCCGCTGCGTTCGTTGCGGGCGGTCCGCGCGGACGGCCGGGAATGGGACGCCCGACTGGGGGCCGCCCGTGCGGCGATGGAGGAACAGGAACCCGCGGACGACGTGGCCGAACAGGTCCGGAAGGCGCTCGCCGCCGCGCCCGGCGACTTCTCCGTCGCCCCGCTCCGGGAGTGGGCCGATGCCTGCTCGCTGCTCGCGCTGGAGGTCCACCGGCGGTTCGACACCCCGGGCGGCGACCCCGGAGCGGACGGCGCGGACCCGCTGCGGCGCTGCCGCGCGGGCGACCCGGACGGGAACGGTCCGCTGGTCACCGGCGAACTGCGCCGCCAGATCCAGATCCTGGAGATCCTCACGGAGGCCGCGGGCACGGCGGGCGACGGCGCCGCCCTGCGCCGCGCGGTGGACCTGTCGACCGAGGGCCGCCGGGTGCTGCGCGCGGTGATGTCGCGTCAGGCCCGCGGCCGGGGCTGACGGCCCGCCGGATCCAGGCGCGTCCGGGTGCCTTCGGACCCGGGGGTTTTCGGGTCCGGGGGTTTACGGCGCGGTGGTGCCCGTACGGAGGAACTCGTACGGGAGGAGCCCCCTCGGGTCAGGTCCGAGGGGGCTCCGGTCCGTGCGCCCCGCCCCTGCGGGCGGGGGTTCTTCCGGGTACGTCCTTACGGGGCCAGGGTCAGCCCGATCCGGATGCCGGTCGGTGAACCGAGCGCCGTCACGCCGTAGTAGAGGGCGGTGTCCGCCTTGATGCCCGAGGTGCTGGTGTTGTCGATCTGCAGGACCGTGCCGTTGTTTGCGTCCTCGCCGTCCGCGCCGATCGCGATGTCCGCCCGGCCGTAGCCGGAGAGGTCGGTCAGGGAGACGGACGAGCCGAGCCGGTCGCCCGTCTCGGTGGAGCCCGGCACGCCCGCGGTGTCCTGGCTGTATCCGACGGCCCCGGTGCCGGTGGGCCCGGTGGCGGAGCCGCGGATCAGGAAGACCTGGCCGGCGTTGCCCCGGCTCGCGCCGTCGCGGGTGAGGTCCTCGCCCGGTGCACCGGTGAGGATGTCGCCGTAACCGTCGAGGTCGACGTCGCCGACGGAGACGGACGCCCCCATGTCGTCGCCGGTCTCGCCGCCGCCCGGCACGCCGGTGGTGTCCTGGTGGATCGTCCTGCGGCCGGTGGAGGTAAGACCGGTGGCCGAGCCGAACACTGCCGTTACCGCACCGCCCTTGGCGGTGTGCCCGGACTCGGTGGCGGACGGCTGGCCGACCACCAGGTCGGTGGCGCCGTCGCCGTTGACGTCACCGGCGGCCAGCGAGCGTCCGCCGCGGGCGTCGAGGATGCCGACCCGCTGGAGCCCGGAGGCGGACCCCTTCAGCCACAGCAGGCGTCCGACGCCGCTCGGGTCCCGGTAGTTGATGGCGGCGTCCGCGTACCCGTCCTTGTTGAAGTCGCCGGTGACCGCGGCCGCGTAACCCACGGCGGCGGTGTACGCGGAGGTGTTCAGGTAACCGGACTTGGCCGCACCGGATTTGCCGTCCCAGGCCCACCAGCGGCCGGGCTTGCCGGGCGCGACGGAGAGGACGTCGGCCCTGCCGTCGGCGTTGAAGTCGCCGGAGGCGACGGTCGTGCCGAGCTTCTCGCCGCCGGTCCGGGCCGAGGAGGTGACCGAGTAGCTGCGGCCGGTGGTGAGGCCGGGACCGTACATCAGGACGACCGTGCCGTTGTCGGCCTGGGTGAGGTCCTCGCCGGGGCCGCCGACGACCAGGTCGGCGTACCCGTCGCCGTTCACGTCGCCCCAGGCGTTGGACGAGCCGAACAGGTCGCCCGCCTCGGAGCCGCCGGGCACCCCCGGGCTGTTCTGGTCCAGCGTCCGCTTGGCCGTCGTGCCCGGACCGCTCCTGGTCCCGGGCAGCACGGTGACGCGGCCGTCGCCGCCCGCCTTCGGGAGGCCGACGACCAGGTCGGTGACGCCGTCGCGGTTGAAGTCGGAGGTCGGTACCGCGGCGTTGCGGGTGCCGTTGGTCGCGTACGTGCGGATCGAGCCGAGCCTGCTGTACAGGTTCGCGCCGGGGCACTTCGTGGCGAACCCGTCGCGGTGCCCGGCGATGGTGTTGAACGTGACGTCACCGGCGGGCCGGGTGCTGCCGTCCGCGTCGGTGACGAGCCGGGTCAGCGTCACCTTGGCGGTGGGGCTCACCCCGTACTGCCCGAGCTTCCAGGCGGCGACCCGGGCGGCGGACTGCAGGGCGGCCGGGGTCGGCCGGCCGGTCTCGAAGTCGCCGAGCAGCGAGATGCCGGTCGAGTACGAGTTGAAGCCGTAGGTGTGGGCACCCTTGACCGGGAGGTCGGCGCCGCCGCCCCGGCCCTCGAAGATCTGGCCGCACTTGTCGACCAGGAAGTTGTAGCCGAGGTCGTTCCAGCCCTCGGTCTTCACGTGGTAGGTCAGGATCGAGCGGACCATGGCGGCGGAGTCCGCGCAGCTGTAGCTGTTCGCGTCGGCCGTGTGGTGGATGTAGACCGCCTGCACCTTGTCGATGTACTCCGGCGGGTCCTCGACCAGCGACTCGTCGGCACCCCACTGGGCGCGCCCGATGATCGGCGGCCGGTTGACGGTCGACGGCGGTGCGGTGGGCACGGTCGTCGACGGCTCGGGCGTGGGCGAGGCGGTGGCGCTCTGTGACGCGGGGTCCGTGGCGGTGGCGGGGTCCGTCGGGGTCGCGGGGTCCGTGGCCGTCGCGGGGTCGGTCGGGGAGACGGACTGCGTGGGCGTGCCGGCCGGCGCGTCGGTCGTGCCCGACGCCGACGGGCTCGCGGTCTCCTCCGCGACGTACGCGGCGTTGTCCAGGGAACCGGGGGAGGGGGCGGCACCCGCGGGGCTGCGGGACTCGGCCCGGCTGACGCCCGGGTCCACCATGTGGAGCCGGAGGCCCTTGGGCAGTGCCCGGCCCGAGCCCACCTTCACCTGCACGGCGTCCGAGGCGCCGACCCACAACGGCTCGGTCGCCCGGCGGGCACCGGCCCGCTCGGCCCCGTCCGGCCCGTCGGCGGACATCTCCAGCTCCCGCCAGGGCGACCACTTCCCGGTCCCGGCGTCCCGGGTGCGCACCCGGGCGGCGCCGGTCACGTCCGTCGCCCCGTCCCAGCCGATGCCCACCAGCGAGAACGGCTCGGTCTCCGTCGTCGGCAGCTTCCGCTCGGTGGCGGTGCCCCCGTCCAGTGCGAGCGACCGCAGCTTCGCCGGGCGCTGCTTCGGCCCCGACGGACCGGCCGGCCCGTCGGACGGGCCGGCGACGGCGACCGTCACCACTCCCGCCCCGCCGAGCACCACGGCACCGACGGTCAGCCAGGCGCGGCGCTTCAGGCTCATCGGTCTGTACGCATGCGAACTGCGCGAGCTCAAATGCCCCACCCCTCAAGAGAGTTCAAGTGCTCAGAAGTCCATGGGCCGCAGCTGTCGCGCAGACGGCCCGGGGTACCCAGCGCAGCGGGGAACCCAAACGTCACGCCGATTCGCGGGGGAGTGACATACCTCACTCCCGCCGGGGTGCCCCGGGGGATCTGTGACATTTCTGTGAGATCGGGCGCAGAAGGGGTGCAGGGAAAGATCGGCACCACCGCCTCGGCGGAGCACGGGCACGACAGCCGGTGCCGGACCGGGCCGTCGGCTGGGGATGTGTTGGGAACGGGCGAGGAGCAGCGCCGCAGGCAGGTGGACGACGTCGAGCTCGGCGACGCGGTCGAACGTGCCCGGCAGGGTGACGAGGACGCCTTCGCCGTCGTGTACCGGATGGTGCAGCCGGGCCTCCTCGGCTACGTGCGCGGGCTGGTCGGTGACGACGCCGAGGACGTGGCCTCCGAAGCCTGGCTGGAGATAGCCCGTGACCTGGGGCGCTTCCGCGGCGACGGGGCCGGGTTCCGGGGCTGGACGGCGGTGATCGCCCGGCACCGCGCGCTCGACCACCTGAGAAGGCTGAAGCGGCGGCCCCGCGTCACCCTGCTCGAACAGGACGTGCTCCAACTGCCCGGCGGCCACGACACGGCCGGCGCGGCGCTGGAGACGCTCTCCACCCGGGAGGCGCTGGAGACCATCGGCACGCTGCCGCAGGAACAGGCCGAGGCCGTGCTGCTCCGGGTGGTCGTCGGCCTGGACGGTGCCGCGACGGCGCGCGTGCTCGGCAAGCGTCCGGGGGCCGTCCGCACCTCCGCGTACCGGGGGCTCAGAAGGCTGGCCGAGCAACTGTCCCAGGGCGGCAGGACGGGGGACGGGGCGGGCGGCAGGACCGGCGACGGAACGAAGAAGGCGCGCCGCGTGCGGGGTGACGGAGCATGAGGGACGAATCGCAGCGGCGGCCGGGCATGCCGGACGGGCCGGACCCGGACGGGCCGGGCATGGACGGCGAGCGGCGTGCCGTGGCCGCCTTCCTGGCCGCCCGGGACGGGGGCGCGCACGCGCCGGTGCCCTGGTGGCGGCGGCGCCGACGCGACGACTGGCGCCCTGCGCAGCGGCGCCGCGGCACACGCCCGGTCCGGGGGATGCTCGGCGGGGTCCTGGTCGCGGCGCTGCTCGGCGGGGTCGCGGTGGCGGCCGGTTCGGGGGCGCTCCCGACCCCGTTCGGCGGCGACGGCCCCGACGGTCCGGGGCCCGTACGCCCGACGCCCACCGCCCCCGCGACCCCCGGCGGCCACCGCACCGGCGAGGTTCCGCCGCCGGCGGACGACGACGGCACGGGCCGGAGCACCGGACCGGACGCGGGACCCACGAAGGTCCCCGACGGGTCCCGGTCCTCCGACCGGGCCCGGAACGTCGCCGCCCTGTGCCGGGCATACCTCGACGGCCGGGGCAACGGCAGGGCCATGGACGCCACCGCCTTCGAACGGCTGGAGGCAGCTGCGGGCGGCGAGTCGGAGGAGGCGGTGACGGCCTACTGCGACGCGCTCCCCGAACGCCCGTCACCGGGGGAGACGAACAGGGGCCGGGACGGCCGGGACCAACGGGACGCGAAGGAGCGGTCGGCCGCCCCCGAGGAGAACCGGGACGCACCGGAGCCGTCGGGAACGAACGGCCCGGGGAGCAACGGCGGCACTCCCGGCACTCCCGGCGTCCCCGGAGTCCCCGGAGTCCCCGGTACGACCGGTGCCGGATCAGGCTGAACCGCAGGTCACCGGGACGGGGCGCGTCGAGAGGGGCGCGGCGGGCGCGGGAGTTCCCGGACCGGCATCGCGACAGCGGGGGCGGGGGGAAAAAGAGGACGACCGGGGCCGCCACCCCCCACAGGAGAGGCCCCGGTCGTCTTCCGACAGGGCCGTAGGACGACCCCGTACTCCTCTCAGCGCCATCGCCTCGTTTTCTGTCACACCGCATCGTGGCCGAGAAATGTTGCGGGTTCTACAAGTCATGGACGCGGGCCCCGCGAAGGACGTAGCGTGCTGTGTCGCGCAGGGTGGCGCGAGCAGTGATGACCAGCTGCGATTCGCGACGGCAGGGCAGGTTGAGGGAGTGCTGGGGGACGACGCGGAGTTGACTGCCGCGGTGGTCGCGGCACAGGACGGGGACGAGGACGCCTTCCGTACTGTGTACCGCGCCGTGCAGCCGCGGCTGCTGGGCTACATACGGACACTGGTGGGAGAGCCGGACGCCGAGGACGTGGCCTCCGAGTCCTGGTTGCAGATAGCGCGCGACCTCGACCGGTTCAGCGGCGACGCGGACCGCTTCCGGGGGTGGGCGGCGCGCATAGCGCGCAACCGCGCGCTGGACCATCTGCGGATGCGCGGCAGGCGCCCGGCCGTCGGCGGCGACGAGTCGGAACTGTCCGAGCGGCCCGCCGAGTCCGACACCGCCGACGAGGCGATGGAGGCACTGGCCACCGGCCGTACGATGTCGCTCATCGCCCAGCTGCCGCAGGACCAGGCCGAGGCGGTGGTGCTGCGGGTGGTCGTGGGCCTGGACGCGAAGAGCGCCGCGCAGACGTTGGGCAAGCGCCCGGGAGCGGTGCGCACCGCGGCGCACCGGGGTCTGAAACGGCTGGCCGAACTGCTGCGCACGGACGGTGCGGGCGGCTCCGGCACCGGCCCCCGCGCGGCGGACGGCGGGGGCGACGGCACCGCCGCGGACCGCGCCGCCGGGGAGGACCCGGCCGACCCGACCGCCACCCGTCGGGGTGCGGCGGGCCATACGGCGGAACTCGATGCCGTACCCACCCAACGCCCCGCCCGCAACGGTCTGGCGGCGCCGGCGGGTGTGACGCATTCGCGTCCCTGGACGCAGAAGGACATGTGATGGCCGACGAGCAGTACGAATGGCTTGACAAGGAAGCCGCGGAGAGGTTGCTCCGCGGCGAACCGGTCGATCCCGTCGGCGGTCACGCGTGTACGGAGGCGGAGCGTCTGGTGGCCGCGCTGGACGCCGCCGCCCGGTCCGCCCGCCCGGCCACCGGTGAACTGCCCGGCGAGGCCGCGGCGCTGGCCGCCTTCCGCACCGCCAGGCGCTCCGCACACGATTCCGCGCCCGCCCGGAAACAGGCGAACGCGCAGGTGGGCGGCGCGGAGAACGCCACCGGGCGGACCGGGACCGAGATCCTGCCCACGGTGCACATCCGGGCCGCGTCCGGTGGGTCCGGCCCGCGCACGTCCGTCACGTCGGGGGGACCGGGCCGCAACCGCCTCTCGCGTTGGAGCCGTCCCGTCCGCTTCGGCCTGGTCGCCTCCTTCGCGGGCTGCGCACTCGGCGGGGTGGCCGTGGCGGCGGGTACGGGAATGCTTCCCGGACCGTTCGGCGGTCACGCCCCCGTGCCCGCGACCTCGGTCTCGGCCGCGGCGACCCCCGAGGAGCTCGGCTCACGCCCCACCGAGGGCGAGACCCCGCGGACCCCGCCGTCCGCCCCGGAACGGGACGTGTCCGAGCCGACGCCGGACCGTTCCGCCCCGTCGTCCGGCCGACCGGCCGACGCCGGGTCGAACCGGGCCGAGGGGAGCGACAAGCCCGAGCCCGGCGGTTCCGCGAGCGGCTCGACGAGGAACCCCGGCAGGGGCGGGCTGCCCGACCACTCCGGCGGGGGCTCGTCCGGTGAGTGGTACGCCAAGGCGCTCAAGGCCTGCCGCGACTACCGCAACGGCAACCTGGACGACGACCGCAGGCGGAAGCTGGAGCTCCTGGCCAAGGGGGCCCGCAACCTGGACCGGTTCTGCGACCGGGTGATCGAGGGGTCGGACAAGGACGGGAACGGCGCCCCGGGCAGCGACGGCGGCAACGGCGACGGCGACCAGGACGGCGACGACGGACGGGGCGACGGAGACAGCGACGGGGACGGGGACGGGGACGGGTCGACCGGCGGCGGCGCCCCGGCCGACGGCGGTTCCGGCGAATCCCCCGCACCCACACCCACGCCGACGCCCTCCGTGGCCCTGTTCACCACCGGCGCGCCGGGCTCCTCGCACTGACCGGGCCGTGGATCGAGCGGTGGACCGGGCCGCGGACCGAGCCGTGGATCGAGCCGTGGATCGAGCGGTGGACCGAGCCGCGGACCGGGCCTCTGGCCGGACCGCCGACCGGGTGCTTGACCGGGCCGCGTGCCGGGCGGCCGAATCCGACTGGCCGAATCAGGCCGACCGAATCGGGCGGACGGCTGCACCGGCTGTGTCGTGCCGATCCGGGACGACCTGCCCCGACCGTGCCGAAAGCCGGTCGAACCGCAGGCCGGACCGGGTCGGCCGCCCCGTGCGCGACGGGATCTCCCCGGCCCCGCAGCACCGGGTGTGACACTTTTCGAGGCTGTGACGCAGTACAGATTGAGCCGACTGGTCATCGGCAGCGCACAGAGCCGGGGTTCCCCCCGTACCTACGGCTCAGCGCACATGGCGCGGGCGGGACACGTTCCCCCGGTCCCGTCCGCGCCCCTTCTCCTTTGGCTCGCGGGGCTCGCTTCCCGCCCGGCCCGCCCAGTGCGCCGGGGCCGGCCGGCCCGCCCGTGGCCTATCCGTAGACGACGACCTTGTCGCCGGTCTTCACCTGGTCGAAGAGCGAGGCGATCTTTCCCTCGTCCCGGACGTTGACGCAGCCGTGCGAGGCGCCGTTGTAACCGCGGGCCGCGAAGTCCGCCGAGTAGTGCACCGCCTGGCCGCCGCTGAAGAACATCGCGTACGGCATGGGCGTGTCGTAGATCGTCGACACGTGGTGGCGCGATTTCCAGTAGACCGAGAAGGTGCCCTCGCGGGTGGGCGTGTACTGGGAGCCGAAGCGGACGTCCATCGACGAGAGCACACGGCCGTCGATCATCCACGACAGAGTCCGGCTGTTCTTGCTGATGCACAGGACCCGGCCGGTCAGGCAGCGCTTGTCCGGCTTGGCGACCGGCCTGGTGGTCGGCGGGTTCAGCTCGCCGGCCGTCGGCCGGTGCGTCATGCCGAGCAGCTTCTGCCAGGTGAGGGTGTCCGTCCTGCCGGTGCGGGAGAGGCCGCGCTTGCCCTGGAACGACTGGACGGCGGCGACCGTGACGGTGCCGTAGTAGCCGGTCGGGCTGCGGTCGAAGTGGCCGATCTGCCGCAGCCGCGCCTGGAGTTCCCGTACCTGTCCGCCCTGGGAACCGCTCGACATCAGCGTCTTTCCCTGCGGGTCCGGCTTCGGCGTGGGCGACGTCGTGGCCGTCGGGGACGGTGACGACGGCGTGGCCGACGGGGAAGGCGGGGCCGGAGCGGTGGGAGAGGGCGGCGGGGTGGACCTGCCGTCGTCGCTCGCGGTGGCCCGGGGCGACGAGGGCCGGGCCGCCGACGCGCTGCCGGTGGCCTCCGCCCGGCAGCCCGCCGCCGTGGTCACGGCGAGCACGGCGAGTGCCGCGGTCGCCCCCGCCCGGCCCCGCGGACCGAACCGCCGAGCCCTGTTCGGTATCCCTGTCCGTGCCGTGCTTCCGGTGGTGCTGCGGTGTCTCATCTCGGCCCCCTGGATGTCCGGTAACTCATGAGACGGATTCCCGCTCTGCCCGGTTGCCAAAGCCCGCGCATGATGGGGGAACGGTGCCAAAACCGTGGTCACCGGTCACCGGTAAGCGGCCGCGGCGAGCGGCCCCGGCGGGAGGCACGGAGGATGACGCACGAATCGGAGTCGGGACTGCCCGTCGAGCCGGTGTACGGGCCGGAGGCGCTGGAGGGATGGGACGCCGGTGAGCGGCTGGGGGTGCCCGGGGGCTATCCGTTCACGCGCGGGGTGTACGGGTCGATGTACACGGGGCGGCCGTGGACGATGCGGCAGTACGCGGGGTTCGGGACGGCGGCGGAGTCCAACGCCCGCTACCGGCAGCTGATCGCGAACGGGACGACGGGGCTGTCGGTGGCGTTCGACCTGCCCACGCAGATGGGGTACGACTCCGACGCCCCGGTCGCGTCGGGGGAGGTGGGCCGGGTGGGGGTGGCGATCGACTCCATCGACGACATGCGGGTCCTGTTCGACTCCATCGCGCTGGACCGGGTGTCCACGTCGATGACGATCAACGCCCCGGCCGCGGTGCTGTTGCTGCTGTACCAGCTGGTGGGCGAGGAGCAGGGGGTGGCGGCGCGGGAGCTGACGGGGACGGTGCAGAACGACGTGCTCAAGGAGTACGTCGCGCGCGGCACGTACATCTTCCCGCCGGGGCCGTCGCTGCGGCTGACGGCGGACGTCTTCGGGTACTGCCGTCAGGAGCTGCCGCGGTGGAACACGATCTCGGTCTCCGGGTACCACATGGCCGAGGCCGGGGCCACGCCGGTGCAGGAGGTCGCCTTCACCCTGGCCGACGCCATCGAGTACGTGCGCACGGCCCTGGCGGCGGGCATGGACGTGGACGACTTCGCGCCCCGGCTGTCGTTCTTCTTCGTCGCCCGCACCACGGTCCTGGAGGAGGTCGCGAAGTTCCGGGCGGCCCGCCGGATCTGGGCGAGGGTGATGCGGGAGGAGTTCGGGGCGAGGAACCCCAAGTCGCTGATGCTGCGCTTCCACACGCAGACCGCCGGGGTCCAGCTCACCGCGCAGCAGCCCGAGGTCAACCTGGCCCGGGTCACCGTCCAGGCCCTGGCCGCGGTCCTGGGCGGCACCCAGTCCCTGCACACCAACTCCTACGACGAGGCCATCGCCCTGCCCACCGACCGGTCCGCCCGCCTGGCCCTGCGCACCCAGCAGGTCCTGGCCCACGAGACGGACGTGACCGCGACCGTCGACCCGTTCGCCGGGTCGTACGCCGTGGAGCGGATGACCGACGACATCGAGACGGCCGTGCTGGAACTGATGGGGCGGGTCGAGGCGATGGGCGGGGCGGTGCGCGCGATCGAGCAGGGCTTCCAGAAGAGCGAGATCGAGCGCTCCGCCTACCGGATCGCGCTGGAGACCGAGGAGGGCCGGCGGGTCGTGGTCGGCGTCAACCGCTTCCGCCTCGACGAGGAGGAGCCCTACGAACCCCTGCGCGTCGACCCCGCCGTCGAGGCCGAACAGGCCGCCCGCCTGGCGAGGCTGCGCGCCGAGCGCGACGGGGACGCCGTGGCGGCCGCACTGGACCGGCTGCGCGGGGCCGCCCGGGGCACCGACAACGTCCTGTACCCGATGAAGGACGCGCTCGGGGCCCGGGCCACGGTGGGCGAGGTCTGCGACGCCCTGCGCGAGGTGTGGGGGAGGTACGAGCCGTCGGACGCGTTCTGAGCCGGCGGGTACCCGCGCGGGTGATCCCTCGCCGAATGCCCGCGGCCGTGGATGAGCCCGTGAACAGTGGTCCCCGAAAGGAGGATGCCGTGGCCGTGATACAGCACGATGAAGCTCTCCGTGGACCGTCTTCTCGACGGCGACGAGGACTGACCCCGGGCCGCTTCCGCCCGGGGTTTCCCGAACTCCGGAACCCCCTGGACAGGGAGTCGTACTCGCGTGCGACACTCCGGTTCATGCTGGGTGTCACCGATCTTCCGACCTATCTCGCCGGCCTGGTGCTGATCGTCCTTCTGCCGGGACCGAACTCGCTGTACGTGCTGTCCGTCGCCGCCCGGCGCGGGGTGCGGACCGGGTACGTGGCGGCGGCCGGGGTGTGGACCGGGGACACCGTGCTGATGACGCTGTCCGCGCTCGGGGTCTCCTCGCTGCTGCGGACGAACCCGGTGCTGTTCACCGTCGTCAAGTTCGCCGGTGCGGGCTATCTGACCTGGATGGCCGTCGGCATGCTGCGGGCCGCGGTCGCCATGTGGCGCGAGCGGCACCGGAAGGCGGCCGAGCCGGCCGGGGAGAGCGACGGGGCCCCGGCACCGGCGACGATGGAGCGGCCGTACCGACGGGCGCTGGTGGTCAGCCTCTTCAATCCGAAGGCGATCCTGTTCCTGGTGTCGTTCTTCGTCCAGTTCGTGGACCCCGACTACGCCTATCCCGCGCTGTCCTTCCTGGTGCTGGGCACCCTGCTGCAGATCGCCAGCGCCCTCTACCTGTCGATGCTGATCTTCGGCGGCACCCGGCTGGCCGCCGCGTTCCGCCGTCGCAAGCGGCTGTCGGCGGGGGCCACGTCGGCGGCCGGGCTGCTGTTCCTCGGGTTCGCCACGAAGCTCTCGTTCAGCAGCGTATGACGCCCCGGCTCAGGAGGCCGTGACCGTGACCGGGGCGATCCCGAACCGGGCCAGGTACCGCACCAGTTCCGAGGGGTCCTCGCCCGCCCAGCCGATGTAGCCGTCGGGGCGGACCAGGAACAGACCCTCCCCGTAAGCCTCGTGGGCGCCGGTGCGGTGCGTCCGGAGCGGGCTGCCGTCGGGCAGGGGGAGCACGGGGAGCCCGGTGCCCGCGCCGACCGCCAGCAGGGTGAAGTGCGGTCCGCGGAAGACGTCGAAGAGGCGGCGGCCCCCGCCCGTCGGGCCGTCCGGGGCGCGGTCGCCGGAGTGCAGGACACCGGCCCGGCCCACCGACAGCGGGCCGGTGCGGTAGCCGAGGCCGAGCTGCTGGACCTCCGCGCCGCGCTCCTGCTCGCCCCGGTGGATGCGGGTGGACAGGCCGAGCACGTCGGCGGCGACCGGGCGGCGCTCCTGTTCGTAACTGTCCAGCAGGGCGTCCGGCGCCCCGTGCCGCAGGACCTGGCCGAGCTTCCAGCCCAGGTTGTACGCGTCCTGCACGCCGGTGTTCAGCCCCTGGCCGCCCGCGGGGGAGTGCACGTGCGCGGCGTCGCCCGCCAGGAGGACCCGGCCCGCGCGGAACCGGTCGGCCAGCGCGGCGCGCGGCCGGAAGTCGGAGGCCCAGAGGACCTCGGTGACGTCCCGCGCCGCCAGGTGGGTACGGGTGGCGACCAGGGCGCGCACCCCTTCCGGCGACGTGTCGGGCTCGCCCTCCTCGAACCGGGCGGCCAGCTGGAAGTCCGCCGTGCCGGGCAGCGGGCAGAGCGTGAGGAAGCCCTGTTTGCCGGTGGTCATGTGCCAGTTGAGCCGGTCCAGCGCGTCCTCGGCCACCCGCACGTCGGCGACCACCATCGGCGCCGGATCCACGTCCTCGCCGGTCATCGCGATGCCCAGCGCGCGCCGCACCGTGCTGCGCCCGCCGTCCGCCGCGACCAGGAAGGCGGCCCGGACCGGGCCCGTGGTCAGGTGGGCGGTGACGCCGTCCGCGTCCTGGTCGAGGCCGGTCAGCGCGGTGGAGAAGGCGACGTCGCCGCCCAGCTCGCGCAGCCGGGCCAGCAGGATCTCCTGGGTGCGCCACTGCGGCATCAGCCACGGCTCCCCGTACGGCTCGGTCCCGGTCGGGGCCGCGCGGCGGAACATGTCGTGCTCCCGCAGCCGCTCCCCGTCCTTCCAGACCATCCCCACCGGGGCCGGGCCGCCGTGCTCGCGGACCGCGTCGCCGACGCCGAGGTCGTCCAGGACCTCCCGGGTGCGCGGCTGGATGCCCTTGCCGCGCGAGCCGGGGAAGAGGCCCGGCGCCCGCTCGGCGACCAGGACGCGCACACCGCGCCGGACCAGGTCGCAGGCGAGGGCCAGCCCGCAGGGACCGGCGCCGACGACCACGACCTCGGGCCCGGACGCCGCTGCCGTCCCCGGGGATGCCGTCGCGCCGACCATTTCCTTAACGCTGTTAAGTTCCATGGTCGGGAGTGTGGGCTTAACGCTGTTAAATTGTCAAGGTGGGTACGACGAAGATCGACCGGGCCCGGGTGGCCGACACCGGGCTGCGGCTGCTGAACGAGGTGGGCCTCGACGGCCTCACCCTGCGCGCCATCGCCAGGGAGCTGGACGTCAAGGCGCCCGCCCTCTACTGGCACTTCAAGGACAAACAGGAGCTGCTCGACGAGATGGCCACCGTGATGTACCGCCGGATGCTCGCCGAGGGGCTGCCGGGCCCGGCCCCGGAGCGCTGGCAGGACCAACTCGTCGCGTACAACAGTGCGTTGCGCGCCGCCCTGCTGCGCTACCGCGACGGGGCCAAGGTCTACAGCGGCGCCAGGTTCACCGGCACCGACCACGCCGACAGCCTGGAGGCCCACCTGCGGACCATGGTCGACGCCGGGTTCGAGCTGTGGCAGGCGGTGCGGGCGGGCACCACGGCCTACTCGTACACGATGGGTTTCGTCACCGAGGAGCAGGGCGTCCTGCCGATGCCGGACGAACGGCGGGACGGCTTCGACATCGGCGAACGGGCCGACCGCATGGCCGCGTACCCGCTCGCCGCGGCGGCCGGTGCCGAGATCTTCGCGAACTACGACGAACGCTTCGACGACGGGCTGCGGCTGATCGTCGCGGGCATCGAGGCGCGGTACGGGGTGTCCTGACGCCCGCGCGGTGCCGGTGCCCGCGCACCGCCGGCGTTCACGCACCGCGTCACGCGAGCGTCGTCCAGAGTTCACCACCCGTCGCCCCGTCGGCCACCCCGTCCTCGGCGCGCCTCATTACGTTGGGCGGCCACAAGACCGAAGGCGAGGGCCGGCGTGCCGAAACTGTCCGTTGTCGTACCGCTCCACAATGTCGCCCCGTATGCCGACACCACGCTGGGCAGCCTGGCCCGCAACGCGGCCGGGGACGTGGAGTTCCTGCTGGTGGACGACTGCTCCACGGACGAGACCCCGGCCGTCATCGACCGCTGGGCCGAGCGGCTCCCGCAGGCCCGGGTCATCCGCCACGAGGTCAACGTCGGCATCGCCACCGCCCGCAACAGCGGCATCGAGGCGGCGGGCGGGGAGTACCTCACCTTCCTCGACGGCGACGACTGGTACGCACCCGGGCACCTGGACCGGCTGCTGGACGCCACCGAGGAGTTGGGCGTCGACTTCGTCCGCCACGACCACGTCCAGGCGACGGGCACGAGCCGGGTGGTCCGCCGCGCCCCGGCCCGCATCCGGGACCGGGCGACCGACCCCCGGGAGGGCATCGCGTACCCGGGGATGGAGACGATGGTCGACTACCCCTTCGTCTGGGCCGGCCTCTACCACCGGCGGCTCTTCGAGGACGGGGACATGCTCTTCGACCCGGCGCTGCGCACCGCCGAGGACCGGCTGTGGACCTGGCGGCTGCACCTGCGGGCACGCTCCTGCGCGGTCCTGGGACTCCACGGGATCTTCTACCGGCGCGGGGTCACCACCTCGCTGACCCAGATCAAGGACTCCCGCCAACTGGACTTCTTCCCCGCCTACGACACCCTCCTGGCGGAGCTGGAGCAGGACCGGGACGCGGAACTCCTGCTGCCCAAGGCGGTCCGCACCTACTGCGCGCTGATCGCCTTCCACACCGAGAAGGCGGGGGAGTACGAGGCCGCCACGGCCCGCCGGCTGCGGCAGGAATCGGCCGCCGCGCTGCACCGCATGCCCCCGCACGTGCTGGACCACATCCTGACGACGATGGACACGAAGCGCAGCACCTTGCTCCGACGCCTGCGTGACAAGCAGAAGGCCGCCTGACCATGCCCACCCGCACCCAGATCTTCCAGGTCTCGACCCTGTACGGGGCCGCCACGCTCGCCGCCGCCCTCGACGCCGGCCAGTTCGGACCGCCGGCGGACAGCCGCCGCATCCTGCTGGTGTGCAACAACGCCCCGGTGCCGGAGACCGCCGCAGGACCGGACGCGCTGCTCGGCTACGACCGCATCGCCGCCCGTT
Organism: Streptomyces sp. NPDC006435; assembly: GCF_040612315.1. NCBI lineage: Bacteria > Bacillati > Actinomycetota > Actinomycetes > Kitasatosporales > Streptomycetaceae > Streptomyces > Streptomyces sp. NPDC006435. Next base: position 100,456 of record NZ_JBEXPY010000010.1, read on the forward strand.
TCGACTCCGTCATCAGCTGGAACGAGACGATCCGCCCCTACCACCCCGGCGCCTGGGGGCCGCGCGCCGACGACGTCGTGCTGTGGCAGCGCGCGCTGCGGCTCGCCTGGGACCTGGGCGAGGAACCCGTCGAACTGGTCCTGGAGTCCATCCAGGTCGACCCCGCCCGCGCACTCGCGGCGATCTTCTCCGAGAGCGCCCTGCACGTCTACGCGGACGGCCTCATGAGCTACGGCCCGACCCGCACCAGGCTGCCCCAGTCGATGGGCTGCCGGGTCCGGCGGGTCCTCCACCTCGACCTGGTGCCCGGCCTGAAGCCCATGCTGCTGTCCGAGTTCGACGTGGAGACCGAACTCGTGCCGGAGGACGCCTTCCGCAAGGTGCTGGGCGAGATCGCCGCGTCGGCGGACGGCGACCGGCAGCTCGCCGAGGCGGTCGCGCAGGCCCCCACCGCCGTGCTCCTGGGCCAGTACCTGGCCGCCCTCGACATCCTGACCGTCGAGGAGGAGGAGGCCCTGCACATCCGCATGCTGCACGGGGCCGCCCGGGCCGGTCACACCTCCGTCCTCTTCAAGCCCCACCCCACCGCCCCCGTCCGCTACTCCGACGCCCTGGAGCGGGCCGCGACCGAGGCCGGGGTCCGGCTCGTCACGCTGGACACGCCCCTGCTGGCGGAGACCCTCTTCGAGCGGTGCGCGCCCACGCTCGTCGTCGGCTGCTTCTCGACCGCCATGCTCACCGCCGCCGTGTACCACGGCATCCCGGTCGCCCGCGTCGGCACCGGCCTGGTCCTGGACCGCATCGCCCCGTACGAGAACAGCAACCGCGTCCCGCTGACGATCGTCGACCACTACGTGCCCGACCTGGAACGGCACGGCGGCGGGGAGGTGCCCGCCCTGCCCGCCGCCGCGCCCGCGACCCTGGGACCGCTGGTCCGCACGGTCGGCTACTGCATGCAGTCCGAACTCCACCCGGAGCTGCGCGACGAGGCGGAGAGCTGGCTGCGGGAGCGGCTGGACGACAGCACCCGGCGCTACTTCAAGCGCCGGCGGCTCGGCAAGCTCTCCCTGCCCGGCGGCAGCACCCCGGGCGCCGCGGCCCGGCTGCGCAGCACGGTACGGCGCACCCGCAGCACCCTGCGGGTGTGACGGCCTCCCCGCCGGTACCGCCGGCCTCCTCGTCCGCACTGCCCGCACCGCCCGCATCGTCCGTACCACCCGTACCGGTGGCGGCGGACCCGCGGGGCGGGCGCCCGCCCCGCGAGCACCGTCACGACATCGACCTGATCAGGCTGCTCTGCTCGGTCGGCGTGATCCTCTGCCACACGGGCTCCGCGTTCGTGAACGCCGTCGGCCGCGAGCCCTCGGGCGGAACGGGCACCTACTGGGCGGGGCTGGTGGCGGACTCGGCCGGCCGGTTCGCCGTGCCACTGTTCTTCGCCATCGCCGGATGGGTCGTCCTGGTCGGCGCCCCGCCGAAGGACGGCGCGCAACTGCGGCGGCGCATCGTGCGCATCGTGCTGCCGCTCGCCGTGTGGACCGCCCTCTACCTGGCGTGGGGGCGACTGCGCGGCACCAACGACGACCCGGTCGGCGAGCTGGCGCTCGACTCGCTCCTCGCCTCGGTCCGCCCCGCCTACCACCTCTGGTACCTGTACGCCTACATCCCCGTGGTCATGCTCCTGGCCTTCGTGGTGCTGGTGCGGTCGGGCAGGCGGCCGTGGGGGCTGGGCGCGGCGCTCCTGGTCCTGGCGGCGGCACCGTCCCTCTTCGGCGACCTCGCCGAGGTCACCGGGGCGGAACTGCCGCGCTTCGGCTGGGGCTTCGGCCCGTACCAGCTGATCTACGCGGTGCTGGGCGCGTTCCTGCTCGCACTGCCCGCCGGGGCCACCGGGCGCAAGCGCCTGCTGTGGATCCTGCCGGCGCTGGTGGCGCTGGCCGCGGTGATCGGCTACCAGTACCGGGTCCACTACGCGATCCCGTACGCCAGCGTGCTGGTTGCGCTGTTCAGCGCGGGGGTGCTGCTCTCCCTGCACCGGCTGCGGATTCCCGAGGGGCTGCGCCCCCGACTGACCCGGCTGGCCGACGCGTCGTTCGGCGCCTACCTGGTCCACGTCCTGGTCCTCGGCGTGCTCACGGACCTGTTCGTCTCCACCGGTCTGTCCCTGCCGTCGGCCGCCGCGCTGATGGTCGCGGTGACGGCGGCGACCACGCTGCTGTCGTTCGGCGCGGCGCTGCTGTGGGGGCGGCTGGGAATGAGCAGGGTGCTCGGCTGAGACCGGGCGAACCCGGAACGCCGGACGGGCGGGACCACCTGTGGTCCCGCCCGTCCGATGCTCGGGGTCAGCGCAGTACGGCCCGCCCCAGCCGGCGCGCCTTCCGGGCCGCCCGCCGCACCGCCGGTCTGCGGGAGAGCGCGGCGAGCTGTCCGGGCAGACCGCCGGGGAGCCCGAGCACCGTGAGTCTGCGTCGCGGGAACAGCCGCTGCTCGTCCGGCGTGACACCGTCCGAGAGGTACGCGGTGGCGGCCGGCCGCAGCCCCGGGTGGATCCGCGGCTGCATCGTGAACCCGATCGCGGTCACCAGCCGGCCCGTGTCGCTGGGCGTCCGGGTGCGCCCCGTCTCCAGCTCGGGCAGCAGGGTGTGGGCGAGGACCGCCGGTACCCGGTTGCTGTTCTGATACGGCGTCAGCCGCTCCAGCAGCATCCCCGTGCCGGTACGGGCGGTGTCCAGACCGTACAGCTGCCGCGCCGTGAACAGCGCGGTGGAGAAGCAGCCCACGACCAGCACCGGCCGCAACCGCTCGTACAGCGTCTCCGCGAGCACCGGCGCGTCGAGCACGGTGAACTCCACACCGAGCCGGGCGGCCTCGGCCTCCAGCAGCCGGGACCAGCGGGCGGGCGCCGTCGGATGGGGCTTGAAGACGATCTGCCGGTGCCCGCGCGCGGCGGTCCCGCGCAACATGCGCAGATGCAGCTCCTCTTCCTCCTCGGCGGTGAGGATGCCCAGCGCCGAGAGGTACTGGCCGAGCAGGAGCGCCGGAGCGTCGTACGGGATCTCCGGCGCGGGCGTGCGCGCCCCGATCTGTTCCAGGACCGCGCGGAAGGCGTCGTCGGGAACGGTCTCCGCCCCGACGCCGAACTCCGTGAGCAGCAGGGGTTCCAGGCCCGGCACCAGATCGAGGTGGAGGACCCGGCGCACCCGCGTGCCGAGCAGCGGGTCGAGCTTGATCCGGGTGGGCCCGTAGCTCATCAGCCCGTCCGCGTACACGTCCACGGCCGCGCCCGTGAAGATCCCGGTGACCGCGAGGGCCGGGTTGACCTGGATGGACTCGACGGCGAACTCGACGTCGTCGTCGCCCAGTTGCCACAGCCTGCGCAGATGGCGCTCCCACAGCGGTACGTCCTCGGCCCGCGGCGACCAGCCCGACGGGTGGAACGGCTCGATCGCCGCGTTCCAGGAGAGCACCTCGTCGAACCGGTCCCGGATCGCCCCGAAGCCCGGCATCGCGTCGAGCGACGGCGCGACCTCGGGGACGGCGGCGTTGTTGCTGATCAGCAGGATGCGCCGGTCGGCGGGCCGGATGAGACCGGTGTCGACGGCCGCGGCCAGGGTGGCCGCGCCGTAGAGGGTGGACGCGCAGAGGATCTGAGTGGTCATGCGGCGGCCCTCGCAGCGGTGAAGGGACGACGGCGCAGCCGTCGCAGCCGGGCGGACCTGTCGGCGTCCATGGCGTCGATCGTCTCTTTCAGAATGTCCTGCGGCATGCGGTGCAGCGCCGCCGCGCCCATGTCGAGAAGACCGCGGGCCACGGCCGGCTCGAATTTCGAAATGGTCGCCAAATGGTGGGAGATCAGTGCGCAATAGGTGCGCACCGCTTTCGGCATCAGTGCGTCGGCCTCCGGGTCCCGCGCGGTCTCGTCGAGAACCTGGTCGAACGCGCGAATGAAATCGAGCTGCCGGATGTCGCCGATCTGGGTCAACGAGGAGGACACCCCGCGCCGGTAGAAGACCCCGAGCAGGCCGACCGCGGCGAACGACTCCGCCTCCCGGTGCAGCCGCCAGATCCACGGCCGGTCCTCGGCGGTGCGCAGCCCGTCCGTGAAGTGGATCAGCCCGCGCTCGACCAGGCGGCGGTGGTAGACGCCGGCCCAGGCGTACGGGTAGTCGACGGACGTGGTGCGCCCGACCGGGAGGATCGCGTCGCGCGGGTCCATCGGCACGTCGCGCAGGCCGTGCGGCACCCGGGCCACGGTGCGCGACTTGCCGTGGCACTGCACGTGGTCGGTCCGCAGGAAGTCGCATCCCAGCCGGTCCATGGCGGCGACCAGTTCGGCGCAGTACCCGGGGGCCAGCCAGTCGTCCCCGTCGAGGAACGTGACGTACTGGCCGCCCGCCGCGTCGAGGCCGGTGTTGCGGGCGGTCGCCAGCCCCTGGTTCTGTTCGTGCCGCCGCAGCACCACCCCGGGGATCTCGCCTTGCGCCCGGAGCAGGACGTCCGCGGTCCCGTCGGTCGAGGCGTCGTCGACGAGGACGAACTCGAAGTCCTCGCGCGCGTTGGCGCGCAGACTTCGAAGGGTGTCGGAGGCATATGTCCGCACGTTGTAGAACGGCACGATGACGGAGAGCTTAACCACTCGGTCACGCTAAGGGCGGTTTCGGCATTTGCCTTGTCCCGGAGAAGTACTGCGGGTGAACGGCACATGCGGAAATGGTGAACCGGCGTGAATGCGCGGGTTCTCCGGGGCGTGAACCGGGCCGATTAGCCAATCGTCGACGGGCTGTTAACCAGCTGTTGCCATCGCGTTGGGCCGCGAATCGAAATGCCTTCCTAAGTTCTGGGACGTGCCCCCACGTACCGAAAAGACGACCGCCCTCCGGGTAGCCGTGCTCGCCGACTCCGACACCCGGTGGAAATGGGGCGCGCTCACCGCGCGCCGCCTCACCGCCGGTGCGTCCGACGCGTCGGCGCAGCGCGTCGAGATCAGCGGACTGCTGCTGCGCGGCCGGGCGACCCCGACCCCGCGCCAGCTCGCCGAGGTCGGCGACGTCGGCATCGGCCCCGACCGGGTGCGCGAGGTGACGGCCGTCGAGTTCCTGCACACCGTGCGCGACGAGGGGTACGACGTGGTCGTCCTCGCCCTCGTCGGCGGCGGCGTCCAGGCCATGCTGCACGGCCTCGCCGCGCTGCGGCTGCCGGCCCGTCCCGTCGTCGTCACCGGCTACGTCGGCGTCGTGTACGAGAAGCTCGCCGACGGACTGCTGCTGCGGCACGGCGCGGACGTCGTCCTCGCCAACTCCCGCCACGACGCGGAGCGTTTCCGCGCGGTGTACGAGGGAGTGGGCGCCGACGCCTCGTCCGTCACGGAGGCCGCCCTGCCGTTCCTCGGCGGTGAGCCGCACCGCCCGGAGGAGGGCCGCGACACCGTCGTCTTCGCCGCCCAGCCGTCCGTGCCGGCCTCCCGCGCCGACCGCACGTACCTGCTGCGCAGGCTCGTCGAGCACGCCCGGCTGCACCCCGGCCGCGAGGTGGTGCTGAAGCTGCGCTCCAAGCCCGGCGAGCACACCACGCACATCGAGGAACTCCCGTACCAGCGGCTCGCCGAGAGGCTGCCCGGCGGAACACCGCCCAACTTCCGTCTGGCGTACGGGAACATGGGCGAGGTCCTGGACCGCACCGACCTGCTGGTCACGGTCTCCTCGACCGCCGCGCTGGAGTCCCTGCACCGGCGCATCCCGACCGCGGTCCTCACAGACCTCGGCGTCCGCGAGGCCCTCGGCAACCACCACTTCGTCGGCTCCGGCCTGCTCACCTCCTGGGACCACCTAGACGGCGGCCTGCGCCCCGAGCCCGACCCGGAGTGGCTGGCCGGCCAGGGCGTCGCCGCCGACGGCACGTACGCCACCGCCTACGACCACGCCCGCGCCCGCGTCGACGCGCTGCTCGCCGCGCCCCGGCTGCCCGACCTCGCCCCCTACTACACCCCGGCCACCGCGCCCGGCTACCTCCCCGGCATCCTCGCCCGCCACCACCTCGCCCCCGACGGCCACCCGCTGCCGGGCGCCGAACGGCCGCGCGAGACGGGCGGGGTGCGCGGCGCGGTCCGCGAAGCGGTCCGGGAGGCGGCGCGCGGCGCGTACCGGCAGGGCGTCCAGCGGGTCGCCCCCGTCATCCGGCGGATGGGCGAGCTGTGACCCCGCCGCCCACCACCCCGCCGGCCACCGCCTTGCCGATTCCGACCCCGACTCCCGACCCGACCCCGACCCCAGGAGCAGCGATGACGCCGCCCACCGTGCTCGCCGTGATCCCCGCCCGCGGCGGATCCAAGGGCGTACCGGCCAAGAACCTCGCCCAGGTCGGCGGCGTACCGCTGGTCGCCCGCGCCGTACGCGCCTGCCTGGCCTCCCACGAGGTCACGGACGTCGTCGTGACGACCGACGACGCGGCCATCGCCGACGCGGCCCGCGCCGCGGGCGACACGACGGGCACCCCCGAGCGGCTGCACATCGTCCAGCGCCCCGCGGCCATCGCCGGGGACAGGTCCAGCAGCGAGGACGCGGTGCTGCATGCCCTGGACGCGTACGAGGCGATGCGCGACCGGAAGGCCGACGTGGTGCTGCTCGTCCAGTGCACCAGCCCCTTCGTCGTACGGGAGGACATCGACGGCGTCGCCGCCGCGGTCGCCCGCGAGGGCGCCGACACGGCGGTCACGGTCGCCCCCTTCCACGGCTTCCTCTGGCGCGACGGCGGCGCGATCGAGGAGGGCAACTACGGCGTCAACCATGACAAGTCGGTACGCCAGATGCGCCAGGACCGCCCCGAGGACCTCCTCGAGACCGGCACCGCGTACGCCATGGACGTCGAGGGCTTCCGCACCCACCGCCACCGCTTCTTCGGCCACACCGCACTGGTGCGCACCGACGCCGCCCGGGTCCTGGAGGTCGACGACCCGCACGACCTGGCCCGCGCCCGCGCCCTCGCCCCGCTGCTCGACCCGTCGCCGCTGCCCACCCTCGACGACGTCGACGCCGTCGTGCTGGACTTCGACGGCACCCAGACCGACGACCGGGTCCTCATCGACGCCGACGGACGCGAGATCGTCGCCGTCCACCGCGGCGACGGCCTCGGCATCGCCGCACTGCGCAGGGCCGGGCTGCCGCTGCTGATCCTGTCCACCGAGCAGAACCCGGTCGTCGCGGCCCGCGCGAACAAGCTCCGCATCCCGGTCCTGCACGGCATCGACCGCAAGGACCTCGCGCTCAAGCAGTGGTGCGACGAACAGTCCATCGCCCCCGAACGCGTCCTCTACGTCGGCAACGACGTCAACGACCTGCCCTGCTTCGCACTCGCCGGCTGGCCCGTCGCCGTCGCGAGCGCCCACGACTCGGTACGGGCGGCCGCACGCGCCGTCACGACCGTCCCCGGCGGCTTCGGCGCCATCCGCGAGATCGCGGCCTGGCTGCTCGGCCCCACCCTCACGACCAACGCCAAGTCCCCCAAGTGATCCCGGGTCCCCAAGCCCGCCACGTCATCAGAGCCACCCGAGCTAAGGAAACACACCTCATGAGCACCTCCCGCCTGCGCACCTTCGGCACCCGCACCGCCGGCCCCGGCCGCCCCGTCTACATCACCGGCGAGATCGGCATCAACCACAACGGCGACCTCGACAACGCCCTCGCCCTGATCGACATCGCCGCCGAGGCGGGCTGCGACGCGGTCAAGTTCCAGAAGCGCACCCCGGAGATCTGCACCCCGCGCGACCAGTGGGACATCGAGCGCGACACCCCCTGGGGCCGGATGACGTACATCGACTACCGCCACCGCGTCGAGTTCGGCGAGGACGAGTACCGGGCCATCTCCGAGCACTGCGCCCGGCGCGGCATCGACTGGTTCGCCTCCCCGTGGGACACCGAGGCCGTCGCCTTCCTGGAGAAGTTCGACGTCCCCGCCCACAAGGTCGCCTCGGCCTCGCTCACCGACGACGAGCTGCTGCGCGCGCTGCGCGCCACCGGCCGCACGATCATCCTCTCCACCGGCATGTCCACCCCGAAGCAGATCCGCCACGCGGTGGAGGTCCTCGGCTCGGACAACATCCTGCTCTGCCACGCCACCTCGACGTACCCGGCCAAGGCCGAGGAGCTGAACCTGCGGGTCATCAACACCCTCCAGCAGGAGTACCCCAACGTCCCGATCGGCTACAGCGGCCACGAGACCGGCCTCCAGACCACCCTGGCCGCCGTCGCCCTCGGCGCCACGTTCGTCGAGCGCCACATCACCCTGGACCGCGCCATGTGGGGCTCCGACCAGGCCGCCTCCGTCGAGCCGCAGGGCCTCAGCCGCCTGGTCCGCGACATCCGCACCATCGAGGCCTCGCTCGGCGACGGCGTCAAGAAGGTGTACGAGTCCGAGCTCGGCCCGATGAAGAAGCTCCGTCGGGTCACGGGCGTCGTCGCCGAGAGCGAGGCGGCCACGGCCGCCGAGCCGGTCGCGGTCTGACGGGCCGACCGGTGAACCTCGCCTTCGTCGAGAGCCCGGTCCAGCTCCTGAACGTCCTGGAGTGGGCCTACGCAGAGGGAGGCGACGACCGGGTCCTGACGGACATCACGGTCGTCGTCCTCCCCCCGGTCGACCCGATGTCGCGCGGCCAGCTGCGCCGGATGGCGGAGCTGGCCCGCGACGAGGGCATCCATGTCCGCTGGCAGGAGGCGCGCGGCGGCGCGAGCGCTCCCCTCAAGAGCCTCCGCGACCTGGCCGGACTCGTCCGCGGCGCCCGCCACATCGTCATCGGCGACCCGTTCTCCCGGTACGTGCAGCTCCTGCTCACCATGGTCCGGGCCCGCAGCCTCACGGTGGTCGACGACGGCACCGCCACCATGGAGTTCGTCGCCCAGCTGGCACGCGGCGAACGCCTGGTGCGCTGGCACCGCAAGGGCGGCTCGGGCCCGCGCGAACTGGTCCTGGCACCGGTCACGGCCCGCGCCCGCAGCCGCTTCGTCCCGTCCGACACCCGCACGGTCGAGGTCTTCACGGCGATGCCGGTCGAGGCTCCGCCCGGCGTCACCATCACCCCCAACACCTTCGCCTGGACCCGCGCCCGCTTCGGCCCGCCGAACCTCACCAAGGGAGCCGACCTGGTCGGCACCTCCCTCGTCGAGACGGGCGTGGTCGACCGGGACCAGTACCTGGAGGCCGTCGCGGCCCTGTCCCGCACCCACGGGGCGACCCGCTACTTCGCCCACCGCCGCGAGTCCACCGACAAACTCCACGCCCTGGAGGCCCTCACCGGCCTGGAGATCGTCCGCCCCGACCTCCCCCTGGAACTCATCGCCCGCCGCGGCCCGATCGGCCGCACGGTCCTCAGCTTCCCCTCCACCGTCGTCCACACCCTGCCCCTGGCCCTGGCCGGCACCGAGGCGAAGGTCGCGGTCTGCGACATCGCCCCGGAATGGCTCCGCGACACGGCCTCCCCCCGCGCCCAGGGCTTCCTGAGCGGCGTCACGGCAACGGCCCGCGACGTACAGCGTCTGGCCCCGTGGCGCGCCACGGCGGTGACGGAGGCGTAGGAACCGCCCTGCCCCGCACCCGTCACGGGTGCGGCGCAGGTGGTACGGCCCGGGTGAAGCGCCCCAGGACCACACGCCTATGCCTGATCGCCAAAACAGCCGTCCTCGGGTTCGGCATGACAACGGCTCAGGCCCTCTTCCGCCCGTGCGTACTCGAAGAGGTGCGTCGGGGCTCCGGGGACGGCGAGCGCGGCCAGGAACTGTTCCCGTCCCTCGTGAAGGCGGCCCGCGGTGACGTACGTCTGGCCGAGCCGGCAACGGATGTCCATCTCCAGCCGGTCGTACTGCGGTTCCTTCAGGGGGTCCAGCCGTTCGTGCAGGGCGAGTGCTTCGTGGTGGAGGGTCAGGGCCTCGTCCGGGTCGGTGGTTTCCCGGGCGGTGCCGAGCCGGGTCAGCAGAAGCGCCTGCTGGAACGTGGGCGTGCTCTGCGCGACCTGGTCGAGGGCGCGGCGGAACAGTCCGTACGCCTCGCGGTTGCGGCCCTGGCCGAGGTGGACCTCCGCGATGCAGTAGAGCGTCTGGCTCAGCAGATTGGGTCTGCCGCTGGTCTCGGCGTGGGAGTAGGCGAGTCCGAAGCAGTCCAGTGCGGCTTCGATGCGTCCGTGGAGGTGGTGGATCGAGCCGAGCAGGCTGAGCGCCATGCCGGTGAGCCATCGGTCGTTCACCCTCTCGGAAAGGGCGAGGGCGTCGGTCAGTTGGGGGATGGCTTCCTCTCCCCTGCCCAGGTTGAATGCCGAGGCCCCCAGCCCGGCCAGAGCGCGGGCCTCTTCACGTGTTTCACCGTTCCGGCGGCTGAGCTCCAGGGCCGTGGCGAACCATGCGGGCGCCTCCTCGAACCGGTTCTGGTAGAGGTCGATCATCCCCATCCCGCTTCGCAGGGCGGGAGCCATCCGCCGGTCGGTCGCTTCGTCCGCGCAGCCGAACGCCGTCTCAAGGGTGGCCCGGCACTCGTGATAGTGGCCTCGGCGCAGGAAGAAGTCGACCAGCGCCTCGGCGATCCAGCAGGCGTGATCGGCCTCGCCCAGTTCGGCGGCGTGCGCGACGACATCCGGCAGCTCGGTGCCCGCCGCGTCCAGCCACCGCTCCGCATGTTGCCAGTCCGAGAACATCGTGCCGGTGGCTCGTGGCCCGGTGGGGAATCCGCCGGGACCCCAGTCGCTGGCAAGGCGGCCCGCTTCCAGATAGAGGCGGAACAGGGCGGCGCGCGCCGGGGCATGCTCCTCGGGCACGGCTCGGGCGCAGCGGCGGGCGTGCGCCCGGACCAGGTCGTGGAAACGGTAACGGCCCGGTCCGGGCTGCTGGAGGAGGCTGACGTCGACGAGCCCCTCCAGTACGTTCTCCGCCTCGGAGGGCGGGCAGCCCAGCATCGCGGCCGTCGCCAGTTTGTCGACCTCGGTCGTCGGCACGAGTCCCAGGACCCGGAAGGCGCGCTGCAGCTGTGGGGGGAGCTGGTCGTAGGAGAGGTGGAAGGCCGCTTCGACGCTGCGGTCCCCGGCACTGAGTTCGACGAGCCGGTCCTCGTCACCGGTCATCCGGTCCACCAGGAACGCGGGTGTCCATGTGGGCCGGGTCTGCAGCCGTGCCCCGACGATCCGCAGTGCCAGGGGCAGGCCGTCGCAGAGCCGGGCCAGCTCGCCCATGGCCTCCGGCTCTTCGTCGGCACGCGCGTCCCCGACCAGGCGCCTCAGCAGTGATGCCGCGCCGTCGGCCTCCAGGGGTTCCAGGGTGATCCTGAGATCGGCGTCGAGTTCGGCCAGACGGCGGCGGCTGGTGACCAGTACGCGGCTGCCCGGCCCGGCCGGAAGCAGCGGTGCGACCTGCCGTGCGTTCGCGGCATCGTCCAGTACCAGCAGGAGCCGCAGCGAACTCGTGGTGGTGCACCACGCGGCGGTGAGTTCGTCGAGATCGTTCAGTGACTCGTGGCTGGGCTCGCCCAGGGAGCGCAGGAGTCTGCGCAGGATCCGTTGCGGTGTGAGGGGCCGCTGTTCCTCGTTGTGTGCGCGCAGGCCCGCGTAGAGGCATCCATCCGGGAAGTCATCGCGCAGTCGGTGGGCGGCGTGGAGGGCGAGCGTGGTCTTGCCGACGCCCGCGGTGCCGTCGACGGTCGTGAGGGACACCGTGCCGCTCGGTGACGGTGCGGTCAGCAGTTCCAGTTCGCGTGCGCGTCCGTCGATGTGCCCGAGGGCGCCGGGCAGGTTGTTCACCGGACGTCGGGAACGGACCGGGCGGGCCGGCGCACCGTTGAGGAGGAGCGTGTCGTCGCGCCGCAGGACCGCCTCGTGGATGCGCTGGAGTTGCGGGCCGGGGTCGACACCCAGTTCGTCGGCGAGGCGGACGCGCATGTCGGCGAAGGCCCTCAGCGCATCGCCTTGCCGATCGGCCGCGTACAGGGCTCGCATCCGCAGGCCCAACAGCGGTTCGTCGAGGGGGGCGGCCGCCGTGAGCACGGCCAGCTCGTCGAGGGTTTCACCGGCGCGTCCCAGCCCGACCAGACACTCCAGTCTTCCCGCCTGGAGCGCGACACGGCGTTCCGTCAGCCGCTGCCGCTCGACCCGGGCGTGCGGGCCGGGCAGCCCGGCCAGCGGCTCTCCCCGGAACAGGGCGAGCGCGGCCGTGAACCTGTCGGTGGCGGTGGCCAGGTCGCCCGAGTCCTTGGCCCGCCGCGCCGCCCGGGCGTGCGCCTCGAGTTCGACGGTGTCCAGGTCGAGGTCGTCGAGGACGAAGCGGTATCCGCCGCCACCGCCACGGATCACCGAACTTCCCGGCTTGGTTCCTTGCGGGTCGAGTGCTTTGCGCAACGCGAAGACGTAGCTGGGAAGTACGCGGTGGCCGGATTCCGGTGGGTGCGTTCCCCACACGTCGTCGAGCAGCCGCGCGTAGCCGACCGGTCCGTTCCGGCGTAGGACCAGTGCCACCAGCACCGCCTGCCGACGTGCGGGGCCGATGTCCACCGGCGTCGTACCGCGGCGTACGCGGACCGGGCCCAGCATCTCGATCCGGAGCCGCTCAGATGCCCCGCCGCCCGTCGCGCTCCTCTGGCTTCCCTGCACTGCCACCTCGCACATCATCAAAATTTCATCCGTGCTGAAACGCCTGCGGTCATGGTTGGCGAGACCGCGCGGGGCCGGGGCCAAGTCACCTGCGTGCAACGGAGTCAGGCATGGCATCTCCCGGCGGTACGGGTGGGGGACGGAAGGCCGCCGGCGGATCTTCCTTCCCCGTTCTGCCCGGCCGGTCCCCGGGTGTCCGCAAGATCGCCCTTCCCCGGGATGGGAAGGGTAGCGCTGCGGCACCTGCGGTCGGCGCACAAACGAGTCAAGTCCCAGCCGTCAGAAGCCGGTTGGCCGGAAGCAGGCCATCGCGGTGCGGCGTGCGGAATGGAAGCGAGGAACAGGTCCACATGGCGGAAACCAGGGGTGTACTGCTGCCGGCCTACGTGCTGGCCGACGAATCCGGCTCGATGGCCCCGTACGAGGGCGATCTCTCCGACGGCCTGAACTCGCTGTGCGAGGGGCTTCGGGCCGAGCCCATGGTCGCGGCCAAACTACGCCTGGCGGTACTGGGCTTCTCCGACGACGTGCAGGTACGCCTGGCGGTGGCCGACATGCGCCACGAGACCAGCCTGCCCAAGATCGAGATCCGGGGCCTGACCAGCTACGAGGCGGCCTTCGAGGACCTGCTGACCCGGATCCCGGCAGACGTCCGGTGGCTGCGCAGCGAGGGCTACAAGGTGCACCGGCCGGTGGTGTTCTTCCTCAGCGACGGGCAGCCGACGGACAAGGGGGCCTGGCGGCAGCCGCACGGCCGGCTCACCGACCGGGCGAAAACGCCGACCGCCCCCAACATCGTGGCTTGCGGGATCGGTGATGCCCGGGCCTCCACGATGGTGGAAGTGGCCACCCGGCCGGAGTTCGCGTTCGTGGCCAAGCCCGGAACCGACATCGGTCGGGCGGTCGCCGAGTTCTTCCACGCGCTCACCGCGAGCCTTGTCGCCTCCGGCCACGCGCTGGGTTCGGGCGTTCCGGAACTCGTGGTGAACCGCCCCGACCAGTTCAGCATGGCGATCGACGAGGTCGGATGATGGATGCGCCCGCGCCCCGCAACCGTCCGCCGGTGCCCGCCCCGCCCTCCGCCGTCCGTACCGTGCCGTGGCAGCAGGTCACCGTGGGCACGCCGGGCCCCGAGTTCGAGGCCCGGCCGCCAGGCCAGTACGCCTACGACTTCCCCGATACCGAGTGCGACGGCTGGTCGACACCGGCTCTCCGTCTTCGCTTCGCGTCGGTGCGCGGCGCCAAGCACCGCTACTACCGCCAGCCCCGCCAGGACACGGCGCGTGCAGCGGTCCACGAGGCCACCGGCAGCATCGTGTTCGCCGTCGCCGACGGTGTGTCCAGCGCCGCGAATTCGGAACTCGGGGCCGTGGAAGCATGCAAGGCCGCACTGGAACGCATGCTGCACCTCCTGTCGTCGAGTGGGGAAACGCTCGACTTCCAGGACGTGACACGCTACGCCGCCGAACGCCTCCGCCAGCTGGCTCTGTGGCGCCTGGAGGGCAGGGAACCGGAGCCGGGCGAGGTGGCGGGCCTCTACGCCACGACGCTGGTGACCGGCGTCGTACGCCCCGGCCCAGAGGGCCCCACGGCCGAGCTGGTACGCATCGCCGACTCGATGGCCTGGGTGCTGGAGCAGCCTCTGAAGCAGTTCCGGCCGCTGTTCAGTTCCAAGACCGGTTCCGACAGCCTGCTGGTGTCGAACGAGGTCACCCCGCTTCCTCACGTCCCCGATGTGCTGGAGGCGGCCAGGGTGCGGCTGGAGCCCGGCCAGGTCCTGCTGGTCGGCACCGACGGCTTCGCGGATCCGCTCGGTGACGGCGACGGCCTGGTCGGCGCCCTGTTCGCCCACCACTTGAACGCACCGACATCTCCGGCGTGGCTGGCGCACCTCCTCGACTTCTCCAGGGAGACCTTCGACGACGACCGCACGTTGCTGGCGATCTGGCCACACCCCGGAGACGTACCGGCGTGAACGCGACACACGGCTCCACACCCGCTGTCGAATACGGCACGCTCGCCCTGGGGCGCAGGCTCGGCCAGGGCGGACAGGGCACGGTGCACGAGGTCACCAACAAGAGGATCAACAAGAATGCCGGCGGCGGCTGGGAAGTGGCCTACAAGGAGTACTCCCCCACGGTCCTGGCCGAACTGGATGTCGCAGTACTGTCCGCACAGGTGGATCTGCCCAGCGCGCTGGGTGCCACGGAGGGCCGGTGGCTGTGCGACAGCACGGCCTGGCCTGCTGCGGTGGTCCGGCGCAACGGCCAGGTCTGCGGACTGCTCATGCGCCTGGTGCCCGATCGCTTCCAGTTCACCTTCAAAGGCCTCACCAGCACTTCCCCGGCTTCCCGGCGGCTGGCCAATCTGGAGTACCTGCTCAACACCGACGCCTACATCACCGGCATCGGCCTCGGCATCAGCGACCCCGACCGGGTCCTGCTCCTGGCCGACCTCGCGGTCACCCTCAGCCGGCTTCACCGCATCGGTATTGCCGTCGGTGATCTCTCACCCAAGAACCTGCTGTTCACCACCGATCCGGCACCCCAGTGCTTCCTCATCGACTGCGACGCAATGCGCCTGCACGGCGCCACCGCTCTTCCCCAGGCCGAAACACCCGACTGGCAGGTCCCCGGTGGTGAGGAAAAGGCAACCCCGGCCAGTGACGTGTACAAACTCGGACTGCTCGCCATCCGTCTGTTCGCCCGTGACCAGACCACCACCGACCCTTCCGCCCTGGCTGCCATCAGCCCGGAACTCGGCGATCTGGCCCGCACGAGCCTTGACCCCGATCCGGCTCGCAGACCCACCTCGAACGCATGGGTCGAGCAACTCACCGCGGCCAGCCACGCGGTGTCCACCACCTCTGCCGCAGCCACCGTTGCCCGGAACGGACCCCGCCCCAGCAACGCCTCCTCGGCCGGCAGCGCTCCGGGCACCGCACCCACACCGGCGGCGTCTCCGGGCCGTATCAACTGGTCGTCCCTCAAAGAGACCGTGGGCGCTCTGGCTGTCGGCCTGCTCCTGATCTTCGTCATTGTCGGGGTCGCGCAGAACGATTCCGACTCTGCGGGGAACGCTTCGGCTCGTCCCACGGTCTCCGAGGAGACCTACACCCCACCCGAGCCCGGATACGAGTCCTCCGACGGTGGTGCCGGCACCGGTGGCAACGACAGTTCGCAGGACGACTCCTACGAAACGCCCACACCCGAGGAGCCCGACCCCCTCGACGAGGCGTTCGCGGACGTGAGCCCCGGGGACTGCCTCAACGTCCACGACGACGGATACGGCAAATGGAGCGAGGACGAACCGGACACCGTGCCGTGCGACTGGACGACCGCCTACGTCAGCGTCACCGACGTGACCGACGACTCCGACACGTGCGAGGACGGAGCTGACAGCTCCGCCTGGTCCCATGTGAACGACGACGCCACGACCACCGCTCTGTGCCTGGAGAGGCGGTTCCAGGAGGGAACCTGCTTTCTCGCCAAAGGGGCGGGTGGGAAGCCGGGCGGCGCGGGCCTGATGACGGTCTGGGACTGCGACGCGAGCAAGGTGCCGGTGGAATACGACTTCATCATGCAGATCACCGCGGTAGGGGAGGGCACCGAGGGCAACTGCGGCCAGGACTATGCCTGGGAGGTCCACGACGGCGAGGGCACCATCTGCGCAAGGGTCGCCTGAGGCCGGCAGCTGCTCGGTCTCCCCGCGGGCGACACCTGCATCTCCCGGCCGTCACCGGGCTCCCGTACCACGAACACCCCGAGAGAACGGGGTTCGCCGTGGAGCCGGACCACTACTGGACCAGGCCCGCGGAACAACGAGCCGACGAGACACAACCGGCCACGCGCCAGCCACTACCGGGCCATCACCCTCCGCCGTGACAACGGCCGGTCGGCCCGGCAGAGCCGGAACCACCCCACGCTCGCCCACACCGTGTACTGCCGACAGAAGCAAGCGGCGCATCCGGCAACGCACAACGGGGCTTCGGCCATGACGAACACGTGCAAGGAGAGCGGTATTCGTGGTGAATCACCACTACTGGAATTCCGGACCAGAAGATCAGCCAGGAGCGACCGGGCCGACCCCGGCCACGTGGCAGCAGACGCCGCGCTCCACCCCACCCCCGTTGGGCAACCCCGCCCCCACAGGGCCAAACCCTCCTTCCGCCACGCCGGCACCACACAACTCGACGCACCCGGCGTCACCGCCTGCAACGAACCCGAACGGGGCGACCACGCCTGCGGCCCCCACCCAGCCCCCAGCACCTGCCGGCCGGCCGACCGGCAGGCCGCTGATGGCGTGGATCCGGGCTCTGACCGGAGCTCAACGGGCGCTGCTGGCAGGCGTGGTGGGCCTCGTCGTCGTGGCGCTGGTGGCAGGGCAGGTGTTGCTGACGTCCTCCGACTCCGACTCCGACTCCGACAAGACTCAGGCGTCCCGGCAGAACCTCAAGCCGTTCCGGGAAGCCGTCGACGACCTGGCCGACGCCCCTGGCCTGCGTTACAAGGACACCTCGACCCTCGGCATCACCGAGAACGAGATCAGCGTCACCGCCGGCGGCAGCCAGTTCGGCACCACCTCCTCCGGGCGCAACGACCACGGCCGGGACGTGCTGCGCATCGGCGGCAAGACGTTCACGCGATGGCAGGTCGACCCCGCCCCCAGGGAAAGCGTGGAAGCGGGCAAGAAGGCACCGCCCAGCGAGTGGATCGTGGGGCTGGACGACGGTTCCGACCTCATGGACGAGGCACTGTCCCGCACCATCGCCCCGCCGCAACTCGCGGCAGTTCTGGACAAAGCCCTGAACGACCTGGAGAAGTCGCCGTCACCGGCGAGCGAGCCGAGGACGTCCGGGCAGAAGCCACTGAGCGTGAACGGAACACCCGCGCTCGGCATCGACACCTCCGCCGGCCGCCTGCTGGTGACGAAGGACAAGCCGCACCGAGTGCTGAGGCTCGAGGCCTACGACCCCCTCGAAGGCCTGTCCGACATGAAGGACCAGCTCGAGAACGGTGAGACACCGACAGCTCCCCGCACGGTGACCACCGGGCCCCTGGCGTCCGGCGACGCAGAGGGAATGGACCTGACCCCGATCCTCGCCGACGCCGCCGACAAGATGTTCGACACCCTGGTCGAGTACGCGGACCAGCTCAAGGACGCAACCGACAGAGGCATCAACTTCACCCTGGACGGCGCGGGCGACATGGACTGCAGCCCGGGGGGCTGCACCGCCACCCAGAGCTTCACGGGCAAGGTCACCTCCATCGCCCGGAAGGAACGCGTCACCAAGGGCGAGGTCACCGCCGTGATGAACGCCACGTTCACCATCGACGGCAAATCCGCCGGCCAGTGCACCAGCCCCCAGCGGACCTTCCCCGTCCGGGGCAACGACATCTCGGGCACCCTGAAGTGCTCCAACCCGGGAGCCGGACCGCTCTACGCCTCGGTCGCAGCCCGTGTCCAGGCCCAGGCCGAAGCCGACGCCCGAGCCTGCGGCTGCAGGGTCCGCCTCACCTACCCGCTCCGCGCCAGCACCCTCATCGACGCCCGCGCACTGGCCAAGGTCGAGGCGAAGAAACTCGCCGACCAGGCAAAGTCGGAACGGAACGCCGCGGACTGCGCCACACCGCACAGCTTCCCCTCCGGGACCCGGGTGCTGCTCGCCGACGGCGCCACCCGGGCCATCGAGGACGTACGCATCGGGGACCGAGTCGCCGCCAGTGACCCCCGGACGGGGCTGACCGCCGCACGACCGGTGACCAACACCTTCACCACCGAGGACGACAAGAACTTCACCCGGCTCACCATCACCACCGGGCAGGGCCCCGCCGCCGTTACAGCGACCGACAACCATCCGTTCTGGCTCGAGGACGACCAGCGGTGGAAGAACGCCGGTGACCTCCGGGTCGGCGACGAGCTGCGCACCCCGAACGGCGTCAGCACGGCCGTGACCGAGGTCCGTAACCAGCAGGGCCCGCAACGCACACACGACCTCACCGTCAGTGATCTGCACACGTACTATGTGCTGGCGGGGCAGACTCCGGTTCTTGTCCACAACTGCGATGGCAGCGTCGATTGGGTCAACGAGAACGCAAATATGAGTTCCGCAGCGCGGGCTTATGATGCTGGGGCGGCGGGTTCCAGGGCTGGCGTGGCCCCGGCGTTGCAGTACTACAAGGCTGGCGGGAATCGGCTGTCTCAGATCAAATTCGATGGGTTTGATGCGGCCAACGGCGTGATGATCGACCGAAAGGTGAGCGTCACAACCTTCAACAAGACATACCGACAAGCCATGAATCAATCTCTGGCACTTGAGCAGAACGGTTACAGCGGCCGGTGGGAAGTCCCCACTGCGGCTGAGGCCGCGCGGGCTCGAAAAGTCCTCGGCGGCCTCCTGATCACCAACATTCGAGTGAGGGTCGTGCCCTGATGGATGTCAACAAGGTCCTGGTTCGCGCATTCGTAAGCCTCGTCGTCTCGATCGACTTGACGGATGATGAAGATATTGATCCGGATATCGCGACGGACATTCTCGAACCTGCTGCCGCCCTGTTTCGTGATCTATCGGAAGAGGGGCGTCGGGAAGTTACTTCCCTGGTTCTTGAGTGCGCCGAACTGGAAGAGAACCCGGAGCGCAGGAGGGTAATTCTGGGGCTTCCGGAAGCCATTGGTCTTCTCGATGAAGACTGATCAGCGGGAAGTGAGGCGTAACTTCTTCGCTCGATCCTGCAACCGTCGCACTGGTTGCCAGTAGTAAAGTTGAAGCCCCGTCAGGTGAGTCCTGGCGGGGCTTCTGCGTGGGGTGACGGCAGTAGTTGACGGCAACGTCAGCGGACGAGCGCGGCGCAGGGCGGCGGTTCGTCGCCGTCGGCGTTGCCTGTCCCGGTGTTCGTCGGGCCGTCGAGCGCGCTGCAGAGGGCGTCGATAGCGTCTCGCTGGAGGCGGAGCCTCACGTGGGCATAGACGGTGGCGGTGACGCCGATGTGGGCGTGGCCGAGGAGTTCCTTGATTACGACGAGTTCGACGCCCTGCTCCAGAAGCAGGGTCGCGGTCGAATGGCGGAGGTCGTGGAAGCGGATGCGACGGAGGCCGGCCTTGCGGAGGAGCGTGGTGAAGGCGCGGGTGAGGTTGGTCGGGTCGATCGGCCTGCCCTGTGGCGTGGTGAACACGTACCCGTTGTGCTGCCACTCAGTTCCTGCCGCGTGCCGTTCGCGCTGCTGCTGCTCGTGGTGTTGCTTCAGCGAGTGGAGGCAGCGGGTGGGGAGGGCGATGCGGCGTTCGGAGGCACGGGTCTTGGTGGGCAACGTGGTGAGTCCGCCGGTGCTGGTGCGCTGCAATGTGCGGCGGACGGCAGCGGTGCCCCGATCAAGGTCGAGATCTTCCCAGTGCAGGCCGAGGAGTTCGCCCTTGCGGAGCCCGGTGTGAAGGGCGAGTTCGAACAGGGCATGGAGCCGGTGACCCTGGGCCGTGGTGAGGAGTCGGCGGGCTTCATCGGTGGTGAGGGGTTCGAAGCGTCGGGGCCGTGGGGTGCCGGTGCGGACGTTGCGGGCGACGTTGCGCGGGATCTCTTCTTCGCGGACGGCGTGCTCCAGGGCGGACTTGAGCACGGAGTGGATGTAGGTCAGGGTCAGCGGGGAGAGCCGCTTGGAGCAGCATGATCCGGTGGCGCAGCAACGGGGCTCATCACGCTGGGCATCGATGCCGCGTGCGCAGCACTGGCAGGTGGTGCGGAGCTGGTTGAGCCAGGTGCGGACGTCCTTGGCGGTGAGTTTGGTGAGCTTCTTCTTGCCCAGGCCGGGGATCAGGTACCGGTCGACGCAGGCGGCGTATCGCGTGTGGGTGTTCTCGCGGAGGTGGTGGACGGCGACGTTCTCCAGCCAGTACGTCAGGTACGCGGCCATGCTGCCCTGCGCGGAGGGCACGGGGAGGCCGCGGTTGCTGGCGGCGATCTTCTCGGTGAGCTTGGCCAGTGCTTCCTTGCGGGTGCTGCCGTAGACGCGGACGCGCTTGCGAGTGTTACCGGGGGCGAGGACGTATCCAGCGGCCTCCCAGCGGCTGTCCTTGCGCTGGTAAACGGTTCCGTCGCCGTTCGCACGGCTGCGGCGGGAGGCGGGGGTGTCGCGGGGCGTGGTCATCAGGCGGCGGCTTCCTGTTCGAGGCGGGTGCGGATGAAGTCGGCCAGCGCGTGGGCGGGGATGCGGCGGGCGCGGCCGAGGGTGATCGAGGAGAGCTGGCGGGTGCGAAGCAGGTCGTAGACGGCGGAACGGCCGAGCTGGAGGCGTTCCATGACCTGGGGCACAGTCAGCAGTTCCTCCGACGCCCTCAGTCCCCGCCAGGTCGGGGCGGGTTCCTGCGCGTTCATCCGCAGCCACCTTCGGCGACGAACCGGCGTTCCAGTTCTCTGCGGTGCCAGACGTGGGCGGCGAGGAGTGCGGCGCCGGGGCTGTAGCCCGAGCCCTGGTAGGCCCAGTGGCCGATGACGAGGGTGGTGTCCGGGTCGTGCTCGGGCAGGCCGGCGTGAGAGCGGGCCTGTTCGGTGCGCCAGGCGCGGCGGGCGGCGCGCAGCGTGCCGAGGGTGGTGGAGTAGCGGCGGGACTTGGTGGAGAAGTGGCCCCGGAAGCCGAGCATGTGTGCCCACTTCCAGAGCTTGAGTTCGGCGAACTCCGGCAGCTTGCCGAGTTCCCAGCAGGTGCGGATCATCTGCCGCACGTGCCGGGCGACGGCGAGCCGGGGCAGCGGGCGGGCCTGGCCGGTGCCGTCGCACGCGGTGCAGGGGAGCGGGGTCCCGTGGGGCAGAAGGGTTGCGCCGCGCCCCTGGCAGGGGCGGCAGAACAGGGCGTGGTCGAGGGTGCCGGAGGCGTCGGCGGACTTGGTGGCGTACTTGGCCACGTAGGCGGCCACGGCCTGGTCGGTGAATTCGGTCTCAGCACCGAAGGCGGCGATCTCGCGTACGTCGAGCTGCTGGCCCCAGCCGAGTTGGCGTTCCCCGACCGCGTCCGAGGCGACGGAGATTCGGGCGCGCGGTGCGGCGGCGCGGATGGCGTCGGTGAGCACGGCGTCGGTGGCGTATGAGGGCGGGGGCTGGGTGCTGCCGTTGGGTCCGTCGAGGCGGATCACGGCGTGGAAGTGGACCAGGCCGCGCTTCTGGTACTCGGCGACCTTGGCGAAGGACACTCGCAGGACCGAGCGGGCGGTCTTCTGGGTGAGGCCGAGTCGGGTGGCGAGTTCGCGGCGCAGGTAGGTGGTGAAGCGGGCCCACAGGGCTCCGGCGTGGGCGTTGAAGAGGACCGCGCCCGCGTAGTCGTACGTCGCCGGATTCAGCGGTGTGCCGAGCAGGGGGTCCGTGAGTTCGTGGCGGGTGCCGCAGCGGCAGGGCCGAGCGTCGGGGCGGTTGTGGACGGGGCCGAAGGAGGGTGCGGTGAGGGTGGCGAAGACGCGGGGGTGGGTGCGGACGGTGTCGGGCACGGTCTTGCCGCCGGAGAGGCCGGCGCGGATGAGGTGGTAGGTGTCGGCGGCGTAGAGGCGGGAGCAGGCCGGGCAGCGCGAGGCACGGCGGTTGCCGCACGCGGTGAGCAGACTGCCCGTGGGCTCGTCCGAGGCGGCGTAGGAGCGCAGGACTTCACCGGTCGTGGTGCTGACGGTGGTGGTGCGGCCGGTCAGGCGGATGGGTTCGGTGCAGCCGCCGAGGTGTTCGATCTGCTGCTGTGTGCGGTCGAAGTCGGGGTGGTTGACGAGGTGGAGCAGGTCCCGTACGGCGGGGCTTGCCACGTGGCGCAGGTCCAGGGTGACCATTCGGGGCGTGTCCCTTCTGTTCGGGTGGGTGGCCCCGAGCAGCAACCAGCAGGGGAGGAGGCGTGTTGGTTGCTGCTCGGGGCATGACGAACCAGGCCAATGGGCGGGCGTGGGGTTGAGCGGGGGTGGTGTGGCTCGCGAGGGCCGGGGCTCAGAGTTGAGCGAGGGCGGCGGTGGCCACGGGCAGGGCGATGCCCATGCGAGTCCCCAGGTGGGTGGCGGTGATCGGGGTTCCGTGCTCGGCGCGGTGGATGTCCGCGATGCGCCGGGCCGCGTCCAGCAGGGCGGCAGGCAGGGCCGGGCCGGAGGCGGATCGGGTCGTCTTGGAGACAGCGACCGGCAGAACTGTGACCGGAGACGTAACGGGCTGCGGTTCCTCGGCCGAAGAGGTGGCGACGGTCGGGGCGGGCGTCGAGGGTTCGGGCGCGGGTGCTTCGTCGGGCACCGGTTCGGAGATAGCAGCGGGAGTGTCCTCCAGGTGCCTGGTGGGGTGGGTGAGGGTGTGGAACTGGGCGAGGAAGGCGGGGCCGACGTGGCCCCAGCCGAGGAGCAGGAGCGGGGCGACGGTGTCCAGGCAGGCCCGTCCATAGCGTCCGGCCAACAGCGGTTCGGCGGTGTTCAGCGCGAGGGTGAGCAGGCCGCACAGGTGCAGCAGCCGGGTACCGGCCCGCAACTCCGCCTTCGGTACACCGCGCAGGGCCAGGAAGCGCAGTGCGACCAGGAGACCGACGACGGACAGGTCCACCATGGGCGCGATCAGTGGCGCGATCGGGTGGGGGACGCCAAGGCGTAGGGCGAGGGCCCAGACGTTGCCGAAGGAGAAGACGAAGGCCAGGGCCGCGATGACCGCCATGACCACGGTCACGGTGCGCCGGGTGAGCCGTTCCTCCGCCATGTCCTCAACCTCCTTTCCGACGTTGGATGTTCGGTCTCACTTGGCGAGCGTGGGCGAGGGTGGTGCCGTCCGGCCGGTCGAGCGGAGGAGGGCGTCCAGGCACAGGTCCGGGTCGGCGGTCAGGTGCGAGGTGGCTTCGGCGATGCGGGCGGCGTCGGCGTCGGAGACGTAGGGGGTGCGGATGCGGGTGTAGCCGGGGCGGCCCTGCATCGCCATCACCGCGACGCCGACGTAGGCGGGGTCCTGCAAGGTGACGGGGCTGGCGTCGGGCCAGTTGCGGATGTCGTCACCGAGTGCGGCCACCGCGGCTTCCACGGTCTTCTGCGCGAAGGACAGCCCGATGGGGCACACGTCGCGGATGAAGGTGGGGATGGCGTCGCCGGTGGTCTTCTGGCTGATCAGGATCACCAGGATGCCGACGCTGCGGCCCTTCTTGACCAGGTCCTCCACCAGCCGGGCGTTCTCCGCCGTCAGCGCGGCAAGGCGCTTGGTGGTGGCGGCGTTGCCTTTGTACTCGCGGAAGTACGTGTGCGCCTCGTCGATGATCAGGACCGTGAGCGGCCACTCCGGCGAGGGGCCGACGTGCCACATGTTCTTCACGCCCAGCACGTCACGGATCACCGAGGACCGCCGTTTGCGCAGCTCCACCAGCTGCTTGAACAGGGCGTTCGCCTCGTCAAGGTCGTCCCCGCAGAACGCGAACATCCGCTTGACCAGATCGGCGTAATCCCCTTCCGAGGCCCGCGACGCCTTCCCGTCCGCCGTCACGATCTGCACGGCCGGGGACGGTGCGAAGTCGCACACGAACTTGTTGACCCCCGAGGTCTTGCCCGCACCCGGGACGCCGGCCACGGTCACCCCGGGAACATTCGCCAGGGACACGCACACCCGGGCGGCGTACTCGTCCACGCCCAGCTCCCAGCGCGTCAGGTCCGTGGGAGGGCGGCCGGTGGGCCGGTGCGTGGTCGGCGTGGTCAGCGGGTCGGAGCGCACGCCCCGGATCACCACCTTGCCGGGGCCGTCCGGCAGCACGGACACCCGCGTGCACCGCCAGGCGTCCGCCAGGAACCGCGCCGCCTTCTGGTACTCCTCCAGCCCGACCTGCGGCAGTGTCTGGGCCCGCACGATCACCCCATACGGGTCGGGCTTGACCTTGATCTTCGGAGTCAGCACCCGGGGCGCGGGGCCGGGGCCATCCTTCTGGGCGGTGATATGCGCGAGCAGGCTCGGCGTCTTGTCGGTGACCGTCAGCTTGGCCATCCGTGCGAGGCGTACCCAGCCCCAGCGCACCCGCACGGCCTGCCGCATGCTCACCCGCGTGCCCCGGTCGGCCCGCACGTAGCGACCCACCGTCACCAGCAGCCACACACCGACCAGGACGGCCACGGCCAGCAGCGCGTCCGGCGCGTATTCCGGCCCGGAATTTTCGAAGCGGATCACTGGGCCGCCTCCACCGTCACCAGCTCCAGGCGGGCGGCCCGGTAGGCGACGCCGTCGGAGAGCTGACCGTTGAAGATCCGCGCCCACGGAGTCGCGAACAGCTCCACGGGCCGCACCATCACACCCGGCTTGAGCCCGGCGGCCAGGCCGGTTTCCGGGACGGTGATCTTCAGGACCTCGGCCCGGCCGTCCTCCATGAGCATCACGGTCACCGTGTACAGCGACGCCCCGGTCTCCCGGTCCGTGGCGACCTCCCCAGTCTGCTGGTCCTTGATCTTCAGCGCCGGGTCGGTGCCCGCGATGCACACCGCCGACGGCAGCAGGGCAACACGGATTCGAGTCATGGCCATGCCATCACACCCTTTGTTCGATGGAGCCGCTTGATCGGCTCGACATGGAGCATAAGGAGATGATCGCTCAACTTGCAAGGTCGATTAGGTTATGACTTCGATCAGGTTGGTAGGCGGTCAGGTGGGGAACCTGGGGATGTGTCTGTATCGCTACGGCTTGGCGATACCGTGGGGGCATGACCCTGCCCTTGGACGAGGACTCCCGGCCGCCGTACCTCCAGGCCGCCGAGGCCCTGCGGGACGCGATCCTGAACGGTGAGTACCGCTCCGGCGAGCGCCTGCCCTCGGCCAACGTGCTGGGTGATCGGTTCGGGGTGTCCAGCTCCACCGTCCAGAACGCTCTGCGCGTGCTCAAGCAGGAAGGCCTGGTCTACTCCCAGCTCGGCCGGGGCAGCTACGTCAGCGACTCCGTCGGCGGGAGCACCGAAGAGGTCGACGGTGATCATGAGGAAGCCGATGCCGCGGGGCCGGACTGGCCAGTCGACGTCATCTACAACGGTGATCCCCGACCGCCGTACGCCCAGGTCGCCGACATCCTCCGCCGGGAAATCCTGGAAGGCACCTACCCTCCAGGCTCCCAGCTCCCTCCCGCCCGGGAGATCCAAGAGCGATTCAAAGTCGCCAACTCCACGGCGCAGAACGCCTATCGGCGCCTTAAGCAGGACGGGCTGGTGTACGCGGTCAAGGGACGTGGTGTTTTCGTCCGCCAGGAACCGGAGCCGGGCAAGCACCACGGGACGATCACGAACTACCTGCTGCGCGATGAGATCGCCCGCGAGGCACGTGTGGCCGCCACCGAGTTCGCCGACCTCAGCGACGAGGAGCTGCTGGCGCGGGAAGCAGAGCTCGACCGACGATGGGACGTGGTTCGGGAGGAGCATCAGCGGCTTTACGGCGAGCGCCGGAAGGTCAAGCGGGAGAAGAGCCGACGCGGCCTGTTCCTGCCACCCCTGCATGACGACGACGCCGAGCCGGACATGTCGCCGAGCGAGAAGCTGAACACCGCGCTGGCCGAATCGAAGAAGCGCCGGCAACAGCGGCCCTGACCATCGACCGGGCAACTCGATCAGTGCGTGAGCTGTTCAGAGTTTCTTTACTTGATCAAGGGCGCCCCGCTGACGCGGGCCGCCGCGCGCCGGCGGTCGGCGACCGCCGCCCGCTACTGTCTGCCGCCCCGCTGGCGACGGCCGCCGACCACTCGGCGCGCAGAGCCCGGGAGCGTAGCCGGACCACCAATCGGAAGCCCCGGTCCGACCCCTCAGCAGCAGGCTGGCCGGGCACCTGAGAGGCCGCCCGGCGGGCTCGCGCCGTCCCGGACGCTCATGCTTGCTGCCTGGCTGGGGGCCGTGACGATGGAGATAACTGGGCTGATGCCGGTGCGGGGTTGAGCGAGACACACGTGGCGGGTGGTCGGTCGGCGAGCCCGTCGTCGTGGCTGACTTTCTGTGGCAGAGGCCAGCACCCCCACAGCCATGGGCACGGCACGTACGTGAGGCCCGTCCCTGCCGGGGCTGACGAGTGCGGGGGAGCCTCGATCGGCTGCGCCCGGCAGGGACGGGAGTCGGGTGGGTCAGCGCAGTGCGGCGCCTGGGCGAGCGAGGCGGGTCACGTCTGGCGCCAGGTCCGCCAGGGGCGGGTGATGATCTCCCGGTAGGTGTGGTGGGACGGGTTCTGGCCGCAGTGCCGCAGGACCCAGTCCTGCGGTTCGGCGAAGTCCTCGCTCGTCGGCGAGGTCTCTCCGTCCACGGCGCACTGCATTGCGTACAGGACCGGCTCCGCGTCCGGCTCGCGGTCGGGCTGGAGAGTCCAGGTCTCGTAGCGCAGGACCGAGCGAGGGGTCACCGTCCCCACCTCCGGTTGGCCACGGCCACCTTCGCGCTCAACTCCTCCGTGGGAGTCGGCGGACGTACGTCCTCGGGTGGCACGTCCCACTCCCGGCCACCGCGCGGCGGCCGAAGCTGCACGTACGTCCCCACATGCCCCATCACCACGCCCACCTTGCCGCTTCGCCGGTCGACCACCAGGGCGCCGGCATCGGGCGAGACGGTGTGCCCGTCGGCATCAGGGGTGGGGGCCGTCATCGTGACCACCCCGGCGAAGCGGCGCGCGACCGGGCATCCAGTCGCAGGGCGGGAACACATGGGGTGGCGCTCATTCGCACGGTGACGCTCCTCGGCGGCGTTGATGCGTGCCCCTGGGCCTGCTGGTGCCGCAGGGTCGACACCGATCCTCACGCCGGTCACCGGGACGAAGGAACCTCCACCAAACCCCACTCCGGGACGTCCTGCACCGTGTAGAACGTCCCTAGTGCCGTCCTGAGACGAAGGGGGAGACTCGTGCCGAACGAGAGACTACGAGCCGTCATGGCGGCGGGAGGCTGGACGTACGCCGCCCTCGCTCAGCAGGTCGAGATCGACCCCAAGTCGGTCGAGCGCTGGGTGAACCTCGGGCGTATCCCACGTCGTGCCACCGCCCTCCAGGCGGCCAAGGCCCTGGGAGAAGACGTGCACGCACTCTGGCCGGCGCTCCGCCAGGCCCGCCCCGCCCGCGCCATCAGCCCCGAACTGGTGGCGCTCTACGAGCAGCGGGCCGATATCCCCGTCTCGACGTTCACCGACCTGATGGCCCAGGCCCGGGAACGGATCGACATCCTCGTCTACGCGGCAGTCTTCCTCCACGAGGCCTACCCGCGGCTGAACGAACTCCTCACCGAACGCGCCGCCGAAGGCTGCACCGTCCGCATCGCGATCGGGGACCCCGACAGCGACAACGTCCAAGCCAGGGGCCAGGAAGAGCGGTTCGGCCACGGCATCGAATCCCGCTGCCGCCTCGCGCTCATGCACTACAGGCCGCTCGCGGACACCCCCGGCATCGAGGTCCGCACCCACGGCACCACGCTCTACAACTCCCTCTACCGCGCCGACGACCAGCAACTCGTCAACGCACACGTCTGGGGCGTCAACGCCTACGCCGCCCCCGTATGGCACCTTCGCCGACACGAGACAGGCGGCATGTTCGACACCTACGCCGACAGCTTCGACGCCGTGTGGACGACGGCAACCCCCGTACGAGAGGAAGGCTGACCGTGGCCCGCACCGAGTACTACGACGAGCCGAACGCGCCCAAGCCGAACAGCATGGTCGTCGCCGCGTCCGCCGTCGTCACCGACGACCACGGGCGCATCCTCCTCCAGCGCCGCCGCGACAACGACCTGTGGGCCCTGCCCGGCGGAGGAATGGACCTCACCGATTCCCTGCCAGGCACGGCCGTCCGTGAAGTCAAGGAAGAGACCGGCCTCGACGTAGAGATCACCGGCCTGGTCGGCACCTACACCGACCCGAAACACATCATCGCCTACACCGACGGCGAGGTCCGCCGCCAGTTCAACGTCTGCTTCACGGCCCGCATCACCGGCGGCCAACTGGCAATCTCCGACGAGTCCACCGAACTCCGGTTTGTACAGCCGGAAGAGATCGGGGAGTTGTCGATGCACCACACCCAACGACTCAGGCTCCAGCACTTCCTGGAACAGCGCGAGAAGCCGTACCTGGGCTGAACCGTCTGACGGCAGTAGCGACGGCAACAACCCCGCACAACCACGGACGCCCGCGCACGTCACCGGACCAGCAAACCGCACTTGACCTGCTAAAAGGCAGGTCAAAGGCTTCGCGTAGCACACGTACTATGTGCTGGCGGGGGAGACCCCGGTCCTCGTTCACAATTCCGACGGATGTCCGACCATTGGGTCCGTCGACAACCTCATGAAGAATCTCGATGATGACGTGATCTTCCATTACTCGGATTACAAGGGGTATGAGGGGATCCTCGGATCTGGGACGATTCGAGCGGATTCAAAGGGGCGCGCGTACGTTACCCAGGAGATGGTGTCACCTGGGGATATACACAACGTTCTCTTCGCTGGTAACCCTGCTTATGCAGGCAAGGGTGGCTTTATGATCGCGATCCGGAAGCGGGAGGGCATGTATCTCCGGTCCGGAGAGCAGCCTAACGAGCTGATACACCAAGGGTCATTGCGGTTTGACCGGTCCGACGTGTTGTACGCCGGTCCGAACCCGTTTGGCTAGGAGAGATTTATGCAAGTAGAGCTGGCTCTTGAAGAACTGGAGACGCTAGCTTCAGCGTTGGTGCGCTTGAAGTTCGAAGGCGAGGAGCCTCCCGAACCGTATTTCGGTAGCCCCAGACTCGCGGCAGCACATCACCGAATCGTCGATTCGATCATCTTGGAAAGTGAACGAATCCGGGATTCTCGTCGGGTGACACGCTGGAAGTCCTGGCGAAAGTGGTCTACGAGAGAGTACGCGAGGGAGGTGATCGCCCGGTACGCCTCATCGTTGGAAGCATGGGATGAGTGGGGAGTCAGTCAGAAGATTGAGGTCTTGAAGACCTGCTCTGCCCCGTTCGAGCCAAACGATGAGGAGTTGGAGGAGCTTCGCAACGAGATCGACGCGAGGCGTAACTCCTCCAGTTCCAGTGGCTCCTCACGAGGTGCTTGACGGCAACGTCAATGGACACCTGCCGCTGCGGGCAGCGGCTCCTCGGAGTCGTCGCCCGCAGCCAGTGCGTTGCCCAGGGCATCATTGGCTTGGCGTTGGCCGCGGAGCCTGACATGGACGTCGATGGCGTTCGCCGGCTGAGCCGGACGTGGGTGTAGACGGCGACGCCAGTGCGGGACCGTCTCCCAGTCGAGAGCCACATCCCAATTCTCCAGCCCTTCACGGATCGGCTGGATCAAGGCGTCCATGCGGTCGCGCCGCAACTCCTCGGCGTACGGCTGTCCCAGCAGATCGGACGTCGAGACGCCCAGCGCACGAGCACAGGCGGCAACAAGAGCCGGGGAAGCGGGCTTCTGCCCGCACTCCACCTTCGACAACAGAGACTTGGACACATGGGCGCGCATTGCCAGCTCCTGCTGCGTCAAACCGCGCTGTTTCCGGATCCGGGCGATCCGGGCGCCCGTGTGTTCCTCGGTGCTCTGCGACACGGCGAACTCCGTTCTGCGGCAACACTCAGACGGTACTCCCGCGACGCCGCCCCGGATCAGTCGAGCAATGATCGACCGAGGTGGTCACGGGCCCCTTCCTGCTGACCCGAAGGCTCCTTCCGTATTCCTGTCGTGGAGGGGGCCTGCGGCGCGCCCTGACGCCCGCCGTGGGCCGGAGATATCGGACCAGACGCAGTACCGGCCCGATGGGCAGTCCGATGCCGCGGTCGGTGTGACCTCCGCCGAGCCGACGGTTCCCGCGCTTGTGACCAGCAGTCCACCGGTCGGCGCGATGCCACCGACTTGACGCGCTCCGCGCTGATCCCGGCGAAAGGCGCGCAGCCTTCGACAGCGCCGGCGAACTTGTCTGACGAGTTCGATAAGCTGCGGAATTTCTGCCAGGGGTTCGTCGAGGCGATCGTCGCAAGGGTCGGTGCCGAATTCTGATGTTCAACTTCGTCTTCGCAGCTCTCGTCCTGACCGTCCTGGCAGGGCTGCTGATGCAGCGTCGCCGCGCCGAGCAGCATTCGCGATGGCACGAGCGGCCTCTTGCGCTCATCGGTGCCGCCCTGACCGTCGGCGGCTTCACGGTCGTGGTGTGGGTTCTCGGCGTCTTCGCGGGAGGTCTGGACGTTCGGGAAACCTGCGAGCTCACCCACCACACCACCTATGACCAGGCGTGGCGCGACCGCACGGGAGCGGACGGCACGTCCTACTTCCCGTTGGCCAACGCATGCAACGAGCAGGTCGATCTCGTACCCGCGTGGGTGAACCCCACGATCGTCGTTCTCGTTGTCCTCGCCGTCGGTGCTCTTGCCCTTGCTCTGTTCCGGATCGCCTGTGCGGTTTTCCGCAGAAAGGAGCTGGTCTCCTCATGAGCGGCACAAGCGGTACGACCGGCCGTGGACGTCTGCCCGGAGCGGGCGCGGCCACCGCTGCCGCCCTCGCGCTCGCCGGCACCGGGAGCCTCGACCAGGCGTCGGTCCGGTCGAAGCCACTGCCGAAGGCCGAGCAGGTGAAGCCACCGGCAGGCAGGGAATGAATCGGGCGGAAGTCCGTGAATGGCCGGGCCGTTCCGGACGAGGCCGCCGAGTACCGGGCGCGGGGCGCGCCGAAGCTCACCGTCGGGCTCGCGAAGGGCCCGGACACGACCGTGCTGCTGTACGTCGTGCGCCGCTGTGCCTGCGAGATCGACATGCTCCGGCTCGCACCCCGGACGAAGCGGGCGAGTGTACCCACCGCGTCGGCGGCTCACACGCTGCGACGCGGCCAAATATTCGTCCACGTGGCTGAACCTTTCCTGTTTCACGGGCAGTTGAAGGGGGAAGCGTCGTACGCTTCGACAGGTGAACCATTTGATGTCCCGCGCGTCCGATGCCCAGCCGACCGTCCAGGGCGAAGCCCTCCCCGAGGCCCTGCCCGGCACCCTGCCCGAGGACCTGCGTGCCGAACTGATCGCCTTCCGACGCGATCTGCACATGCACCCCGAACTCGGCAACCAGGAGTTCCGCACCACCGCGGCCATCAAGGCCCGGCTGGAGAAGGCCGGTCTGCGGCCCCGGGTGCTCTCCACCGGAACCGGACTCATCTGCGACGTGGGCACGCGGGACGGCTCCACCCCGCCCGTCCTCGCCCTGCGCGCCGACATCGACGCCCTGCCCATTCCGGACACCAAGACCGGCGTCCCGTACCGCTCCACCGTCCCCGACCGGGCCCACGCGTGCGGGCACGACGTCCACACCACCGCGGTCCTCGGCGCCGGTCTCGTGCTCGCCGACCTCGACCGGCGGGGGCTGCTCCCGAACCCGGTGCGGCTGATCTTCCAGCCGGCCGAGGAGGTGCTGCCCGGCGGGGCGCCCGAGACGATCCTGTCCGGGGCGCTGGAGGGCGTCGGGCGGATCATCGGGGTGCACTGCGACCCGAAGGTGGACGTGGGCCGGATCGGCCTGCGGGTCGGGGCGATCACCTCGGCCTGCGACCGGCTGGAGGTCTCCCTCGACGGACCGGGCGGCCACACCGCCCGCCCGCACCTGACCACAGACCTGGTCACCGCCGCCGCCAAGGTGGCCACCGAGGTGCCCGCGCTGCTGGCCCGCCGGGTCGACGCCCGCTCCGGCCTCGCCGTCACCTGGGGGCGGCTGGAGACCGGCCATGCCTGCAACGTGATCCCGCAGCACGCCGAGCTGTCGGGCACCGTCCGCTGCCTGGACCTGGCGGCCTGGCGGGAGGCGCCGGACCTGGTGCACGCCGCGATCGACGAGGTGGCCGGGCTGCACGGCGCCAAGACGGTGATCGACTACGTCCAGGGCGTCCCGCCCGTCGTGAACGACGCCGCCGTGATCGACCTGCTCGCCGGGGCGATGACCGCCCGCCGCGGACCGCAGTCGATCGAGAGCACCGAGCAGAGCCTCGGCGGCGAGGACTTCTCCTGGTACCTGGAGCACGTCCCCGGTGCCATGGCCCGCCTCGGCGTCCGCACCCCCGGCGACACCGCCCGCCTCGACCTGCACCGCGGCGACTTCGACGCGGACGAGGAGGCGATCACGGTGGCTGTCGAGCTGTTCACCGCGGCGGCGCTCCTGGACGGCCGCGGCGACTGACCGGTCGCGGCGGCCGGACGGGAGGGGCGACCGACCCGGAACGGCGACCGGACAGGTGCGGTGGAAACGGGCCGGAACGGCGGGAACGGGCGGTCGGGAAACGGGGGCGCGGGCCCCGTTTCCCGACCGCCCGAACAGGCCCTGCCACGCGGCGGGTAACGTGTTCCCGGACCGTTCGCTTCCTCCGTGTCGCCCGATGGCAACCACCCGTAACCGGGTTGGTCACCTCTCGTTCGCGACGATCCGATAACGGCTTCCGTACGGGGCTTTATCTGACATCTACGCGCGTTACGATCGCGGCGAAACCAGCGCCGGAAGAGGCGCTTCGGTCAGGTTTGAAGGAGCCTTCCCTTGCGCCGGATCACCCGGATTGCCACCGTGGGCCTTGCGTCCGCGGCGCTCGCACTCAGCGCCACGGCCTGTGGCAGTAAGACCTCGTCGGATGCTGGTTCCGACTCCAAGGAAGCCAAGACGGCCATCGCGTACGACGTCGGCGGTCGCGGCGACCAGTCGTTCAACGACGCCGCCTACGCCGGTCTGGCCAAGGCCGAGAAGGAACTCGGCTTCAAGGGCACCGAGGCCGAGCCGTCGGACGGCGAGGCGGACGCCGACAAGGTGCAGCGCCTCACCACGCTGGCCCGCGCCGGCAACAACCCGGTGATCGGTGTCGGCTTCGCGTACGCGCCCGCCATCAAGAAGGTCGCGGAGAAGTTCCCGAAGACCACCTTCGGCATCATCGACGACGCCTCGGTGACCGGCAAGAACATCGCCAACATGGTCTTCAACGAGGAGCAGGGCTCCTACCTCGCCGGTGTCGCGGCGGCCAAGGTGACCAAGTCCAAGACGGTCGGCTTCATCGGCGGTGTGGAGACCCCGCTGATCAAGAAGTTCCAGGCCGGCTTCGAGCAGGGCGTCAAGGACACCGACTCGTCGGTGAAGGTCCTGTCGCAGTACCTGACCCAGCCGCCGAACTTCGACGGCTTCTCCAAGCCCGACCTCGGCAAGGCCGCCGCCCAGGGGCAGCTCGACAAGAAGGCCGACGTCGTCTACGCGGCGGCCGGTCTGGCCGGCTCCGGCTCCATCGAGGCCACCGCCAAGGCGGGCAAGTGGGCCATCGGCGTCGACTCCGACCAGTACAACCAGAAGGGCCTGGCCGCCTACAAGGACCAGATCCTGACCTCGGTCACCAAGGACGTCGCGGACTCCGTCTACAACCTGATCAAGTCGGTCAAGGACGGCAAGCCGCAGTCCGGTGAGGTCCGCTACGGCCTGGACAAGGACGGCGTCGGCCTGGCCGACTCCAACCCGGCCTTCACCAAGATGACCGACGTCATCGCCGCCGTGGACAAGGCGAAGAAGGACATCATCGACGGCAAGGTCACCGTCAAGACCACCCCGTAACGGCACCTGCCGGTACGGCTGCTTCCCCCGGGCCCGGAGCGCGCACACCGCCGCTCCGGGCCCAGGGGATGTTCCCGAAGAAGCACCGAAGAAGTTCCGAAGACAGTCCCGAAGAAGTTCCGCCCGTCACAGCGTCTTCCCAGCACAGAGGCACGACCCCGGTCTTTCGCCGTGTTGAGCACAGGCGTCTTACGATTCGGCAGCGCTACGCGTGTAGACAGCCCTCCGGCGCGATAACTTCACCCCGCCCCTGCCCCTCCGCCCCGCTCCTGTCCGGCCAAGGAGAGTGCGTCATCAACGCGTCCAGCCCCCCTGCCGTAGAACTGCACGGCATCACCAAACGCTTCCCCGGCGTCGTCGCCAACCGGGACATCGACATCACCATCCGCAAGGGCACGGTTCACGCCCTCGTCGGTGAGAACGGTGCCGGCAAGTCCACCCTGATGAAGATCCTCTACGGCATGCAGAAGCCGGACGAGGGCACCATCACGGTCGACGGGACCGAGGTGACGTTCGGCAGTCCGGCCGATGCCATCGGCTGCGGCATCGGCATGGTGCACCAGCACTTCATGCTCGCCGACAACTTCACCGTCCTGGAGAACGTGGTTCTCGGCGGCGAGAAGCTGCACGGCATCGGCTCCGCAGCCCGCAAGAAGATCCTGGAAATCTCGGACGCGTACGGTCTGGGGGTCCGGCCCGACGCCCTCGTCGAGGACCTCGGCGTCGCCGACCGCCAGCGCGTGGAGATCCTCAAGGTCCTCTACCGCGGCGCGCGCATCCTGATCCTGGACGAGCCGACCGCCGTGCTGGTGCCGCAGGAGGTCGACGCGCTCTTCGACAACCTGCGCGAGCTCAAGGCCGAGGGTCTGACCGTCATCTTCATCTCGCACAAGCTGGGCGAGGTCCTGTCGGTCGCCGACGACATCACGGTGATCCGCCGCGGCACGACGGTCGGCACCGCGGACCCGGCCAACACCACCACCAAGCAGCTCGCCGAGCTGATGGTCGGCAGCGAGCTGCCCTCCCCCGAGACCCGTGAGTCCACGGTGACGGACGTCCCGATGCTGCGCGTCGAGGACCTCGCGCTCACCGTGACCGACCCGGACGGCGCGGTGCGCGACGTGCTGGCCGGCATCGACCTCACCATCCACAAGGGCGAGGTCCTGGGCATCGCCGGTGTGGAGGGCAACGGCCAGACCGAGCTGATCGAGGCACTGATCGGCATGCGGAACCCCGACGGCGGTGTGATCACCCTCGACGGCCAGGACATCTCCCACATCCCCACGCGCAAGCGGCGCGAGAGCGGCATCGGCTACATCCCGGAGGACCGCCACCGGCACGGCATGCTGCTGGAGGCGCCCCTCTGGGAGAACCGTATCCTCGGCCACGTCACGGAACGCCCCAACAGCCGGCACGGACTGCTGGACATCAAGGCGGCCCGCGCCGACACCGAGCGGATCGTGCGCGAGTACGACGTCCGCACCCCCGGCATCGAGGTCACCGCGGCCTCCCTCTCCGGCGGCAACCAGCAGAAGCTGATCGTCGGCCGGGAGATGAGCCACGACCCGAAGCTCCTGATCGCCGCCCACCCCACCCGCGGTGTGGACGTCGGCGCGCAGGCGCAGATCTGGGACCAGATCCGGGAGGCGCGCCGCGAGGGCCTCGCCGTCCTGCTCATCTCGGCGGACCTGGACGAGCTGATCGGGCTCTCCGACACCCTGCGCGTCATGTACCGCGGTCGGCTGGTCGCCGACGCCGACCCCGGCACCATCACCCCGGAGGAACTGGGCTCGGCCATGACCGGCGCCGCCACCGGTCATCTCGAGGCAGCACCGGAGGACGAGGACCGATGAAGAAATTCGACAAGGACCGGCTGATCCTGGGCTTCGCCGGCCCCGTTCTCGCCCTGGTCGTCGCCTTCGTGCTCACCACCGCGGTGCTGCTCGCCTCGGGCAAGAACCCGTTCGAGCCGTACCGGCTGATGCTCGACTCGGCGGCGTACGTCGACGTGCAGGTGCTGATCATCAACCAGGCGGGCACGTACTACCTCGCCGCCCTCGCGGTCGCCGTCGGCTTCCGGATGAACCTCTTCAACATCGGCGTCGACGGCCAGTACCGGCTCGCCGCGATGATGGCCGCGCTGGTCGGCGCGAGCGTCGACCTGCCCGGACCGCTGCAGATCGCGCTGATCGTGATCGTCGCGATGCTGGTCGGCGCCTTCTGGGCGGGCATCGCCGGCTTCCTCAAGACCACCCGGGGCGTGAGCGAGGTCGTCTCGACGATCATGCTCAACTCCATCGCGACCGCGCTGATCGCCTGGCTGATCCTGCCGAAGAACTTCGGTGTGCAGCCGGCCGGCTCCAACAACCTGACCACCGGCGACCTCCCGGAGTCGGCCTGGTTCCCCGGTCTGTCCATGGGCGACGAGGCGGGGGAGATCTACGGATTCACCTTCGTCGCGGCCGCCTGCGGCATCATCTACTGGTTCGTCCTGAACCGCACCCGCTTCGGCTTCGACCTGCGGGCCACGGGTGAGAGCGAGAGCGCGGCCCAGGCCTCCGGCGTGGACGCCAAGAAGATGATCCTCACCTCGATGCTGATCTCCGGCGCCGTCGCCGGTCTCGCGGGCATGCCGACGCTCCTGGGCGACTCGCACACCTACAGCCTCGACTTCCCGACCGGGATCGGCTTCACCGGCATCACCATCGCCCTGCTCGGCCGGAACAACCCGGTCGGCATCGCCTTCAGCGCCCTGCTGATCGCCTTCCTGGACAAGGCGTCCGCCTCGCTCGACCAGTTCGGGTACGAGAAGGAGATCGCCACGATCATGCAGGGGCTGATCGTGATCTCGGTCGTCGTCAGCTACGAACTCGTGCGCCGTTACGGAACCCGCCGCCAGCAGCAGAAGGTCGGCGAGGAACTCGCCGCCGGCCATGCCCTCAAGACCGAGAAGGAGGCCGCACTGTGAGCGCAACCCAGGTTTCCGCCGCGAGCGTCGCCCCCAAGAAGGGCGGCGGCCGCCGCAAGCTCACCCTGCCCGTCATCCTGCTGATCATCGCGGGCGGTCTCGCGCTGGTCTCGCTCGTCCGCCTGATCAGCGGCGCCAACGACGTGACGTCCGTCGGACAGGTCGCGGGCGCACTCGAACTGGCGGTCCCGATCGGTCTCGCCGGACTCGGCGGCCTGTGGGCCGAGCGCGCGGGCGTCGTCAACATCGGTCTCGAAGGCATGATGATCCTGGGCACCTGGTTCGGTGCCTGGGCCGGGTTCCAGTGGGGCCCGTGGGTGGGCGTCCTGTTCGGCATCATCGGCGGCGCCCTCGGCGGCCTGCTGCACGCGGTCATCACCGTCACCTTCGGGGTGAACCACATCGTCTCCGGTGTGGCCATCAACATCCTCGCGGTCGGCGCGACCCGCTACCTCTCCAACTACGCCTTCGACGGCGTCGAGGGCGGCTCGTCCAAGCAGTCCCCGCGGATCGAGGCGATCGACCGCATCACCATTCCCGGACTGTCGGACTGGCTCCTGGACATCCAGCAGAAGCACTGGTTCCTGGTCTCGGACATCGCCGGGGTCGTCGGCGGCCTGGTCACCAACCTGTCCTGGCTGACCGTCGTCGCGCTGCTGCTGATCCCCGGCACCTGGTGGGTGCTGTGGCGCACCTCGTTCGGGCTGCGGCTGCGTTCCTGCGGCGAGAGCCCGGTCGCCGCCGAGTCGCTCGGCGTCAACGTCTACAAGTACAAGTACATCGCCGTCGTCGTCTCCGGCGGTCTCGCCGGTCTCGCCGGCGCCTTCCTGGCGATCGTCTCCACCGGCATCTACCAGGAGAGCCAGACCGGCGGCCGCGGCTACATCGGTCTCGCCGCGATGATCTTCGGCAACTGGATGCCGGGCGGGATGGCGCTCGGCGCGGGCCTGTTCGGCTTCACCGACAGCCTCAAGCTGCGCGGCGGTGCCGAGAACGTGCACGCGATGCTCCTGCTGCTCGCGATCCTGCTGGTGGCCGTGCTGATCTGGCAGCTGTACCGGAAGAAGTACGTGGCGGCGGCGGTCTCGGCAG
Organism: Streptomyces sp. NPDC006435; assembly: GCF_040612315.1. Classification (NCBI taxonomy): domain Bacteria; kingdom Bacillati; phylum Actinomycetota; class Actinomycetes; order Kitasatosporales; family Streptomycetaceae; genus Streptomyces; species Streptomyces sp. NPDC006435. Next base: position 138,612 of record NZ_JBEXPY010000010.1, read on the forward strand.
CGGTCTCCGGGCTGCTCTTCACCTGGTACGCGCTGACCGACCAGGTGCCGAGCCAGTTCGTCGACGCGGCCCCCTACGTCACGACGCTGCTCGTCCTCTCGCTCTCCGCGCAACGGCTGCGCATGCCCAAGGCGGACGGTCTCGTCTACCGGAAGGGCCAGGGCAAGTGACGGCCGCCGCGGAGGTCGACTGGGCGGCGCTGCGCGGCGCCGCACGGGCCGCCATGACGCGCGCGTACGTGCCGTACTCGCACTACCCGGTCGGCGCCGCGGCCCGGGTCGACGACGGCCGCACGGTCTCCGGCTGCAACGTCGAGAACGCCTCGTACGGGATCGGGCTGTGCGCCGAGTGCGGCCTGGTCTCCGAGCTGCACGCCACCGGCGGCGGCCGGCTGACCCACTTCACCTGCGTGGACGGGGCCGGCGAGATCCTGGTGCCGTGCGGCAGGTGCCGGCAGCTGCTGTACGAGTTCGGCGGCCCGGAACTGGTCCTGGAGACGCCGGACGGGCTGCGCACGCTCGACGAGATGCTGCCGCAGGCGTTCGGCCCGGGGCACCTGAAGTAACCGGGGCGCCCGGGGCGGCGGACGTCCGCACCGCGACCACCGCGGCCCCGGACCGTCATGGCCCCGGACCACCGCGGCCCCCGGACCACCGTGGCCCTCCCGCCCGTCGGGAGGGCCACTCCCATCTCCACCCTCTATGCGCGTAGAGTCATTCGGGACTCTCGCGTACCGCACGCACACGCACGTACCGGCCGGAAGGACTCCCAGGACATGGACGCCATCTCCGTCATCCGCACCAAGCGGGACCGAGGCGAGCTGACCCCCGAACAGATCGACTGGGTCATCGACGCGTACACCCGCGGTGAGGTCGCCGACGAGCAGATGTCCGCGCTGGCCATGGCGATCCTGCTGAACGGCATGAACCGCACCGAGATCGCCCGCTGGACCGCCGCGATGATCGCCTCCGGCGAGCGGATGGACTTCGCCTCGCTCTCCCGGCCCACCACCGACAAGCACTCCACCGGCGGCGTCGGCGACAAGATCACCCTGCCGCTCGCCCCGCTGGTCGCCGCCTGCGGCGCCGCCGTGCCGCAGCTCAGCGGCCGGGGCCTCGGCCACACCGGCGGCACGCTGGACAAGCTGGAGTCCATCCCCGGCTGGCGCGCGCACCTGTCCAACGAGGAGATGCTGAACGTCCTGGACACCACCGGCGCGGTCATCTGCGCCGCCGGTGACGGCCTGGCCCCCGCCGACAAGAAGCTGTACGCGCTCCGCGACGTCACCGGCACCGTCGAGGCCATCCCGCTGATCGCCAGCTCGATCATGTCCAAGAAGATCGCCGAGGGCACCGGCGCGCTGGTCCTGGACGTCAAGGTCGGCTCCGGCGCCTTCATGAAGACCATCGAGGACGCCCGCGAACTGGCCTCCACCATGGTCGCGCTGGGCACCGACAGCGGCGTGCGCACGGTCGCCCTGCTCACCGACATGGCCACCCCGCTCGGCCTGACCGCGGGCAACGCCCTTGAGGTGCGCGAGTCCGTCGAGGTGCTGGCCGGCGGCGGCCCGAAGGACGTCGTCGACCTCACCCTCGCCCTGGCCCGCGAGATGCTGGACGCGGCGGGCCTCAAGGACGCCGACCCGGAGAAGGCCCTCGCCGACGGCTCCGCGATGGACGTGTGGCGCCGCATGATCTCCGCCCAGGGCGGCGACCCGGACGCGTCGCTCCCGGTCGCCCGCGAGCAGCACGTGGTCACGGCCCCGTCCACCGGCGTGCTGACCCGTCTGGACGCCTACGACATCGGCGTCGCCGCCTGGCGCCTCGGCGCGGGCCGGGCCCGCAAGGAGGACCCGGTGCAGGCGGGCGCGGGCGTCGAGCTGCACGCCAAGCCGGGCGACCCGGTCACGGCAGGCCAGCCGCTGCTGACGCTGCACACCGACACCCCGGAGAAGTTCGACTACGCGCTGAAGGCCCTGCCCGACGCGTACGACATCGCCCCGGCGGGCACGCCCTTCACCGCCACCCCCGTGGTGCGGGAACGTATCGCCTGACCTGCGGTTTTCCCATACGGGTGAACGGGACCGGTGGACCACCGCCGGTCCCGTTCGGCATGCTGGACTCGGTGACGCACCGACAAGAGGCGACGCACCGACGGGAGGAGACCGCCATGGGCGCACCTACCGGCGACCCCACTCCGGGCCACGACCGGGAATGGGACGACCTCGTCCGGATCTGGGAGGAGACGGACGCGCCCGAGGGCTGCAAGGTGGAGATCATCGAGGGGATCGTCACCGTGTCGCCACCGCCGTCCAAGGACCACAGCACTACTGCGGCCCTGTTGCAGCGCAGGCTTTACAACGTCGTTCCGGAGGACTGGGGGATCTTCCAGACCCTCGCCGTCTCGGTGCCGGGACGGGGCGGGATCCACGTCCCCGATCTCGTCGTCATGCCGTGTGCCGCCGTGATCGGACCGGGCAACCGGGTCCCTGCCGAGGAAGCCCGCCTCGTCGTCGAGATCACCTCGAAGGCCAATGCCAACCACGACCGCATCGGCAAGGTGCGCGGATACGCGAAGGCCGGTGTCGAGCTGTTCCTGCTGCTCGACCCGTGGCACTCGGGCCGCCCCACTGCCACGCTGTACGGGGAGCCCGACGGCGGCACCTACCGGGTGCTGGAAACGGTCGAGTACGGGGAGAAGCTGACGCTGCCCGAGCCGTTCGGGCTCGTCCTGGACACCGGGGTGTTCCCGGTGAGCTGACAAGTGCTGCCGGGCGCGGTGGTCCGGGAATGCGAACGGCCCGCCGGGGCGGAGGAATCCGTCCCGGCGGGCCGCTGTCGTGCACGGGCGGGGGCCTGTCGGCTCACCGCCCGGTGTCGGTCACTTGCCGAAGTAGGCGTTGTAGATCGACACCGACGACTTGTTGCCCTTCTTGTCCGTGACATCGGCCCGGTAGGAGATGGACTTCCCCTTGGCCGGGTTCTTCACGGAGAGCTTGCCCTTCTTCACCGCGGACTTCTTCCACGTCTTGCCGCCGTCGTAACTGACGTACACCGTCAGCGACTTGAGGTTCTTCCCGGCGGCGGCGCCCTGCACCGTCACGGGCACCGAAGCGGTCCGGCCGGCCGTGACCCGGCTGTCGGCGGTGACGTTGGGCGTGAACCGCACCGTGGAGACCGGCAGCATGGTCGGACCCGAGGTCCGCTTGGAGCGGAAGGTCCAGCTCGCGTCGATCCGGGTGGAGACCGGGGAGAGCGCCGCGCTGCGCCGCAGCGAGGTCGTCAGCCGGTAGTCGGCGGCACCGGCCGGCACGGCGAAGGGGGTGCTGCCCGCCAGCGGGTCCTCGTTCTGGGCGAACTTCTTGCCGTTGCGGTACAGGACCGTCTTGGCCGAACTGTAGGCGGAGTCACCGAGGTTGCCGCTTCCGTCGGCCACCAGCGGCAGCACGCCGACGATGTTGTCGCCGTCGCGGAGGACGCCGTACTCGGAGGTGACCACGGGGCCGAACACCGCGGTGTTGACCTTCTTCGTGTAGGACTTGCCCGCCTTGAACGTCTGCGGGTTGCCGAGGGAGTACTGCGCCTCGGTCACCGGGTAGCCGTCCTCGTCGAGCCCGCCGTCCTGGCTGAACTCGAAGCCCCACTTCACCTTGTCGGCGGTGGAGACGTAGGTGGTGACGTTGCCGGGGATCTTGTGGGCGGTCCAGCTCGCCCAGACGTTGTCCGATCCGGGCAGCGCGGCCCACGCGGAGACCTCACCGGTCTTGCCCTTGGCGGGCGAGCCGAGGGTGAGGCCGACCTTGGCCAGCTGGGCGGCGGTGTACTTCCGCTGGTAACCGGTGGACGCCTGCGTCGCCGGGCCGCCGGCCGCGATCTCGTACCGGGTGGAGGCGCCCTTGGCCCAGCTGCCGAGCCAGTGCTGGGAGAGCGAGCCGTCGGTCACCTTCGGACCGAAGTGCGCGGTGTTGAAGTTCTTGTACGTGTCGAGGATCCAGCCGTAGGAGTAGCCGCCCTCCTCGGTCGAGAACTGGAGGTCGGGCGCGGCCAGCAGGGACTTCGTCCCGGTGGTGGGCAGGGTGATGTTCACCGGCTTCGCCTTGCGCGCGTCGAGCGTCACGGCGAGGTTCTTGGTGACGTCCAGCTTCGGCTGGGACAGCCAGTCGGTGCCCTTGGTGTAGTCCTCGGGGTCGACGGTGACGGCCCCGTTCAGGGTGTAACCGCCCTTGGGGAGACGGACCTTGGCCGTGCCGTCGGTGCTCGTCGGGGAGAGCCACTGGCCGAGCGCCGTTCCCGAGAGACCGAAGAAGTCGGTCTCGACGAACTGGGCCGGCTTGCCGTCGCGCCCGATGGTCTTGACGGTGACGTCGTACGACTCGATCTCGCGCTCGACCGCGGCCGCAGTGCGGACGCTCTGGCCGCCGCCGGTCCCGACGACGTACGCGGAGTAGACGCCGTCGGCGTTGCCGCCGAGCCTGGTGTTCACGGTCAGCGGCACGTCGGCGGTACCGCCCGCGGGGACGGTGACCTTGTCGGCGCCGAGGGTGAAGAAGCCGGCCGGGGCGGGCTCGCCCTTCGGCCCGGTCGCCTCGGTCGTGAGGTCGAGGGTGACGTCACTGGCGCCGAGGTTGCGGTACGTCAGCTTCTTGGTGACCGGGGTGTCGTCGGTGTGCGGCCACTGCTGGAGGCCGAAGCTCAGCGAGACCGGCTCGGCGACGACGGTCTGGGCGATCGCCCGGTCGACGGCGATCCGGCCCGTGCCCTGCTCGAACGGGGTGTACGCGCCCGGCTTCGTCGAGGCGGTGAGCGCGCCCTTGAGCTCGGCGTACTTCCACTCCGGGTGCTGCTGCTTGAGGAGCGCGGCGGCGCCCGCGACGTGCGGGGTCGCCATCGACGTTCCGGAGATCGTCAGGTAGCCCGGCGGGTTCTGTCCGACCTCCTGGTCGATGGCGGAGCCGGGGGCGGCGGCGGCCGTGATGTCCACGCCGGGGGCGGTGACGTCGGGCTTGATCGCGCTGTCGCCGATGCGCGGGCCGCGACTGGAGAATTCCGCCAGCTCGTCCTTGTCGTCGACGGCGCCGACGGTCAGCGCGGCCTCCGCGCTGCCGGGGGAGTCGACGGTTCCGGCGCCGGAGCCCGAGTTGCCCGCCGCGATGGCGAACAGGACGCCCTTGTCGGCCGACAGCTTGTTGACCGCGGCTTCCAGCGGGTCGACCTCGGGGGTGTCGCCGCCGCCGAGGCTCAGGTTGATGACGTCGGCGCCCTGCGCGACCGCCCACTCCATCCCGGCCAGGATGCCGGAGTCGTCGCCGAAGCCGTCGTCGTCGAGGACCTTGCCCTCGAGGAGCTTGGCGTCCGGGGCCACGCCCTTGAACTTGCCGCCCGACTTGGCACCCGTACCGGCCGCGATCGACGAGACGTGGGTGCCGTGGCCGACCCGGTCCTTGGCGTCGGGGGAGGAGGTGAAGTTCTTCGTGTCGAGGATCTGGCCCTTGAGGTCGGGGTGGGTGGCGTCCACTCCGGTGTCCAGGACGGCGATCTTGACGCCCTTGCCGGTGTAACCGGCCTTCCACGCGGCCGGGGTGCCGATCTGCGGGACGCTCTTGTCGAGGCTCGCCCTGCGCACGCCGTCCAGCCAGACCCGGTCGATCCCGGCGGCGGTGGTGAGCTGGGTGCTGCGCGAGGTCTTGCTGGTCAGCGCCTGCCAGATGTCCCCGGCGTCGCGCTGCGGGGTGATCACCGACTCGGCGTTCAGCGTCTTCAGGGTCCGGGCGACCCGGGTGGAACCGGCGTCGCGGACCTCGGCCTTCGCGGTGGCGGCCTTCGCGCCCCGGTAGGAGACGATCAGCTTCAGGCCCGACTTCTGGGCCCGGCGGTTCTCCGCCCGGCTCAGCTCGGTGATGTCGAACAGTCGGCGGTCCAGCTTCCCGGAGCTGATCAGCCGGTGTGCGTCGGCCGGGACGAGCAGGGTGTGCCCGTCGCGTATCTGGCGCTGCACGGGTATGTGCTCGCGGCCCTTCGCGGCGCGGAAACCGACGACCCGGCCCTTGGCGTCCACCGTGACGAGGTCACCGGTGATCAGCGTCAGCCGGTGCTGGGCCGAGGACTTGGTGCCGGTCGGCCGGGCGGTGTCGGGCTGTGCGACGGCCGGGCTGGTCATCCCGGCCGCGAGCGCCACGGCGGCTGCCACGGCGACGGTCGAAACACACGCGTTTTTCACGTGTTTGCGCAACTCTCCCCCTGGAGAATCAGGCGGCCCCGAGGGCCACTGGTCAGCCGGCGCGACGGCGACGCCGGTGCCGGCCGGTTCACGTACCTAGAGGGGGAATTGGGCAGACGGGTTCACAGAAATCGCACAGATCAACGGAGTTGACGAAAGATCATCGCTCCGGAGGTGCTTCGGGACGGCCCGGAACAGCTCGGGGCGGCCCGGGACGGCCCGGAGCAGCCCGGAACATCCCGGTTCCGGGTGGTGTGGTGCGGCAGAGGGACGCCGGGAGGCCGCCGGGGGTACGCGGCGGCCGAGGGAAGTGCCGGACCGGGCAGCGATGAGTTTCGGCCGCCGCGCCGGTCTCCCCTGATGTGGAAGCCATGACCCCGATCGTTCTCGTCGTCACCGGCCGCGTCACCAGGGACGCGGTGCCGGGAATCTGTGCCGGGCTGGAGGCGCTGCTGCACGGCCCCGACGGCGCCGCCCACGACCCGGAGGCCGGGGTGGACTGCGATGTGGGCGGGGTCGTGCGGCCGGACCTGGCACTGGTCGAGGCGATAGCCCGACTGGTGCTCGTGGCCCGCCGGGCGGGCGGCCGGAGGCTACGGCTGCGCAACGCGTCCCCGGAACTGCGGAGCCTGCTGGACCTGGTGGGACTGGCCGATGTGATGAGCATCGCCGACGTGACGGGTGCGGCAGACACGACGGGTCCGGCAGGCGGGACAGGTGTTACGGGTGTGGTGGGCGTGACGGGCGTGACGGGCGTGACGGGCGTTACGGGCCCGGCGGGCGGGCCGGACACGAGGTAGACGGCGGACACGAGGTGCGGGCCGGGGCCGACGGCCGGGCAGGACCGGGGCCGACCGGGAAGCCCACGACCCGACCGCCCGAGCACGCCGCCGACACCTCACCCCCACCTCGCCCGCACCGAAGCCACGCCCGCTCCCGCTACCGTTCCTGCCCCCGTCCTCGCCCCGCGCCCGTTCCTGTCCCGCTCAGTCCTCCTCGTCCCCGGACGACGTGGTCCGGACCGAGTCGCAGAACGTCGTACCGATGGAGATCTTTCCGTCGGCCGGGACCTTCGTCAGCGTGGCGGACGAGTTCGGGGAGGCGCTGGGGCCGGGAGGTGCCGCCACGAAGTCCCCGCAGTCGGACTCGGGCTGCGGTCCCGGCTCCGCCCCGGAGGACGGCGTTGCCACCGGGGCCGGGCCGCCGGTGGCGGAGGGCTCGCCCATCCACTGGGCCACGCCCCAGCCACCGGCCGCCAGCACCACCCAGCCGGCCACCAGCCCGTTCCGTATTCCGCGTCTCACCGGCCCGGCCTCACTCCGTCGCGTCGTCGTCGAGGTGGTCCGGCAGTCCGAAGAGCGGGAACCAGCGCGGCGTGTCCAGGAAGCAGTGCATCCCGGTGATGGCGCCGTCCGAGATGTCGATGACCTGCACCGCCCACGGCACGAACCCGGGGCCTTCCGGGTTCGGCTTGTAGTGGGCGAACGCCGGGGTGCCGTTGGCGAACGTCGGCACCAGGCGGGAGCCCGCGCAGCTCGCGCCGATGGAGAGCATGAAGCCGGTGATGTCGTCGTGCCCCTGGAGCCAGAGGTCGAACGGCGGCATGGTCATCACGGCGTCCTCGTGGAGCAGCGCGGTCAGCGCCGCCATGTCGTACCCCTCGAAGGCCGCCACGTACCGCTCCAGGAGCTTGCGCTGCTCCTCGTCGAGCGGATTCGCGGTGTCCGCGGGCTTCCCCTCGTGCTCCGTGAGGGTGGCCCGCGCCCGCTGGAGGGCGCTGTTGACGGAGGCGACCGAGGTGTCCAGCAGCTCGGCGACCTCGCTCGCCTTCCAGGCCAGCACCTCGCGCAGGATCAGCACGGCCCGCTGCTTGGGCGGCAGGTGCTGGAGCGCGGCGACGAACGCCAGCCGCACCGACTCCCGCGCCACGGCGGCCTCCGCGGGGTCGGCCACCGTCGGCAGGACGCGGCCGTCCGGCATCGGCTCCAGCCAGGTGTTCTCCGGCAGCGGGTTGAGCGCCGCCTGGGCGAGCGGCGTCGGCCCCGTCAGGTCGACGGGACGGGCCCGCTTGTTGCCCGCGTTCAGCATGTCCAGGCAGACGTTGGTGGCGATGCGGTACAACCAGGACCGCAACGAGGAACGCCCTTCGAACTTCTCGAAGTTCCGCCAGGCACGCACCAGCGTGTCCTGCACGGCGTCCTCCGCCTCGAAGGCCGAGCCGAGCATCCGGTAGCAGTAGCCGGTCAGCTCGACCCGATGCCCCTCCAGACGGCTGTCGATGTCCGTCGTCGCCGTCAGATCACCCATCGTTCCACCCCTGTTGTGCTGTGACACCGCCCACTTCAGCACTTCGGAAGCTACAGCAGGCCACTGACAACAGGGGTGGAAAGCGCCGAAGCCGCTCCTGCCGCAGCCGTGTTCCAGTCGCGTTCGGGGCGAGTTCCGGCCGAGCGCCGATCAGGCCCGGACCGGACCCGGAGCAGGCCCGGAACGGGTTCCGACCGGCTCCCGGACCAGGTGCCGGGCCCGGGCGGCCGGGCCGGATCAGGTGCCGGGCTTGCGCCCGTACACGTGGACGTCGTCGCCGTTCCTCAGCAGCTTCCAGTACGACTTCGCGTCGGCGGACCGCATGTTGACGCAGCCGTGCGACCCCGGCGGGTTCCACATCTTCACGCCCACCGAGTGGAACGCCTGCCCGCCGTCGAAGAACTGCGCGTACGGCATGGCCACGTGGTAGATCGAGGAGACGTGGTCGATGTTCCGCCAGTAGATCTTCTTCGACCCGGTGCGGGTCTCGTACCCGTTGCGTCCGGTCCGCACCGGCACGGGGCCGAACTTCAGCTTGCTGCCGTCCTGGATCCAGCTCAGCTGCCGGGTCAGGTCGACGCACGCGATGCGCCCCTTGTTGGTGGGGCACTTCTTGTCCTTGTTCGGGTTCTTGCCGGCCGCCTTCTGGGCGGTGAGCGTCTTCATCGTGCGCCAGGTGACCGGCCCGGCGTACCCGATGGTGGGGGTGACCCCGTACGTGCTCTGGAACGACCGGATCGCCTTGCAGTCGGCGGACGACTGCTTGCCGTCGACCGGCAGGTGCAGATACTTCTCGACCTGCTTCTGGTACGGCCCGGTGGACTTCGTGCAGGACGCCGCCTGCGCCGACCCGCCGGTACCGATGACCAGGGCGGGCACCGAGGCCAGCCCCGCGACCGTCAGCGCGATGCCGCGCCGCAGCCGTATTCCCCGTATGTTCCCCGCGACTCCCATTACGCCAACTCCCCTTCGCGCGCCGTGAGGTGTTTCCGCCTGCTAGACGCGCGTCGGGGAGTCGATGGTTGTGCGCCGGATGTCTCAGTTCTGCACGGGTACCGGGCGCCGGGTTCCGCCCCCGGGCGGGTGCCGGAGGCCGGATCGGGGGCGGGCCGGACCGGGGACGGGCCGGGGCGGGCCGGGCTTCAGGCCCGTACGGCCGCCACCGGCGAGGTCCGGAGCCGTTCGGCGCGGGCGGCCCGCGAGCCGTACAGGGTGATCGACACGACGCCGAGCACCGCGAACAGGCCCAGCGCCACGGTCCCGGTCCAGCCGCCCGAGTGGAAGGCGACCGCGCCGAGCGTGCCGCCCGCGCTGGAGCCCAGGTAGTACGCGGACTGGTAGAGCGCCGACGCCTGGGCGCGGCCCTTGGTTGCCGTACGGCTCACGGACGAGGAGGCGACCGCGTGCCCGGCGAAGAAGCCGGCCGTGATCAGGACCAGGCCGAGGAGCACGGCGGCCAGCCGGTCGGAGAGGGAGAGGAGCAGCCCGGCGGCGGTGGTGGAGACGGCCAGGTACAGCGCGCCCCGGCGGCCGAGCCGGGCGACCAGCTTGCCGGCCGCGGCGGAGGAGACCGTACCGACGAGGTAGACCAGGAAGATCGAGCCGACGACGCCCTGCGGAAGGTTGAACGGCGCCTCCACCAAGCGGTAGCCGATCACCGTGTAGACCGCGCCGAACACGGTCATGAACAGCGCGCCGATCGCGTACAGCCGACGCAGCAGCGGGTCGGAGAGGTGGTCGCCCACGGTCCTGGCGAGGGCCTTCGGGTTCAGCGTCCCGGGGGTGAAGTTCCGGGCCTTGGGGATCATGAAGTGGAAGACGACCGCGCAGGCCAGGGCCATCAGCCCGACCGCGCCGAGCGCCGCCCGCCAGCCCCACAGCTGGGCGATCCAGCCGGTGACGATGCGGCCGCTCATGCCGCCGATGCTGTTGCCGGCCACGAACAGTCCGATCGCGGCGACCAGCGCCTTCGGCCGTACCTCCTCCGCCAGGTACGCCATCGCGGAGGCGGGCAGTCCGGCCAGTGCCGCGCCCTGGACGGCGCGCAGCGCGATCAGCCAGCCCAGCGAGGGGGCGAAGGGCACGAGCAGCCCGACCAGTACGGCGACCGTCAGCGACGCGGTCATCATCTGCCGCCGCCCGAACCGCTCGGAGAGCGCGCTCATCGGCAGTACGCACAGCGCCAGCGCGCCCGTCGCGGCGGAGACCGTCCAGCTGGCCTGGCCGGCCGTGGCGCCGAGGGAGGCGGAGACGGCGGGCAGCAGGGCCTGGGTGGAGTAGAGGAGCGCGAAGGTCGCGACGCCTGCGGCGAAGAGCGCGAAGCTCATCCGGCGGTAGCCGGGGCGGCCGGGTTCGAGGCGGTCCGTCGCGGCGGCGGCGGGCGCGGGGGAGTCGGCGACGGGGGACGGCTGGGACGAGGCGGCCACGACGAGCGTGGACGCCCCGGTACTGGCGGGAGGCATGCTTCGAAAGTAGACCTCTCCATTTCATGCGTCCAATGCACAAATTGGCGATAATCAATCCCATGGTGCATGAACGCAGCTCACAGCCTCGGCTGTCACCGGGTAGTTACGAAGAAGACATCCGCGCCGTGCTCGCGCCGAGGCTGGCCCACTTCGAGGCGGTGGCCCGCCACGAACACGTCACACGCGCCGCGCAGGAGCTCGGCGTCCCGCAGTCGACGCTGTCGCGGGCGATGGTCAGGCTCGAACAGGACCTGGGCGTCGCCCTGTTCGCCCGCAAGGGCCGTACGGTCTCGCTCACCCCGGCGGGCCGCACCTTCCTCGGCTCCGCCGAGCGGGCCCTGGCCGAGGTGGAGAAGGCCGCCGACTCGGTACGGGCCGACGCCGACCCGGCCACCGGCAAGGTCGCCTTCGGCTTCCTGCACACCATGGGCTCGGAGACCGTCCCCGCCCTCATCCGCGCCTTCCGCGCCGACCACCCCCGGGTCCGCTTCCAGCTCGTGCAGAACTACGGCGAGGCGATGCTCGAACGCCTCCGGGCCGGCGGCCTCGACCTCTGCCTCACCTCCCCGGTCCCGGACGCCCCCGACCTGGTCGCCCGCCGCCTGGACGAACAACGCCTGCGCCTGGTCGTCCCCGAGGACCACCGCCTCGCCGGCCGCCGCCGCATCCGCCTCGCGGAGGCCGCCGACGAAAAGTTCGTCACCCTGGAACCGGGCTACGGCCTGCGCCGGATCACCGACGACCTGTGCGCCGAGGCGGGCTTCACTCCCCGGGTGGCCTTCGAGGGCGAGGAGGCGGAAACCCTCCGCGGCCTGGTCGCCGCCGGCCTGGGCGTGGCCCTCCTCCCCCCTCCGGCGGTGGCCCGCCCCGGAGTCGTCGAACTGACGGTCACGGCCCCGAGGGCCGCCCGCGAAATCGGCGTCGCCTGGCTCGACGGCCACCCCGACACCCCACCGGTGGCCGCCTTCAAACACTTCCTCCTGTCCCGCCGCGGCCACCTGCTGCCGGACTGACAACACCAACCAGCACCCCGCGTGCGCGGGGACTGCACGACATCAAGATCAAGCTCGAAGACATTTCGCCGAACCCGGGACCACCCCCACACGCGCGGGGACCACGGAACTTCCACCACCGCCCCGGGGACCACCGGGTCACTCCGGTGACCTGGAGGTATTCGAAGGGGCCACCCCCGCACGCGCGGGGGACCACGTCAGCCGGATGACGGTCTTGGTGCCGTCGCTGGGGCCACCGAGGTACGGGTGTACCCGAGGAGTTCGGCGACGGACCACCCCCGCACGCGCGGGGACCACGGCATCCTCGGCTCCGGAGCCAGCGAGACCGCGGGACCACCCCCACACGCGCGGGGACCACTCCGCCTGGCGGCGCTCGAAGTGCGCCCGCCGGGAACCACTCCCGCACGCGCGGGGACCACCGGTGGTGGTCCTCGCCGTCGGCCGTCACCATGGGACCACCCCCGCACGCGCGGGGACCACGGTCAACGAAAAGAACCCAGAGCCCGGTCATCGGGACCACCCCCGCACGCGCGGGGACCACATTGCGATCAGCGCGGACAGGCTTGCCCGTTCGGGACCACCCCCGCACGCGCGGGGACCATCGGCGGATCTGCTGCGCGCCGAGGTTGAGCGCGGGACCACCCCCGCACGCGCGGGGACCATGGGTAGCGGTCGCAGGGGCCCGGATTCTGGTAGGGACCACCCCCGCACGCGCGGGGACCATTCGGCGTTCCCCGCCTCGTGGATGGTCCAGTGGGGACCACCCCCGCACGCGCGGGGACCATACGCCGCGGTGCCGGCGGTCCCAGTCCATGGAGGGACCACCCCCGCACGCGCGGGGACCATATCTGCCGGGCCACCGCGAGGGCGCGCCCGTCGGGACCACCCCCGCACGCGCGGGGACCATTACAACGTGGGCGTCGGCCCGACCAGCACGGCGGGACCACCCCCGCACGCGCGGGGACCATGGCGACGCGGAAGCGTTCGGGGTCAGTTCGGGGGGACCACCCCCGCACGCGCGGGGACCATAGTTCGTGACCTGCTGCTTTATCGCGGCAGGGTGCCAGTTTTACTTACTTCCAAAGATTCCGACATGACGCCCATAAGCGGTATTTCTTCTAAGTGGTGGGTAGGGGGCCTGCACAGAGTGATTATCTCAGACCGTCTTCACCTCAAGGCTCTTCCTCATGACTGGACTTGGTCCGCAAGGAGGAGGCTTGGGCTTGTGTCGCGATTGGATGGCCACATGTTGACGGACCGACAACACCAACGCCCGTAGCCGCCTGGTCCAGCTGCTTCCCGGCAACTGGCGCCTTCCCACCGCCTGCCGGGGCATTTCTGCGGCGACTTGCCGGGCGGGCGGAGCGCTTCGGCGAGGTCGGCCTGTACCCCGATGTCCGCTCGGCTCTTGTACAGCTTCGAGGTGGTGGGCCGTGGCTCGGCGTCGCGGGGAACCAGGTCGTCCGCGCCGGTGGAATTTGGCGGGAGTTGTTCACCGACGACGTCGATCTGGTCGGTACCTCGGGCTGTACGGCACGCATGCGGCTTGCCAGTCCTGGCTGCTGGCCCTGCCCGTAAGCTCACCAGGTGAAGACGATCGTGTTCGACATCGGTGAGACCCTCGTTCGCGACGACCGCTACTGGGCCTCCTGGGCGGATTGGCTGGGCGTACCCGGACACACCTTGTCCGCGCTCGTCGGCGCCGTCACCGCACAGGGCCTCGACAACGCGGAAGCCCTCCGCCTCCTGCGCCCCGGTATTGACATTGCGGCCGAGTACGCCGCGCGCGAGGCTGCCGGCCGTGGCGAGCGCCTCGACGAATCCGACCTGTACGAGGACGTGCGCCCCGCACTCACCGCGCTGCGGGAAGCTGGGGCCCGGGTCGTCGTCGCGGGCAACCAGACGATTCGTGCCGGGGACCTGCTGCGCGGCATGGATCTGCCGGCCGACTTCATCGCCACCTCCGGGGAGTGGGGCTGCGCCAAGCCGTCGCCCGAGTTCTTCGCGAGGGTTCTCGATGCCTCCCACGCCCCGGCGCAGGACACCGTCTACGTCGGTGACCACCCCATGAACGACACCGTCCCGGCCGCACGGGCAGGGCTTCGCGCGGCGCACCTCCGCCGTGGCCCCTGGGGACACTTGTGGGCAGACGATCCCCAAGTCCGGGAGACTGCGGACTGGGTGATCGATTCGCTCATGGACCTGATCGGCATCGTCGGCGAATAGCCGGTTCCGTACCCACACCGTGACGGCGTGGGTACGGTCGGAGCATGTCCGCCGACTCCCCGCGCGAGGTCGGTGAGCGAATTGCCGCGTGCCGACGCGCGCGCCGCCTCACCCAGACCGGTCTGGCCTCGGCCGCGCACGTCTCCTACGCCACCATCCGCGCCGTCGAGCGTGGTGCGCGGCGGCCGAGCGACGAGGTGATCGAAGCGATCGCCGCCGCTCTCGCGGTGGATGCCACCCAACTGCGCACGGGCTATGTGGGCACTGAACGGCGGGTTCACCAAGCCCTCCCGGAACTGTCGGCCACGATCGCCGGGTACGACATCCCACAAGGCTCTCCGACCCGTACGCCGGACGAGCTGGCGGACGCGATCAGTACAGCAGTGGTTTGGAGGCTCGGCGCCCAGTACGGGCGGATCGCCGCGGAGATCCCCAGCCTGTTGGACGACGCCATCCGGTACGTCCACACCGCACGTGGCGCCGAACAGCGGACCGCTGCCCGGATGCTGGCCGCTGCCGCCCGCGTCGGTGACGCGATTGCCTTCAAGTACGGGGCACGTGACCTTTCTGCCCGGCTGATCGACCTGATGCGCTGGGCAGCCGACCGTACGGAGGACCCTCTCGTTCAGGCTGCCACGGCATACGTACGGACCGAGGTCTTCTTCACGGCCCGGTCCCACGCCGCCGGCCTTGCTGCACTGGAGCAGGCGATCGACGTGGCGCCCGCGCCGTCGTCCCGGTCGGAAGCGGCTTCCCGCGGTGCCCTCCACATGCGGGCCGCCGTCATCGCCGGACGCGACGGAAACGCAGATGCCGCCGACACCCACCTGGAGCACGCCCGGCAGCTCGGTGATCAGGTCGCGCGCGAGGGCATCTATCTGGGCACTGCGTTCGGCCCCGACTCGGTCCGAATCCATGAGGTGTCCGTCGCTGTCGGCCTCGGCCGCGACCACGTCGACCGCGCTCTGCGCGTAGCGACGGAGTGGACGCCCCCTGTCGGCCTGCCGGCCGAGCGTCGCAGCGGTTTCTACATCGAGCTGGCCCGTGCGCAGGAGTGGGCCGGGCTTCAAGCCGACGCGTTCGGGAGTCTCAAAGCAGCGCGGGCAGCAGCTCCGCAGCACACACGCGAGCACCCGTGGGCGCGTGAAGTGGCCGGCAGCCTGCGGCGTTTTCATCGCGCCGACGTGGAGGCCCTGTCGTACTTCGCGCACTGGATCGGGGCTGTCTGAACCAACTGCTACAAGCAGTAGCAGTTGCGGTTCGGCCCAGGCCTCAAGCTCTGTCTGTCCGCATCATGCAGGTAGAGGAGGGCCTCATGGCCACCCCCACGCTCGTCGAGGGGCAGGGGCGCAACACCTGTCTCCACAACGCCGCTCGTTGGTGCTGTGGCGCTGTGGTCCGATACCCCGTGCAGGCCAGGGCCGTTGCCCTGTCAGGGCAGGTTCGGTCGCGGCCGAGTATCTCCTGCGGCTGCGATTCCTTCGTCAGTACTGGAGCCGACGATGCCCACTGCTGAGATCGGCCTGCCCGATCCGGCACTCCTGTCCGGCGCGCAGCAACGCGGCACCCACTGTGTCTGGTGCTCCGTCGCGCTGGTCAACGGAACGGCCCGTGACCTCGGGCCCCGCCCGGTGGATGCCCACGGAACCTCGGCTCTGTGGTTTCCCCGCTGCTGCCCTGTCTGCTGGAAAGGCTACGAACAGTGATCATTACGATGAAGTCCGCCCGATCGGGTGGCGACAAGGCGTACCGCGCACTCCTCGGCCACACCTGCGTGTGTGCCGCTTGTCGACATGCGCCATGTCTGGTCGCGGTCCAACTCGCCCGGGTGTGGCGGGAGGTCCGCCGGCGAGATGTTCCCAATGTCAACAGCCTTTGATGCAAGGCCAGTTGAGTGCATACGGCGGACTCGTTGCGGCCGGGCCCGGCATCACGGTCCGCGTTCGTGAGCGGCCGTCCCGGACGCCTGGATCGAGCAGAGCAGACCCGGCGCGACCCTGGCACCGACATCACCCCCGCCCGCGCGGGGAACACGGCACCATGACCGGCCCGTACTTCTCACGGCTCGGACCACCCCCGCCCACGCAGGGAACATGCCAACGCCGACGGCAACGCGCGCTTCTACGGCGGACCACCCCCGCACGCGCGGGGACCACGACCTCTACGCGGTCCGGATCGGCCTCGACGGCGGACCACCCCTGCACGCGCAGGGATCACCGACGGCTGTTTCCTGGCCAACAAGTGTCCCGAGGGACCACCCCCGCTCACGCAGGGACCATCCAGGCATCAGGCCTTTCACGAAGTCCTTCACTGGACCACTCCCGCACACGCGGGGATCACTGGACCGTATGCCGAAGCGCGACAGCCATCACCTCGGCGCGGCAGATGCCGCCGAGGTCGAAATCTGCCGCCGAACCCGGCCCGGCAACCGCTGCTGTGGCATTCGTGCCCGAGCCCACTATGGCTCAACGTCCGCGTCCCGAGCAGCCCGCTGGGAAACCGGTATCGGGAAACTGCCGGTACCGCGCGCCGCCGGTGGAAGCGACCGGCGTCAGGACGCGGCCACGCGCGCCGCCTCCAGCTGGGCCACAAGCCGCACGACCCGCCGATTCCGGGCCCGGCCCCAGCTGTGGCCCCCCATCATCAGCAGCTGGTCCGTCCCGCCGGAGGCCAGTACCAGCTCCGGGACGTCGGACTGGTAGACGCTGCCCGACAGAACGGCCACCCGCACCTCCAGGACGTCCGCCCACGCGTGGGAGCGCGTCCCGAACATCCCGGAGTACCTCACCCCGGTCGACCCATAGGAGACGCTGAACATCGGCGCGCGGAACGTCAGCATCACACCCGGTACACCCAGGACCACGATCGGGATCAGGCCGGTCACGTTGCGCACGCCCGTCGCCATCGCCACGGCGACCAGCAGGCACGCACTGCCCATCAGGAAGTAGCAGATCGCCGAGAGAGGGCGTCTCTTCCGCATGTCTGTCCCCCAGTTCCGCAGCGCTTGGCGCTTGGCGCGTGGGACCGTTCGAGGCCCGAGGTTCGGGGATGCCGCCACCGCCTGTGGACAAGCATACGAACGGCGGTGCAGCGGCTGTTCCTCGTGGTCCTGTACCTGGCCGTCGGCACTTCCGACCATGTGAGCCGGTACGCCGATAACACCAGCGTGCTTTGACGCAGGCCGTCACCGGGGCGACGAACGGTGGCCTGTGCAGGGTCACCCCCGCACGCGCGGGGACCACAAGCAGATGCGGCAGGTGGCCAAGGCCATCGCGGGACCACCCCCGCCCACGCGGGGACCACGGTGAAGACCTCCAGGGCCGCAAGCGCCGAGAGGGACCACCCCCGCCCACGCAGGGATCACAGTTCGTGACCTGCGACGTCACCGCGCCCAGGTGCCGATTTCGCTCACCTCCAAAGGTTCCGGCATAACGGCCATAAGGCCTGCCCCGTTCGCGTGGGCAGGTGGCATCCGCGCGACACGGGCGTCCTGAGTCATTTTCTCAACTCCTCAACTCCTCAGTTCCGCAAGGACTTCCCGAACCCCGCCGCCAACGGCATCCGCAGCCCCAGTGGCGGCGGGGCCGCCAAGGCGTCGGCCACCGGGCGGGCGTAGGGGTGGTCGAAGAGGGAGCCGCGGATGAAGTCGGTTGCCAGGGCGGAGACTTCGGATCGGTGCTGGCGGAGGGAGTGGCCGTCCGAGTGGACCTCGAAGCGGCAGGTGTCGCGGTTGGTCTTCTTGGCGCGTTCGGCCAGGCGGAAGGAGAGTTCGGGGTCCGTGCGGGCGTCGTTGGTGCCGTGGACGAGGAGGACCTGGCGGCCGAGCAGGTGTTTCACCGGTTCGGGGTGGTCGGTTTCGTCCTCCGGCAGCCAGGGGGCCATCGCGAGGACGGAGTTGACCGCCGGGTGGCCGCCCGCCCGGAGGGCCGCCCGGCCGCCCATGCCGTGGCCGGCCAGGCAGACGGGGACGTCGCCGTACCGTCGTACGACCTCGTCCACCGCCCACTCGGCGTCCGCCGCGAGGTGGGCGGCCGTCGCGTTCCAGCCGTGGCAGCGGTACCGCACCACGTGCGTGACGAGCCCGTCCTCGCGGCCCGCGCGGGCCAGGGACCGGGCCAGGGGGAGTTGGAGTGCGTAGGAGACAGGGGAAGGGCGGCGATACGAGTCGGCCTCGCCGTCCGGGAGCAGCAGAACCACGCCGCTGACCGCTGTTGGTGCTCCGGCCGTCCTGACGGCCCGTCCCAGCCTCGCAGCAGGCAGGGGGAGTGCGCGCTGTGCCATGGCAGAACAGTGTCAGAAGGGCGGGTGTACTCCACCCGTATTCGCGGTCACTGTTACGTATCGACAAGCGACATCTACGCGCGTAGGGGCTAGAGTGCGCAGATGATGAGCCCGACCCTTCACGTGCCCGGCCAGGATCAGATCCGGCGTGCCCCCAAGGTCCTTCTCCACGACCATCTCGACGGTGGTCTGCGCCCGGGAACGATCGTCGACCTCGCCCGCGCGAGCGGCTACGACGGACTTCCCGAGACCGAGCCCGACAAGCTCGGCATCTGGTTCCGCGAGGCGGCCGACTCCGGGTCGCTGGAGCGCTACCTGGAGACGTTCGCCCACACCTGCGCCGTCATGCAGACCCGTGAGGCGCTGTTCCGGGTGGCCGCCGAGTGCGCCGAGGACCTCGCCGCCGACGGGGTCGTCTACGCCGAGGTGCGGTACGCCCCCGAGCAGCACCTGGAGGCCGGGCTGAGCCTCGAAGAGGTCGTCGAGGCGGTCAACGAGGGCTTCCGCGAGGGCGAGCGCAGGGCCCGCGAGGACGGCAACCGCATCCGGATGGGCGCGCTCCTGACCGCGATGCGGCACGCCGCCCGCTCCCTGGAGATCGCCGAGCTCGCCAACCGCCACCGCGACCAGGGCGTCGTCGGCTTCGACATCGCGGGCGCGGAGGCGGGCTTCCCTCCCACCCGCCACCTCGACGCCTTCGAGTACCTCAAGCGCGAGAACAACCACTTCACCATCCACGCGGGCGAGGCGTTCGGTCTGCCGTCGATCTGGCAGGCCCTCCAGTGGTGCGGCGCGGACCGGCTCGGCCACGGTGTCCGCATCATCGACGACATCGAGGTCACCGACGACGGCGTGAAGCTCGGCCGCCTCGCCTCCTACGTACGGGACAAGCGCATCCCGCTGGAGCTGTGCCCGACCTCCAACCTGCAGACCGGTGCCGCCGCCTCGTACGCCGAGCACCCCATCGGGCTGCTGCGGAAGCTGCATTTCCGGGCCACCGTCAACACGGACAACCGGTTGATGAGCGGTACGACCATGAGCAATGAATTCGAGAAGCTGACCGAGACTTTCGGATACACGCTCGACGACATGCAGTGGTTCACCGTCAATGCGATGAAGTCGGCATTCATTCCTTTCGATGAACGTCTGGCGATGATCAACGAGGTGATCAAGCCCGGGTACGCCGAGCTGAAGTCCGAGTGGCTCTTCGAGCAGACCGCTGCGACCAGCGTTTCTTCCGCCTCCACCGACTGATCGGTGCCTTGACGACCGGCGGCCGGGGCAATGATTTCCCGGCCGCCGGTCGTCTTTTTCCGCGTGTCGCCATGTTTGCGGGAAGGCGATGGGCTGGCTAATTTTCGGAGCCCACATCCCTCTCCCCAAGGATGAATTTCACATGAAGCAGTCTGCTGCCAGGACTCTCGGCGTCGCCGCCCTCGGGGCCGCTTTCGCCGCTGCCGCCGCGGGTACCGCCTCCGCCGCCGTGCTGCCGGGCGGAGCCGCCGCCACCACCGTCCTGCCGGTCGCCGGTGCGGCGCTGGACACCGCGACCCGGACCCTGCCGGCCGAGGACGTCACCACCACGCTCCTCGGCAAGGGCCAGCAGAAGCTCGTCGGCGGAGCCACCGGCACGGCGAAGGGCCTGCTCGGCGGCCTGCCCGCGGGCGGCGGCCTGAACGCCAACGGTCTGACGGCCAACGGCCTGTCGACCAGCACCCTCCCGCTCGGCGGCTGACCCGCGGCGCATACGCGCATACGCCTGTGGGCGGACACCCGGACCGGGTGTCCGCCCACAGGCGTATGCGCGTACCAGGGTCACCAGGCGGAGGCCGCCGACGTCTTCTCGGACGGGAAGAGCAGCCAGAGCGCCAGGTAGAGCAGGAACTGCGGTCCCGGCAGCAGGCAGGAGACCAGGAAGATGATCCGCATGGTCCCCGCGGAGGTGCCGAAGCGCCGTGCCAGCGCCGCGCACACTCCGCCGATCATGCGTCCGTCCGTGGGGCGGGCAAGTGCGGCCATGGTGGGCTCCTTCGCGAACCGTTGCGGGGAGCAGCTCCGTCGTGCTCCCGGTGCATCCATGGTGCTCCGGCGAACAGGGGCAAAGCGTCGCTCTACGGGGCGATCCCGACCCTGGGAATCGTCGGGGTCGCCCCCTGAGCCGCCTCGTCCCTGGGACGGGTCAGTACCCCGATCCGCTGCTGCTTCCGGCGCAGCACTCCGACCCGCTCATGCTTCCGGCGCAGCCGCGCCCGGCACATGGGGACCACCAGCAGGTGGGCGAACGCCACGCCGGCGGTGTTCAGGAGCAGCGAGTCGACGTCGACGACCTGGCCGGGCACGCCGGTCTGCGCCAGCTCGATGCCCAGCGAGATCAGCGCGCCCGCGGCGACGGTGCGGGCCAGCGAGGCCCACGGGGAGACGAACAGCCGGCCCCCGGCCATCGGCAGCAGCACGCCGAGCGGGGCGAGCAGCAGCAGTCCCTCGCCGATCCGGCGGGTGGCCTCGACGGGGCCGAGGGACAGGTCCGCTCTGATACCGGCGAGGGGTTGCAGATTCGAGGCAGTCATCCAGGGCACGTCGAGCGGCCGCAGGGTCAGCCACCCGACGAACAGCAGATGCGCGAGGAGGAGAGATACCCCGGCCCCGCGGAAACGGATAACGGTTTGACCGTCCAAACCTTCCAGACCTTGACGCACGTCCCCCAAGACGCGCCGCACGGCAGGATCGGTTCCGCATAGCCGGAATCCGGTTCGGGGGCGGTTCGGGGACGGTCCGAGGCCCGTTCGGAGGGTGGCTCGGAGGTGGTCCGGGGCTCGTTCCGGGCTGCTCGGGGGCGGTACGAGGTCCGTCCGGGGTGCCCCGGCGCGGGGTGTGCCCCGGTACCGCGGCCCCGTTCCCCGGCCGCTGTCAGGCCCCCGTGCCGGCCGTCAGGCCCACGCCCAGGTTCGGTACCGCCTTGGGGCGGGTCTTCATCTCCGAGGTGCACAGGTACCCGCGCGGCTCGTACTCCCCGGGGCCGGCCAGCATCACCGTGCTGTCCGGGGCGAGCGACTTGTTCTCCGCGTACGTGCACACGATCTGGGCCAGTGCCTCGGACTGCAGGTCCTCCGGCTGCTCGGTCAGCCGCAGCGTGCCCGGCCGGTCGCCGGCGCGGGCCGGGCCGATCCGCAGGGACTCCGGGACGGTGGTGGAGTATCCGGCCTTCCGCTCGGCGGCGGGCGGCTTCTGCCGCAGCTCGTCGAGGAGGTCCTGCGCGATGCGGATCCGGTCCGCCCCGGACCCGTCGGTCGCCCGCACCGTACGGTCCACCGTGACCAGCTGCGAGGAGCAGACCAGATAGACCTGTACGGGGACGCCGCGCAGGTCCTGCGTCGCCACGCTCTTCGCGGACGTCGTGCAGGGCACCTGGGACGGCGCGGCCCCGGCGTCCACCGGTACCGACGTGGTCCTGATCCCGCAGGCCGAGAGCAGCACGGCCCCGGCCACCGCGCCGGTCAGTGCCGCGGCCCGGCGGAGTGTCCGGTGGTTCTCGCTGTTCCTCATGCCTCGTCGCCCTCCTCGTCCCGGATCCCGGCACCGTGCCCCCCGTCGGAACGGGTGAGCCGCTCGGCGTCCTGCGGCAGCCGAAGCACGAACACCGCGCCGTCGCCGTCCGGTGAGTTCGAGGCCGTGATGTCGCCGCCGTGGATGTGCGCGTTCTCCATGGCGATCGACAGGCCGAGACCGCTGCCGTCGGAGCGCGGACGCGAGGCGCTGGCCTTGTAGAACCGGTCGAAGACGTGCGGCAGCACGTCCTCGGGGATGCCGGGGCCGTGGTCGCGGACCTCGATGACGAGTTCGTCGCCCTCGGTCCGCACCGCGACCCGTACCGGCGAACCGCCGTGCTTGAGCGCGTTGCCGATCAGATTCGCCAGGATCACGTCGAGGCGGCGCGGGTCGAGGCGGACCATCATGCCGCGCTCGGCGTCCAGGTCCACCGCGTCCAGCCAGGCGCGGGCGTCGATGCAGGCGGTGACCTGGTCGGCGACGTCGACGGTGTCGAGGACCAGCCGGGCCGTGCCCGCGTCGAAGCGGGTCACCTCCATCAGGTTCTCCACCAGGTCGTTGAGGCGCCGGGTCTCGCTCACCACCAGGTGCACCGCGGGCGCGATCATCGGGTCGAGGCCGTCCGCCTCGTCCTCCAGCACCTCGGTGACGGCGGTCAGCGCGGTGAGCGGGGTGCGCAGCTCGTGCGACATGTCGGCGACGAACCGCCGGCTCGCCTCCTCCCGGGCGCTCATGTCCGCGACCCGTTTCTCCAGCGAACTCGCGGTTTTGTTGAACGTACGGGAGAGATCGGCCAGTTCGTCCGTGCCGGACACCACGAGGCGGGTGTCGAGCTTGCCCTCGCCGAGCTTGCGGGCGGCGTCGCCGAGCCGCTGCACGGGGCGCAGCACGGTCGTCGCCGCGGCCTGCGCGAGCAGCGCCGAACCCACCAGCGCGAGCCCGGTGGCGATCCCCAGCGACCAGGCGAGGGAGTTGAGGTCCTGCCGCTCCTGGTCGAGGGACTTCAGCATGTAGCCGGTCGGGCCGCCACCGATGATCTTCGTGCCGCCCACCAGGTACGGGGTGCCCCGGATGCTGGTCCGCTGCCAGAACAGGTGGTACTCGTACTTGTTGCCGGACTCCAGCGACTGCTTCTTGTTCACCGCCTTCTGCAACGCCGGCGGCACGTTGTCGAGCGTGAAGGTGTCCAGGTCGGAGTTGCCGACGATCGGCTTGCCGGCGTCGCGCTCGTCGACCAGCAGCACGCTGTAGCCCGGCGAGCTGTTCGCCATCTGCGTGGCCGCGTTCTGCAGGTCGTCCTTGGTGGGGCGCAACGGCAGCGCGGCCGCCCGGTTCTGCATCTCCTGGCGGAAGTCCCCGAGCGCGGCGTCCTGGGTGCGGGTCAGCACGGCCTCGCGGTTCAGCCAGTACGCGATGCCCGAGGCGGAGACCGCGGCGGTCAGGGCGACCAGCCCGAACACGACGACGAGACGCAGGCGCAGACTGGTCCAGCGGAGCCCGGTCAGCAGGCGCCGCGCGGTGGCATCGCTCACTGAGGCGAGTCCAGCCGGTAGCCCACACCGCGAACGGTACGGATCAGGGTCGGCGAGGACGGCACGTCCTCCACCTTGGCGCGCAGCCGCTGCACACAGGCGTCCACCAGCCGGGAGTCACCGAGGTAGTCGTGCTCCCAGACCAGCCGCAGCAGCTGCTGCCGCGACAGGGCCTGGCCCGGCCGGCGGCTCAGCTCCAGCAGGAGGCGCAGCTCGGTCGGCGTGAGCTGGAGGTCCTCCCCGTTCTTGGTCACGGTCATCGCGGACCGGTCGATCACCACGTTCCCGAAGGACGCGGAGTCGGTGGACTCGCGTTCGCCGCGGCGCAGCACCGCGCGGATACGGGCGTCGAGCACCCGGCCCTGCACGGGTTTCACCACGTAGTCGTCCGCACCGGACTCCAGCCCGACCACGACGTCGATGTCGTCGCTGCGCGCGGTCAGCAGGATGATCGGCAGCTGGTCGGTGCGCCGGATGCGCCGGCACACCTCGAAACCGTCGATGCCGGGCAGCATCACGTCCAGCACGATCAGATCCGGCCGCTGCTCGCGCAGCAGTTTCAGGCCGTCCTCTCCCGTCGCCGCAGTGGCCACACGGTGGCCCTGGCGTGACAGCGAGAGTTCGAGGGCCGTGCGGATGGCGTCGTCGTCCTCGATCAGCAACAGGAAAGGCACGCTGGTCATTCTGACCCATGGTGGAGCCCCAGTTCGACCGTTACGGCCCACTCGTGCCTCCGGCGTACCCACGGCGCACCTCCGGCGCGGGGCGAAGTCCCCTGTGACAGGCCTGTGACAGTCGGCGGACAGGGCCATGAAACTGCCCCGGCAAGCTCTTCGACACAAGGAACGGACGGACTCCACCGATGGGGGGCGCGAGATGAACGCAACTCACAGCATCACCGCAAGCGCAGTTGTCACGCGTCTGCACGATGTCGGTCGGAGTGCCGAGAAGTCCGGTGCTTCGGGTGGGCGGGGGTGCATTCGCGGTGCCGGGCGTCAGCACACGTCGTACATGACGGTGGTTGACGTGCCCGTGGGGGGCAACGGGGGGAACAACGGGGGCAACGCGTACGGGGAGGGCACGGGGGAGCGGAAGGTCCCGGCGCAGGCCGAGAACGCCGAAGCGGCGTTCACCGCCTACGTCCGGGAGCGCCGCGCCTCCCTGTACGCGACCGCCTACCACCTGACCGGTGACCGGTTCGAGGCCGAGGACCTGCTGCAGAGCGCCCTGTTCTCGACGTACCGGGCGTGGGACCGGATCAGCGACAAGGCGGCGGTCGGCGGCTACCTGCGCCGCACCATGACGAACCTGCACATCAGCGCCTGGCGCAGGCGCAAGCTCAACGAGTACCCGACCGAGGAGCTGCCGGAGACGGCGGGCGACACGGACGCGATGCGCGGCACGGAACTGCGCGCCGTGCTCTGGCAGGCGCTGGCGCGGCTGCCCGAACTCCAGCGCACGATGCTGGTCCTGCGTTACTACGAGGGCCGCACCGACCCGGAGATCGCGTCCATCCTCGACATCAGTGTCGGCACGGTGAAGTCCAGCATCTGGCGGTCGCTCCGCCGGCTGCGCGAGGACGAGGTCCTCAGCTTCGGCCGTGACCAGGAGGAGTCCTTCGGCGAGCTGGTGGCCTGAGGCAGGGGGAAACCACGGGGGGCCCGAGGGGGGAACCACGGGGGACAACGGGGGCGCCGCTTCGGGGGAGGCGGCGCAGTACGGGGAAAAGTCGCGGGGTCGGACGGGCCGGGGGGTCCTGTCCGGCCCCGTCGGCATGTACCGGTACCCTCGCGGCCCGGGTCCCGCACGGACCGGGCGCCCACGGGGCCGAGGGCCGGGGCGTCGGGGCCGCGGGGGCCCGGTGTCAGGCCGTTTCGCGCGAGACGGACGCGCGGCGACACCGTCCCGCCGCGGCGGCTGCCAGGCGGCCCAGCGCCTCCTCCTTGCCGCACGGGTACGCGCCCAGGGCCGTCTGGCGGGCCACGATCCGGCGTTCGGCCCGCATCAGCCGCCAGCCGCGGCGCAGCAGGAACGGCACCGACTTGCGGCCCTCGCGCAGGTCCCGCAGCAGCCGGCGGCGGAACGTCGTCGTCGGGCGGCCGCGCAGGCACAGCGCGTCGGCGAGCACGCCCAGTTCCTGGCACCGCGCGACTATGTCGGCGGCGAAGATCCCCTCGGCCACGAACAGCGGCGTGCGCTCGATGTGGAGGGTCTCCCGGTCGATCCGCGAACTCGTGGAGATGTCGTAGACCGGGACGTCCGTGCGTCCCGTGCGGCACAGCTCGACGATCGCGGCCACCGCCCCGTCCGCGTCCCAGGACTGTGCGGAGTCCCAGTCGATGTCCGTACTGCCGGAAACGAGCGGCAGCGTGGGGTCGTCGCCCTCCTTGTAGAAGTCGTCCAGGCGCAGCACCGGAAGGTCGGTGCGGGCGGCGAGGGAGGACTTGCCGGAGCCGGAAGGTCCCGCGAGGAGCACCACGCGGGTCGGGATCGGTTGGGAATTCACAGGACACGAGTGTGAGGCATCCACCCGTGCAGGGGATCCCCCGGTACCCGTGTTGGTATCCAGCATCACATCTCAACTACTCTACGCACTCAGATGATTACTCGATCGTCTCGATCAGGTGGGAAACACATGGCACGTCATGCACTTTCCAAGTCCCCGCGCCGCGCCCTGCTGAGGGCAGGTCTGACCGTCACCGCGGTGGGTGCCGCGCTCGGCGCGGGAGGTGCGGCGGCCCAGGCGGCGCCGGCCCCCGCCCCGGCCGTCGGTGCGCAGGACACCGGCCTCGGCACGGACATCGACGCGGCGACGGGTGCGGCGACCGGGGCGCTCGGGTCGTCCCTGAAGCACGGCATCGCCCCCGTCACGCATCTGCAGCTCGACCCGCTGGCCAGGACCGGCACGGACCCGCTGAACAACGGGGTGGAGACCCAGGTCGCCGACTTCAAGCCGCTCTCCACGACCGTCCTGACCGACCCGCTGACCAGCGGCGGCGCGCTCAAGGACCTGCCCGTGGTGGGGCAGGTGGCCCAGGCGCTGCACGGCGGCTGAGACGACGGCGGCCCGCCCCGCCCGGGAGTCCCGGAGGGGCGGGCCGCCGCCCGGCCGCACGGGCCGACCCGCGGCGAGGGGGAACGCACGGGCCGGCCGGCGGCACGGGGGAGGGGCGGCCGGTGGCCCGGAGGCCACCCGGCGGCCCCTCAGTACGAGGAGCCCGACACGCCCAGTGCGCCTGTCGGGTGCCAGACCGTCTTCGTCTCCAGGAAGGCCGTCAGGCGGTGGATGCCGGGGGCGGCCACCCAGTCCGCGGTGCCGTCGCCGTCCGTGTCCTGCGGGCGCAGGACGCGCTTCAGGTTGTCCGCCGCCGCGATCTCCAGCTCCTTCGCGAGCCCGGCGTCCGCGCCCGTGAGGTCGATGGCGTTGACGTCCTGGTGGGACGCGAGCGGGGCCGCGATCTCCGCCGTCCGGCCGGACAGGACGTTCACCACGCCGCCCGGCAGGTCGGAGGTGGCGAACACCTCGCCCAGGGAGAGCGCGGGCAGCGGGCGGTCCGCCGAGGCGACGACGACCGCGGTGTTGCCGGTCGCGATCACCGGGGCGATCACCGAGACCAGGCCCAGGAACGACGACTCCTGGGGGGCCAGGACCGCGACCACCCCGGTCGGTTCGGGTGTGGACAGGTTGAAGAACGGGCCCGCGACCGGGTTCGCCCCGCCCACGACCTGGCCGATCTTGTCGGTCCAGCCGGCGTACCAGACCCAGCGGTCGACCGCCGCGTCCACGACGGCCGCCGCCTTGGACTTCGACAGGCCCTCGGCCTCCGCGACCTCCCGCACGAACTGGTCCCTGCGGCCCTCCAGCATCTCCGCGACGCGGTAGAGGACCTGGCCGCGGTTGTACGCCGTCGCGCCCGACCAGCCGCCGAACGCCTTGCGGGCGGCCACGACCGCGTCGCGGGCGTCCTTGCGGGAGGACTGCGGGGCGTTCGCCAGCCACCTGCCCTTGGAGTCGGTCACCTCGTACACCCGGCCGCTCTCGGAACGGGGGAACTTGCCCCCGACGTACAGCTTGTAGGTCTTGAAGACGCTCAGACGGTTATCGGACATCGAGGTACGCCTCCAGGCCGTGACGACCGCCCTCGCGGCCGAAGCCCGACTCCTTGTAGCCGCCGAAGGGCGAGGTCGGGTCGAACTTGTTGAACGTGTTGGCCCAGACGACGCCGGCCCGGAGCCTGTTGGCCACCGCGAGGATGCGGGAGCCCTTCTCCGTCCAGATGCCGGCCGAGAGGCCGTACTGGCTGTTGTTGGCCTTGGCGACCGCCTCGTCGGGGGTGCGGAAGGACAGCACCGACAGCACCGGGCCGAAGATCTCGTCGCGGGCGATGGTGTGCGCCTGGGTGACGCCGGTGAAGAGCGTCGGGGCGAACCAGTAGCCCGCGGAGGGCAGTTCGCAGGGCGCGGTCCAGCGTTCGGCGCCCTCCGCCTCGCCCGTCTCGGCGAGCGCGGTGATCCGGGCCAGCTGCTCCGCGGAGTTGATCGCGCCGATGTCGGTGTTCTTGTCCAGCGGGTCGCCGAGCCGGAGCGTGGACAGCCGCCTCTTCAGGGCGTCCAGCAGTTCGTCCTGGATCGACTCCTGCACGAGCAGGCGCGAACCGGCGCAGCAGACCTGGCCCTGGTTGAAGAAGATGCCGGTGACGATGCCCTCGACGGCCTGGTCGATCGGGGCGTCGTCGAAGACGATGTTGGCGCCCTTGCCGCCCAGTTCGAGGGTGACCCGCTTGTCCGTGCCGGCGACCTGGCGGGCGATGGCCTTGCCGACCGCGGTCGAGCCGGTGAACGCGACCTTGTTCACGTCCTCGTGCGCGACCAGGGCGGCGCCCGCGTCCCCGTAGCCGGGAAGGATGTTCACGACGCCCTTGGGCAGGCCCGCCTGACGGCAGATGTCCGCGAAGAACAGCGCGGACAGCGGGGTCGTCTCGGCGGGCTTGAGGACCACCGTGTTGCCGGTGGCGAGCGCCGGGGCGATCTTCCAGGCCAGCATCAGCAGCGGGAAGTTCCACGGGATGACCTGGCCCGCGACGCCGAGCGGGCGCGGGTCGGCGCCGAAACCGGCGTGGTCCAGCTTGTCGGCCCAGCCCGCGTAGTAGAAGAAGTGCGCCGCGACCAGGGGGAGGTCCGCGTCGCGGGTCTCCTTGATCGGCTTGCCGTTGTCGAGGGTCTCCAGGACGGCCAGCTCGCGGCTGCGCTCCTGGATGATCCGGGCGATCCGGAAGAGGTACTTGGCGCGCTCGGAGCCGGGCAGCGCCGACCACTTCTCGAACGCCCTGCGGGCCGCCTTCACCGCCCGGTCCACGTCGGCCGCCCCGGCCCGCGCGACCTCGGAGAGCACCTCCTCGCTGCTCGGCGAGACGGTCTTGAAGACCTTGCCGTCGGCCGCGTCGGTGAACTCGCCGTCGATGAACAGGCCGTACGAGGGCGCGATGTCGACGACCGAGCGCGACTCGGGCGCGGGCGCGTATTCGAATGCAGATGCCATGGGGATCAGTCCACCGTCACGTAATCGGGGCCGGAGTAACGGCCGGTGCTGAGCTTCTGACGCTGCATCAGCAGGTCGTTCAGCAGGCTGGAGGCGCCGAACCGGAACCAGTGGTTGTCCAGCCAGTCCTCGCCCGCGGTCTCGTTCACCAGCACCAGGAACTTGATCGCGTCCTTGGAGGTGCGGATGCCGCCGGCCGGCTTCACACCGATCTGCACGCCGGTCTGCGCCCGGAAGTCGCGCACCGCCTCCAGCATCAGCAGGGTGTTCGCCGGCGTGGCGTTGGTGGAGACCTTGCCGGTCGACGTCTTGATGAAGTCGGCGCCGCCCAGCATGCCGAGCCAGGAGGCGCGGCGGATGTTGTCGTACGTGGACAGCTCGCCCGTCTCGAAGATCACCTTCAGGCGGGCGTCGGGGCCGTCGGGCCGCGCGCACTCGGCCTTCACGGCGAGGATCTCCTCGTAGACCTTCAGGTAGCGGCCGGAGAGGAAGGCGCCCCGGTCGATCACCATGTCGATCTCGTCGGCCCCGGCGGCCACGGCGTCGCGGACGTCCGCGAGCTTCACGTCGAGCGCGGCGCGTCCGGCGGGGAAGGCCGTCGCGACGGAGGCCACCTTCACGTCGGAGCCGGCCAGCGCGGCGACGGCGGTGGGCACCATGTCGGGGTAGACGCAGAGCGCCGCGGTGCGCGGGGTGGTGCGGTCGATCGGGTCGGGGTTGAGGGCCTTGGCGGCGAGGGCCCGGACCTTGCCCGGGGTGTCCGCGCCTTCCAGGGTCGTCAGGTCGATCATCGAGATGGCCAGGTCGATGGCGTAGGCCTTGGCCGTCGTCTTGATCGAACGGGTTCCGAGGGACGCGGCACGCGCTTCGAGGCCGACGGCGTCGACGCCGGGCAGCCCGTGCAGGAAGCGGCGCAGCGCACTGTCGGACGCGGTCGCGTCGGCGAATGCTGGAGCTGTGGTGGGCATGGTCACCAGGGGAGCATATCTACGCGCGTAGCGACCTGTACAGGGGCCCGGTCCTCCAGGGGGCGGGGCGGTGCGCCGCGCGGCGGGTGCGCGGTACGGGGCGGCCGCCCCGGCGCCGCTCGGGACCGTCAGGCAGAATCGGGCCCATGACGAGCCCCACACCGCCCGCCGAGCCGGTCTACGCCGACCGGACCTTCCGCTCGCCCGCCGGGATGGTCGGAGGCGTCCTGCTGCTCCTGCTCATCTGCTGGATCGGCGGGGACGCCCTGTTCCGGGGGAGCGGCCGGGTGCCGTGGCTGGCGCTGGCGGGGGCGCTGACGGCGGTGCCGCTGATCGTCGCGTTCACGCTGCGGCCCGTGGTGTCCGCCAACGAGCAGCGCATCCGCATCCGCAACCCGTTCCGGACGATCACCATGCCGTGGACCGAGGTCGCGGACCTGCGGGCCGGGTATTCGAGCGAGCTGTTCACCGAGGGCGGCGCCAAGTACCAGCTGTGGGCGGTGCCGGTGTCGCTGCGGCAGCGGAAGAAGGCGGCCCGGCAGCAGTCCCGGCGCTCGCTGGACGACCCGTACGACCGTACGTCCGCGACCGCCGACGTCCGCGACACCAAGGCCCGGACGGCGACGGCCGACCAGACCATGGCGGACCTGCGGGAACTGGCGGAGCGTGCGAAGGCGGGCGCGAAGCCCTCGGCCTCCTCCTCGGAGGGGGGCGCGGAGTCGGCCGTGTCGGTGCGCTGGGCGTACGAGGTGATCGCGCCGGCGGTGGTGGGTGCCGTGCTGCTGACGATCCTTCTCGCGACCGGCTGAGGCCGGAGCCGGACCCGGCCGGGGCCGTCGACGCGATCACGCGTCGGCGGCCCCGACGGCGTTCCCGGCGGTGTACTGGCGGCACTCGCCGGTGAAGACGGTGGCCAGTTCGGCGGCGATCAGCGACGCGCACAGTTCGGCCGCGGGCACGCCGTTCACCCCGGCGGGGTCGCGGTAGACCTGCATGGCCAGCCCCTCCGTCACGGCGGTGAGACGGACGGCCGCGGGCCACGGGTCCAGTTCCTCCTCGACCTCGCCGCACTCCTTGCCGTTGCGCACGGCCCGCGCGATGTCCTCGCGCAGCCGCCGGGCGGTCTCGACGTCGACCGCGGCGAGGGCGGGGTTGTCCAGCGCGCGACCGGCGAACGCCCGGGCGACCCGGAACTCGGTGCGGCGCGTCTCGTCCAGCGGGACGAACTCGGCCATCGCCCCGGCCAGCACCTGTGCGATGGGCCGGCGGTGCTCGATCCCGGCCCGGATGCGCTCGTCGGCCCGTCGCCGGATGGCCGCACCCACCTCGCCGAACGCGTGGAGCAGCATCTCGTCCTTGGTGCGGAAGTAGTGCTGCACCAGCCCGACCGACATCCCCGCCCCGGCGGCGGTGCGGGCGACGGTGACGGCGTCCAGTCCGCGATCCGCGATCAGCGCGCAGACGGCGGCGGCGATCTGACGGCGGCGTTCCTCGTGGTCGGAAGTTCTCGGCACTTGATAACCGTATCACCGTACGGTAAAAACCATATCGCCATACGGTTATCCAGCCCGCCGCCCGGCGGGACGACGGGGGAACTCCATGCGCTTTTCCTCACGGCGGGCCGCCGTGTCCACGGCCGCCTCGCTGTTCTGCCTGCTCCTGCTGCTCCTGTGCATACCGGCCGCCCCGGCCGGTGCCGCGCCCGCGGACCCCGCGGCGCCGGTCGGGGCCGAGCGCCTCGCCGCGATCGACTCCTACGTCCGAGGCCGGATGAAAGCCACCGGGGCGCCCGGGATCGCCTACGCGGTGGTCGGCCCCGACGGGCCGGTCCACCGGAGGTCCTGGGGGAGCGACGGGCGGGGCGATCCGGTCACGGCCGACACCCCGTTCCTGTGGGGCTCGGTCGCCAAGCCGGTGACCGCGACCGCCGTGCTGACGCTCGTGCAGGACGGCCGGCTCCGCCTCGACGACCGGGTCGTCGACCATCTGCCGGACTTCCGGTTCGGCGGCCCCGGACACGCCTCCCGGGTCACGGTCCGCCACCTGCTCGCCCAGACCGCGGGTCTGCCCGAGTCGGCCACCTTCGCGGTCGCCGACTGCTTCGACGCCGACTGCCCCGGCCCGGCGGGGCGCGTCGGCGCGCTGGACGACGTACGGCCGCTCGGCCCGCCCGGCACCCGGTACGCCTACACCAGCGCCAACTACCTGGTGCTCGCCGCCGTGGTCGAGTCCGTCACCGGCCGCCCCTTCGCCGAACACCTCCGGCGGTCCGTGCTCGACCCGGCGGGCATGGGCGGGGCCATCGCCGACCGGGCCTCGGCGCGGAGGCGGGACCTGGCGCCGGGGCACCAGTACCTGTGGGGCCGGCCGGCCGCGATCGCCGACGGCGTGGACGACGGCGGCGCGGCCTACGGCTACCTGGGCGGCGACCTGAACGACCTCGCCGCCTTCGCCTCGCTCCAGCTCCGGCAGGGCAGGACCGCCGACGGCCGCACCGTGCTCACCCCCGGGTCCGTACGGCTGACGCGCGAGGAGAACAGGACCGCCGACGGCGCGGGCACGGGGTACGGGCTCGGCTGGCGGGTCGGCGGGCTCGACGGCCCGCTCGACGACGCCGTCTGGCACACGGGCGGGACCCCCGGCTACTCGGCGATGCTGTTCCTGCTGCCGGAACGGAACCTCGCCCTCGTCCTCGAACAGAACCTGTACGGGCTCCTCCAGGACGAGGCCGTCATGGAGGTCGGCTTCGGCGCCGCCCGCATCCTCGCCGACGGCCGGACACCCGAGGACGGCGCCTCCCCGTCCCTCTACCACTGGGCGGTGTGGGGGACCACCGGGCCGGCCGCGGCCCTGGTCCTCGCGGCCGGGCGCTCGGCCCTGCTCCTGCGCCGCCGCCCGGCTCCCGCGCCGCGCCGCACCGTTTCGACCGTGCTCTGGTGCCTCGCGGGCGGGGCGCCCCTGATCGCCCTGGCCCCGGTCGCGGACCGGATGGGCCCGGGGCAGCTCGCGGACTGGGTGCCCGACGTCGCCGTCTCCCTCTGGACCGCGGTGGCCGCCGGAGCCGTGACCGCACTCCTCAGAATCGCTCTCGCGGTACGCGGCGCCCGCGGCCGGGGGACGGGACCGGGGCCGGTTCCGGTGGGCGCGGGCCGGTCCGCCGTCCCGCACGCGGGCGGCGCAGGGGGCGGGAGGGGGTGGTCAGGACGCCGAGACAGGCGATGACGAGCGCGATCCCGACCCAGCCGAGCGCGGGCAGGTGCTCGCCCACGACCAGGACCGCGAGCACGGCGGCCACGGCGGGCTCCAGCAGGGACAGGGTCGTCGCGGTGCTGACCGGGACGCGGGACAGGCCGAAGCCGAACAGGACGTACCCGGTGAACATCGGCACCAGCGCCATGTAGATGCCGACGCCCGCGTTCGTCCAGGAGGCGAGCAGTGGTGCGCCGGTGGCCAGCAGGACCGGTACGAGCATCAGCCCGCCCAGCCCGAACACCGCGCCCATGGCCGCGCGCGAGGCGATGCCGCGTGTGATGAGGCGGTGCGCCGCCCACGCGTACACGGCGTACGTCGCGCCCGCGACCAGCCCGAGCGCGACGCCGACGACGGTCCGCCCGGCGGAGCCCGTACCGCTTCCCGCACCGGCCCGCGCGGCCTCGGCCGCGCACAGCAGCACGGTGCCGGTCAGGCCCAGCGCGGCACCGGCCGTCCAGCGCCGGGACAGGCTCCGCCGGTCGGCGACCCGCTCCAGCAGGGCGGACGCCAGCGGGGCCGAGCCGATGGAGACGACCGTCCCCACCGCGACCCCGGCCAGCCGCATCGAGGTGTAGAACGCCAGCGGGTACAGGGCCACGCCCGCCCCGCCGAGGAGCACCGTCCGCCACCGGGCCGCCAGCGCCGCGCGGTCCCGCACGATGCGGCGCCCGGCCAGCAGGGCCTGGAGCAGTCCGCCCGCGCCCATCGCCGCCGCGCCGATGGCCAGTGGCCCCACCTGTGGCGCCAGGGTCGCGGCGGTGCCCGTGGTGCCCCAGAGCACCGAGGCGAGCAGCACGGCGAACACGCCCGCGCCCGCCCCGGCGGCGTGCCCGTGGGCCGGGCGGGTCACAGCCCGTCCACCAGGGACGCCGCCATGGCGCGGGCGCGCCGCATGCGGGTGCCGTCGCCCTCCAGGCCCGCCCGCACGATGGCCCCTTCGAGCAGGAACGCCAGGTGCTCGGCCGCATCCCGGACCTTCTCGTCGAGCGCGTCCCCGGCCCGGGCTTCCTCGTCCAGGGCTCGCCCGGTCGGGGTCTTCGCGCCCTCGGCGTTCTCGTCCCGGGCGTTCTCGTTCTCGGCCTTCTCGTCCCGGGCCTTCTCGTCCTGGGCCTTCTCGTCCCGGTCGGACAGCAGCTCCCGGAGGTGGGTGACGAGCAGGCCCTCGACCTCCTCCTTGTGCCGGCGCACCACGGCCCGGCCCTCGTGCCCGGTGGGCAGTTCGGCGGCGGCGTTGAGCAGGCCGCAGCCGCGGAAGCCGTGCTCGTAGGCGAGGCCGGCGTGGTCGGCGTAGGCGTCGAAGACGGCCAGTACGGCGTCCCGGGGGGTCCCGGTGTCGGCCAGCCGCCGTCGGTAGAGGCCGAGCCACTCCTCGTGCCGGGCCCCGAGGTAGGCGGTGACGAGGTCGGCCTTGGAGTCGAAGTTGTTGTAGAGGCTCATCTTCGCCACGCCGGCCTCGGCGGTGATCGTGTCGATCCCCGTCGCCGCGACGCCGTCGGCGTAGAACCGGCGCGCGGCGGCTTCGAGGATGCGCCCCCGTGCCGGCCCCTGGCGTCGCTTCACCGGCCGCTTCCCGGTGGTCCCGGCCTCGGTCATGACTGCCCCTTCCTTAATTGGGTAGACCAGTCTACCCAATCATGTGGGCATGCGCCTTTCAGGGCGGTGGGGGGAAAGGGGGTGGGGGGAAGGT
Source organism: Streptomyces sp. NPDC006435 (assembly GCF_040612315.1). Lineage (NCBI taxonomy): Bacteria > Bacillati > Actinomycetota > Actinomycetes > Kitasatosporales > Streptomycetaceae > Streptomyces > Streptomyces sp. NPDC006435. Next base: position 173,644 of record NZ_JBEXPY010000010.1, read on the forward strand.
GGAGGGCCGGAGGGGCGGACCGTGTGCGGCGGGTGCCGCCCGGTCGTCATGCCGGACGGCAGCCGCCGTGCACGGTCTAGGACTCCGGGACCAGGGACCAGAAGCGGTCGACGATGCCCTCGATGTAGCGCCGTCCGTCCTCGCCGGAGGCGCTGGCGCCGCCGGCCCGGCTGAGCGTGGCCGCCATGAGGCCCTGGTACTCCTGATGCATGGTGCGCAGGGGGTCCTGGAGGCTGCGGCGGTCCGCGGAGACGAGGCGGGCGATGGGGCGGATGTGGGCCTGCCAGCGGGTGGAGACGGCCTCGGTGAGGAGTTGGGCGAGCTCCCCCTCACGGCCGGTGATGGCGATGAAGTCCCGCGGCGGGAGGTTGAAGAGGGTGCCGAGTTCGGCGGAGTGCCGCTTGTCGCCGGTCCAGACGCCCGTCTCCTCCATGTGGCGGTAGGCGTCCAGGGGAAGACCGGTGGCGCGGGCGACGTCCTCGGCGGCGAGTCCGCGGGCCAGCCGGTGCTCGCGCAAGGTGTGGGGGGTGCCCATGAGTTCGCCGGGGGTGCACCACAGGGCGGCGGCCAGGGCGGCGACTTCGCCGTCGGCCGGCAGAGCGGTGCCGCGTTCCCATGCGGTGATGTGGTCGGGGGTTATGTGGGTCATTCCGTATGAGGCGCGCATGCCGTAGGCGACGTGACCGGGTGCCATCCCGAGTTTCTCGCGCAGGATGCGGGCGGCGCGCGCGTTGAAGGGGAGCGGTGGATGCACGGGCCGAGACTAAAGACTTACCCCTGGTCAATTCCAGAGGGTGCTTTCGCTTTCTTCCTATTTTTGTGGGACAGGTCGCCCGGTTTTTTGCAGGAACGGGCACGGGGCGTGTGGGCGAGTCAACTGGAGAAAGCTGCAAACAGCTTGAGGTCGAATAGTCGCCGCGTATGATCCGCTCGCAAGACGCCGCATGTGTGTTCGCACCGCCGACTGCCACACGCTCCCGGCGTCGTTGCGATTTTTCCCCCTTTTTCCCCCTCCCCAGCAGGTCCAGGAGACAGCAGTCATGAAGACCAGCGCGACAGAGCCGGTGCGCGAGCCGGCAGCCGCATCGGGCGGCCCGCTCGACCGGTTCTTCCGAATAAGTGAACGTGGTTCGACGTACGGGCGTGAAATACGCGGCGGGCTCGCCACATTTTTCACCATGGCGTACATTCTCGTGCTCAACCCGATCATTCTCGGCAGTACCGAGGACAAGTTCGGCGAACAACTGGATGCCGCCCAACTGGCCACTGCCACAACACTAGTTGCTGCGGTGATGACCGTGATCATGGGTGTGGCGGGTAACCTGCCGCTCGCCCTGGCCGCGGGTCTGGGCCTGAATGCCGTCGTCGCGTTCCAGATTGCTCCTCTGATGAGCTGGGACGACGCGATGGGCCTCATCGTGCTCGAAGGTCTGCTGATCTGCGTCCTGGTGATGACCGGTCTGCGCGAGGCCGTCATGCACGCCATCCCGCAGCCGCTCAAGCAGGCCATCAGCGTCGGCATCGGTCTGTTCATCGCCTTCATCGGCTTCGTGGACTCCGGGTTCGTCACCCGCGTCCCGGACGCCGCGAACACCACCGTGCCCGTTCAGCTCGGCACGGGCACCCTGACCGGCTGGCCCATGCTGGTCTTCTGCCTCGGCGTGCTGGTGACGATCGTCCTCCTGGCCCGCAAGGTGAAGGGCGCCATCCTCATCAGCATCGTCCTGATGACCGTCCTCTCCGTCATCATCGACGCGGTCGCCGACGTCAAGACCTGGGGTCTGACCGAGCCCGCGCTGCCCGACAAGCCCATCGCCGCCCCCGACTTCGGGCTCCTGGGCAACTTCGACCTGTTCGGCTCGTTCGGCCAGGTCAGCGTGCTGACCGTCATCCTGCTGATCTTCACCCTCATCCTGTCGGACTTCTTCGACACGATGGGCACCATCGTCGGCGTCACCGCCGAGGCGGGCCTGCTCGACGAGCGCGGCCAGGTCCCCGGCCTGGGCCGGGTCCTGCTCATCGACGGTGCGGCCGCCGTCGCGGGCGGTGCCGCCTCCGCCTCGTCCGCCACCACCTACATCGAGTCCGCGGCGGGCGTCGGTGAGGGTGCGCGCACCGGTTTCGCCAACCTGGTCACCGGCGGTCTGTTCGCCCTCGCCCTCTTCTTCACCCCGGTCCTGACGATCGTGCCCCTCCAGGCCGCGTCCCCCGCCCTCGTCGCGGTCGGGTTCCTGATGATGACTCAGGTCAAGCACATCGACTGGGACCGCTACGAGCTCGCCGTCCCCGCCTTCCTGACCATCGCCGTCATGCCGCTCACGTACTCCATCACCAACGGCATCGGCGCGGGCTTCGTCTCGTACGTGATCATCAAGGCGTGCCTGGGCAAGGCCCGCGAGGTGCACTGGCTGCTCTGGGGCACCGCGGCGCTCTTCCTCGTCTACTTCGGCATCGACCCGCTGGAGCAGCTGCTCGGCATCAAGTAACCCGCACGGACGCCCGTACGGCCCCCGTACGGACGGAAACGCGCCACCGGGGCGGTCCCGACTCCCGTCGGGCCGCCCCGGTGGCGCGTCGCCTCGTGCTCAGATCCCGGCCGCGGCCGCCAGGTCGCGCTTGATTCCGGCGAGGAGCTCCGCGCCCTTCTCCCGGGCCGCCGGCAGCTCGTCCGCCGAAGCGACCGGCACCACGACCTCCAGGTAGCACTTGAGCTTCGGCTCGGTGCCGCTCGGGCGGACGATCACCCGGGCGCCCTCCAGCCGGTAGCGCAGCCCGTCGGTGGGCGGCAGCTGCCCGCTGCCCCGCGAGAGGTCCTCGGCCGAGACGACGGGCAGCCCGGCGAGCGCGGTCGGCGGCTGCTCGCGCAGCCGGCGCATGGCGTCCGCGATGACCGACAGGTCCTCCACCCGGACCGACAACTGGTCGGTGGCGTGCAGCCCGTGCGCGACCGCCAGGTCGTCGAGGAGGTCGAGGAGGGTGCGCCCCCGCTCCTTGAGCCCGGAGGCCAGTTCGGCGACCAGGAGCGCGGCCGTGATGCCGTCCTTGTCGCGCACTCCCTCCGGGTCGACGCAGTAGCCGAGCGCCTCCTCGTACCCGTAGCGCAGCCCCTCCACGCGGGCGATCCACTTGAAGCCGGTCAGCGTCTCCTCGTGGCCGAGGCCCGCCTTCGCGGCGATCCGGCCGAGCAGCGAGGACGACACGATCGACTCGGCGAACACCCCGCTCGCGCCGCGGTCCACCAGGTGCGCGGCGAGCAGCGCGCCGACCTCGTCGCCGCGCAGCATCCGCCAGCCGCCGCCGGCCGCGGGGTCCGGGACGGCGACGGCGCAGCGGTCGGCGTCCGGGTCGTTGGCGATGACGATGTCGGGGTTCTCGCGGCGGGCGGTCGCGAAGGCGAGGTCCATCGCGCCGGGCTCCTCCGGGTTGGGGAACGCGACGGTGGGGAACGCCGGGTCGGGCTCGGCCTGTTCGGCGACGAGCACCGGGGCGGGGAAGCCCGCCCGCTCGAAGGCCGCCGTCAGCACGGACGCACCGACTCCGTGCATCGCCGTGTACACGACGCGGGCGGTGCGCGGCGATCCGGCGGCGAGCACGGCGTCCGTACGGGCCAGATAGGCGTCCAGCACCTCCTCGCCGAGGGTCTCCCAGCCGTCGTCGGGGCGGGCCACGCCGTCGAGCGGGCCGACCGCGGCGATCTCGGCGGCGATCTCGCCGTCCGCGGGCGGGACGATCTGCGAACCGTCGCCGAGGTAGACCTTGTAGCCGTTGTCGCGCGGCGGGTTGTGGCTGGCGGTCACCTCGACACCGGCCACGGCGCCCAGGTGCCTTATGGCGTACGCGAGCACGGGGGTGGGCAGCGGGCGGGGCAGGACCGCCGCGCGCAGGCCCGCGCCGGTCATCACGGCCGCGGTGTCCCGGGCGAAGTCGGCGGACTTGTAGCGGGCGTCGTAGCCGATGACGACGAGCCCGCCGTTCTCTCCCCGCGCCTTCAGGTACGCGGCGAGGCCGGCCGCGGCGCGGATGACGACGGCGCGGTTCATCCGCATCGGCCCGGCGCCCAGTTCGCCGCGGAGCCCGGCCGTGCCGAACTGCAGCGTGCCGGCGAACCGTGCGGCGAGTTCGTCCGCACTCGCGGCGGACCCGGATTCGAGGAGCGCGGCGAGTTCGTCACGGGTCTCGGGGTCGGGGTCCTCCGCGAGCCACGTCCTGGCCCGCTCGATGAGGTCCTGCTGCACGGCGTCCGCCTTTCTGCGGTCTGCTTCGTGGATGGGGCGCGGACCGGCCGCGACCGGTCCCGGAGTCCGCCGGGTGGCCCCGACCGGGCACGGCCGCCCGGCGGATGTCTCAGATGCGTTCGAGGACCCGGGCCAGCAGCGCGCCCATCCGGGTCGCGGAGTCCCGCCCGGCCTGGAGCACCTCCTCGTGGTTGAGCGGCTCGCCGCTCAGCCCCGCCGCCAGGTTCGTGACCAGCGAGATGCCCAGCACCTCGGCACCGGCCTCGCGCGCGGCGATGGCCTCCAGCACGGTGGACATGCCGACCAGGTCGCCGCCCATGACCCGGACCATGTTGATCTCGGCGGGCGTCTCGTAGTGCGGGCCGGGGAACTGCACGTACACACCCTCTTCGAGGGTGTCGTCGACCTCCTTGCACAGCGCGCGCAGCCGCGGCGAGTACAGGTCGGTCAGGTCGACGAAGTTGGCGCCGACGATCGGGGAGGCGGCGGTCAGGTTGATGTGGTCGCTGATCAGCACCGGCTGACCGGGGCGCATGCCCTCGCGCAGACCGCCGCAGCCGTTCGTCAGGACGACGGTCCGGCACCCCGCGGCGACGGCGGTGCGGACCCCGTGCGCCACGGCGGCGACGCCCCGGCCCTCGTAGAAGTGCGTGCGGCCGAGGAAGACCAGCACCCGCTTCTCACCGATCCGGTACGAGCGGATCGTGCCGCCGTGCCCCTGCACGGCGGGCGCCGGGAAACCGGGCAGCTCGGTCACCGGGAACTCGGCCTCCGGGACGCCGAGCGCGTCGCCGGCGGGCGCCCAGCCGGAACCCATCACGAGCGCGACGTCGTGGGTCTCGGCACCGGTCAGCTCGCGCAGGCGGGCGGCGGCGTCGGCAGCGGCGGCGTGCGGCTCGCCCTGGATGTTGTCCGGAATAACTGATGCGTTCACGCGGATGAGGGTAGCCGGTGATTCCCTACGCGCGTAGATGCCCATGCGTGGAGTGCGCACGCGTTCCTTCGTACGTTCATACAAATGCGCTGGTCCGGGGGTCAGCAGGGGCGCTTGCGCAGTTCCATCACATAGTCGTGCGGTGCGCCCGCGGACTCCGCGGCGTCGGCGATCTCGCCGAGGTAGCGGGCGGACGGCAGCCCGCCCTCGTATCCGTTCAGCACGTACATCCAGGCCGGCTCCTCGCCGTCCAGGGTGTGCACGCGCACCCGCATCCGCCGGTAGATGTCCAGGCCGACGCCCTCCCACCGGTCCATGGAGTCCTCGTCCATCGCCGCCAGGTCGTACAGCGCCACGAAGACCTGGGAGCGGGGGGCCTCCACCACCGTGGCGAGCGCGCCCTCCCAGCCCATCTGCTCCCCGCCGAAGGTCAGCCGCCAGCCGTTGAGCCAGCCGGTACCGCGCAGCGGGGAATGCGGTGCGCGGCGCGTCATCAGCCGCGCGTCGAGGTTGCCGGCGTACGCGGCGTAGAGCGACATGGCATCGAGGGTACGGGAGGGGACGGGGGGAACGTCGATACCGGGCGGAAGATCCCCCGAGGGGGCCGCCTCCCCGCGGCCGGCCCACCGCGCGCGCCCGGCGCACGCGCCCTCCGGGCCGGGCCCGCCCACCGGCGCCCGGCCCGGCCGGGCGCGCCCCGGCGCCCGTATGGAGGGCCCCGGGGCGAAGCACCTTGGCGCGTGCGGGACAATGAAGTACGTACTGCATTCCCCGGGGCCACCCCCCGGACCCCCGGCCGGGGCAGCAGACGGCCGCGGGATCACACACGCGAGGCGGACTTTTCGTGACCCGGATCGTGATCATCGGCGGCGGACCCGGCGGGTACGAGGCGGCATTGGTGGGCGCCCAGCTCGGCGCGGAGGTGACCGTCGTCGACTGCGACGGCCTCGGCGGCGCGTCCGTGCTCACCGACTGCGTGCCCTCGAAGACCCTGATCGCGACGGCGGAGGTGATGACCACCTTCGACTCCTCGTACGAGGAGCTGGGCATCATCGTCGCGGACGACACCCCGCACATCGAGCAGGCGGCCCGCGTGGTCGGCGTCGACCTGGGCAAGGTCAACCGGCGTGTGAAGCGCCTGGCGCTCGCCCAGTCCCACGACATCACCGCCTCGGTCACCCGGGCCGGCGCCCGGGTGATGCGCGGGCGCGGCCGGCTGGAGGGCCTCCAGGCCGCCGACGGCTCCCGCACGGTCGTCGTGACCGCCGCGGACGGCACGGAGGAGCGGCTCACCGCCGACGCCGTGCTGATCGCGACCGGCGGCCACCCCCGGGAGATCCCGGACGCCCTCCCCGACGGCGAGCGCATCCTGAACTGGACCCAGGTCTACGACCTCGACGAGCTGCCCGAGGAGCTCATCGTGGTCGGCTCCGGCGTGACGGGCGCCGAGTTCGCGGGCGCCTACCAGGCGCTCGGCTCGCGCGTCACGCTCGTCTCGTCCCGCGACCGGGTGCTGCCCGGCGAGGACCCGGACGCCGCCGCCGTGCTGGAGGACGTCTTCCGGCGCCGCGGCATGAACGTCATGGCCCGCTCCCGGGCCCAGGCCGCCAAGCGCGTGGGCGACCGGGTCGAGGTCACCCTCGCCGACGGCCGGGTCATCTCCGGCTCGCACTGCCTCATGGCGGTCGGCGCGATCCCGAACAGCGCGGGCATGGGCCTGGAGGAGGCCGGGGTCCGGCTCAAGGAGTCCGGCCACATCTGGACCGACAAGGTCTCCCGCACCAGCGCGCCCGGCGTCTACGCGGCCGGTGACGTCACCGGGATCTTCGCCCTCGCCTCGGTCGCCGCCATGCAGGGCCGGATCGCGATGTACCACTTCCTCGGCGACGCGGTGGCCCCGCTGGACCTGAAGACGGTCTCCTCGAACGTCTTCACCGACCCCGAGATCGCCACCGTCGGCTACACCCAGGCCGACGTCGACGCCGGCAAGATCGACGCCCGGGTCGTCAAGCTGCCGCTGCTGCGCAACCCCCGCGCCAAGATGCAGGGCATCCGCGACGGCTTCGTCAAGATCTTCTGCCGCCCCGGCACCGGCATCGTGGTCGGCGGCTGTGTCGTCGCGCCCCGGGCGAGCGAACTGATCCACCCCATCTCGATCGCGGTCGACAACAACCTGACGGTGGAACAGATCGCGAACGCCTTCACGGTCTACCCGTCCCTGTCGGGTTCGATCGCGGAAGTGGCCAGGCAGCTGCACACCCGCAAGCGCGCCGGCGAGGCGTGACACCCCGGTCGACGAGGGACTTCCCGACCGGTCGTTCCCCGGCAACTCCCGGCACCCCGGGGGCTCCGGGGGGCGCCGTTCGATCAGTACGGGACAACAACGGGGCCTTCTATACCACTTGACGGTCACGCGTGTGCGCAACTTCCGTTAATCGGCGCAAACTGCTGAAAACGCTCGGGTGGTCACGTTACTGTCAGTTTCGTGTTCGCTGCAGAACGTCGTCAATTGATCCTCGAAATGGTGCGCGCCAACGGGGCGGTATCGCTCCGTGAGCTCGCCCGCGTCGTCCAGACCTCCGAAGTGACCGTACGGCGGGACGTGCGGGCACTGGAGGCAGAAGGACTCCTCGACCGTCGGCACGGCGGTGCGGTCTTGCCGGGCGGTTTCACGCGGGAGTCCGGCTTTCCGCAGAAATCCCATCTCGCCACCGCGGAGAAGACGGCCATCGCCGATCTGGCCGCCGGTCTCGTGGAGGAGGGCGAGGCCATCGTCGTCGGAGCCGGCACGACCACGCAGGAGCTGGCCCGTCGGCTCGCGCGGGTCCCGGGGCTGACCGTCGTCACCAACTCGCTGCTGGTCGCCCAGGCGTTGGCCCACGCCAACCGGGTGGAGGTGGTGATGACCGGCGGCACGCTGCGCGGTTCCAACTACGCCCTGGTGGGCAGCGGCGCCGAGCAGTCCCTCCAGGGGCTGCGGGTCTCGCGCGCGTTCCTGTCCGGGAGCGGACTCACCGCGGAGCGCGGCCTCTCCACGTCCAACATGCTCTCGGCGAGCGTGGACCGGGCCCTGGTGCAGGCCGCCGCCGAGGTGGTGGTCCTGGCGGACCACACGAAGCTCGGCTCCGACACCATGTTCCAGACGGTGCCGACGGACCTCATCACCCGCCTCGTGACGGACGAGCCCCCCGGCCACGACGACCGTGCCGCGACCGAGCTGCAGGCGCTGGCGGACCAGGGGGTGCAGATCGCCGTGGCCGGGGCCGGGAACGGCCCGGCCCCGTCCGAGCCCCTCCCGCACGGACGGCAGCCCCGCCGGGACATGCCGCTGCCCGGTCAGCGCCGTACGCACGGGGGCGGCGGCACCACCTCGGGGCCGAGCCCGCAGCAACTGCGGAGCGCGGCGGTGCTGGCGGACCAGGGCCAGGGGGACCGGGCGAGAGTCGCGGACCTGCGCCGCCGATAGCCGCACCGGCCGAGGGGCCATCGGCCGGTGCGGCGTCGTCCACGGGGCGACGGCATGCGGCGCACGGCATGCGGTGTGCCGCACGCGGCGGGGCCGTGTGCGGCCGCTGTGCCGAACGGCCGGGGTCAACTCCCTTCCGCGTTCGGCCCCTTCAGCCCCTGGAGGGTCAGCGTCAGCAGCCGGTCCGCCAACTCCGGGTCGTCCGGCGACTGCTCGGCGGCCAGGGCGATCGCGTTCGTCAGCTGCATCAGGTCGTCGATCGACACGTCCGGCCGCACGGCCCCGCTCGCCCGCGCCCGCGCCAGCAGCGTCGCGCCCGCCTCGCGCAGCGGCACGTTGCACTGCGAGAGCGCCGAATTCTTGTCCCGCGACGTGGACATGAGCGCCTGGGCGACCCCTCGGTACTCACCCGCGTGAGTGATGATCGCGCGCAGCCACTCCACCAGGCCCCGGCAGGGCTGTTCGACCCCGGCGAGTTCGTGGGAACGGGCGATCAGGGAGGTCAGGGCCTCCTGGAAGACGGCGTTCATCAGCGCGTGCCGGTTCGGGAAGTGCCGGTACAGCGTGCCGATGCCCACGCCCGCGCGCCGCGCGATCTCCTCCAGCGGCGCGTCGGTGCCGTGCTCCGCGAAGGCGGCACGGGCCTCGCACAGCAGCCGGTCGTGGTTCCGGCGCGCGTCGGCGCGCATGGGCCGGACCGGCGTCCGTGCCGTACTGGTCGTCATCGCGCGGTCCTCCCGATCTCGGCCCCGGGGTCCAGGATGCCACCGCGAGCCCGGCGGCCCCGCCACGAGGCGCACACCCGGAACGATGCCCGGGGCCTGCCCGCGCGGCCGAGCGGAAACGGCAGGGGCCCCGCTCGGCCGCGTACGGCTTCGCAGGGCCCCGGTGGTGCCACGGGTGTCGCGGTCGGGTCGTCAGTCCTTGATCTCGCAGATGACCGCGCCGGAGGAGATGGAGCTGCCGACCTCGGCGGTCAGGCCCTTGACGGTGCCGGCGCGGTGGGCGTTCA
>NZ_JBEXPY010000011.1:0-75179 GCF_040612315.1 Streptomyces sp. NPDC006435
TTTTTTTTTTCTGGCTGCCGGGGGCGGCGGGGTCGGCGGCGGGGGGCGGCCCCCGGCCCCCCGCCGACCCCCCCCCCCCCCGGTCCGGGCTACAGCTCCTTGATGCGGATGTCGCGGTACGAGACCACGTCCGTGGTGCCGTGCACCTGGAGACCGATGTGACCGGAGGCGTACCGCCGGCCGTCGGTGCCCGGGTCGTCGCCCCGCGGCGGCTCGAAGACCTGACCGCCGGTGTTGTCGAACTCGTTCAGCAGGACACCGTTGCGGTAGACCGAGTAGTGCTGGTCCACCACCCGGATCTCGTAGTCGTTCCAGGTGCCCTTGGGGGTGACCCCGGCACCGGCCAGACCGACCCGGTCGAAGCCGTAGACCGAACCGGTCTTGTACATGTCGCCGTCCGGCCGGTCGAGGATCTGCACCTCGTGGCCGTACTTGATGGCGACCCACTCCGGGCGGGACTCCTCCGGGTTGTCGTGGACGTCCGGGAAGCGGACGAACACCCCGCTGTTGGCATTGCCCGCGCCGGGGGCGTCGTCGCGCCACTGGAGCTTCAGCGAGAAGTCGCCGTACTGCCGGCCCGGGAACCAGAGCATGCCCATGCCCTCGACCGTGGTGGAGCTGGTGATCGTGCCGTCCGGGTTCAGCCCGAACTTCCCGCCGCCGACCTGCTGCCACCTGGCGAAGGACTCCGCCGTGCCGTCGAAGAGCTTCTTGTAGCCCTCGTCCTGGCCGGGCCTGCCGATCCCCGACTGCTTGGCCGCCCGGTAGATCTTCTTGTGCTCACGGGCGTCGATCACACCGGCCGCGAGCAGCTTGTCGAGGACCTTGTCGACGTGCTTGAGGAACAGCGCGTGCGACGACCAGTCCTTCTCGTCCTCGATCAGCTCGTTGATGGTGCAGCGGTTGCCGGTGACGCGGTTGGGGACCCCGGTGTCGATCGTGCCGACGATGACGGTGAGCCGCTCGTCGAACTCCGGGCAGTTCGGCGCCGGTACGCCGCCGCCCGCCACGACGGTGAACGACACCTGTCCGGCGACGGAGGTGTTTCCGGCCCTGTCCGTGGCCCGGTGGGCGACGGTGTGACGGCCGACGCGGTCGACGACGACGGTGGTGGTGTACGCGAGGTACGGGCCGCCGTCGAGCGAGTACTCGACCTTGTCCACGCCCGATTCGGTGTCGGTCGCGGTGACGGTCACCTCGGCACCGGCGATGTAGGCGCCGTCGGAGTTCCTGTCTCCCCCGACCTTCGCGGAGGTCTCCGGCGGGGTCTTGTCCTGCGTCGGCGGTGCGACGACGGTGAAGTCCACCGACTTCCCGGCCGCGGTGTTGCCCGCCCGGTCGGTGGCCCGGTAGCGGACCGTGTGCGTACCGGCCCCGTGCACCATCACGGGCGCGGTGTACGGCTGCCAGGCGCCGTCCGCCCCGACCGCGTACTCGATGGTGTTGACGCCGGAGCCGGTGTCGGACGCGGTCACGGTGACCGTCGCCATCCCCAGGTAGCGCCCCTGGTCGTCCTTCTCGCCGGACACCGTCGCCGAGGTCTCCGGCGGGGTCTTGTCGTCCGTGGGCGGCGCCACGACGGTGAAGCCGGTGGTTTTCTCCGCCGCGGTGTTGCCCGCCCGGTCGGTTGCCCGGTAGCGGACCGTGTGCGTACCGATCTCGTTCACCACGACCGGTGCGGTGTACGGCTGCCAGGCGCCGTCCGTGCCGAGCGCGTACTCGACGGTGTCCACGCCCGAACTGTCGTCGTCCGCCGAGACGGTGACCGTGGCCTGACCGATGTACGCGCCGTCGGTGTCCCTGTCGCCGTCCACCTTCGCGGAGGTCTCCGGCGCGGTGGTGTCCTCGCCGCCGCCCTCGGTCACGACGAGGATGCCCTGCATCGCCTCGTGGCCCGGCATGGTGCAGTGGTAGAAGTACCGGCCGGGCGTGAGCGTGACCTCGGCGGTGTGCCTGCCGCCCTGGTCGTCGCCCGGGTTGGCCAGGATGTTCAGCGTGACGTCGTCGTTGAACTCCGGGTCCGAGACGCTGAACGTGAGGGTGTGCGGCATCCCCGTGGTGTTGCCGGTGGCCGCGCTGTTCTCGAAGACGATGGTCGCCCTGCCCGCCACCGCGGTCCTCGGGGCGGACAGGTAACGGTCGATGGGGTCGCCCGCCGTCCAGGTGAGGACCTGATCGGCCGCCGTGCCGGCGGGGGTGGCCGTACGGCCGTACGCCGCCGTCGAGGTCAGCCCCAGCACCATCAGGAACGAACCCAGCAGGGCGAGCCACAACCGGGCGGGTCGGTACCGCCTCCGGGAGAGGACCGGACGATGTCTCACCGCACTGCCGCCTTCCTGGCCAGGTCACCGGCGGCCGGGGTGGGACCGCCGCCCTTGTACGTCACGCGCCACAGCGCGGACTTGGAATCGGAGGTGAAGAAGCCGCGCCCGTAGTCCAGGACGTACAGCGAACCGTCCGGGGCGAACTTCCAGTCCATCAGGTTGCGGATGCCGTCCGCCCCGACCGGGACGATCTTCCGCAGGGACTCGGCGTGCGTGGGCAGACCGCCCCTGCCGACCGTCCTCGGGTCGGTGAGCACGGCGTGCCGCGGCTGGTCGCCGTCGTAGAAGTCGCCGACGAACCACTTTCCGTCCCAGTACGCGGGCCACTTGTCGGGGCTGGTGCTCGCCGCGTCGTACCGGTAGACCGGGCCGTTCATGGTGGCCTGGCCGCCGCCCTTGAGCCACGGCAGCAGCTGCTTCTGCTCCTCGGGCTTGTAGCTCGGGATGCCGTCGGCGTCGCGCGGGTAGTCCACGCCGCCGCCCTGCGGCGAGTACCAGATGGTGTTGGAGGTGACCGGCGGCAGGTTCACCAGGCCGTCGTTGTTGGGCGACTCGTTCTTCGGGTGGTCGCAGTCGTACCAGCCGAGCGGCTCGGCGGGGTCCGGCAGATTGCGGTCCCGGTAGGGCTGCTTGTTGCCCATGCAGTACGGCCAGCCGTGGTTGCCCGCCTTCGTGATCGCGGCGAACGTGTCGTACTTGGCCGGGCCCCAGGTGGTGGACGGGGCGCCCGCGTCCGGGCCGACCCAGCCCGCGTACAGCGTGTCGGTCGACTTGTCGACGGAGATCCGGGCCGGGTTGCGCACGCCCATCACATAGATCTCGCCGCGGGTCTTTCCGCCGCCCTCGTCGGGCTCCTTCCCGGTGAAGAGATTGCCCTCGGGGAGCGTGTAGGTCCCGTCGTCCTCGGGGTGGATGCGCAGGATCTTCCCGTTGAGGTTGTTGGTGTTGCCCGCGGTGCGCCGGGCGTCGGCGAACGAGACGCCCTTGTGGTTGGGCTGCGGATTGTTCCCGGAGTAACCGCCGCTGAAGCCGGAGGAGTTGTTGTCACCGGTCGCGATGTACAGGTTGTCCTCGGAGTCCCAGGCCATCCCGCCGCCCGCGTGACAGCAGCTGTGCACCTGGACGGGCCAGTGCAGCAGCACCTTCTCCGAGGACGGGTCCAGCTCGTTCGTGGCGAGGTCCAGGGTGAAGCGGGAGACCTGGCGCACCGCCATCTGCTTGTCGCGGTCGAGCTTCGCGTGCGGGGTGTAGTGCAGGTACACCCAGCCGTTCCTCTCGAAGTCCGGGTCCAGCTCGATGCCGAGCAGCCCCTCCTCGACCTTGACCAGCTCGTCGCCGCCGCCCTTGTTGCCGAAGACCGTCAACTCGCCGGCGAGGGTGACCTCCTTGGTCCTCGGGTCGTAGACGTGGACCTGCCCCAGGCCCTTGCCGATGTCCGGGTCGTTCCAGTCGGTGACGACCGGCCTGCTGCTGTCGGCGCCGCCGCGCCCGATGTACAGCACGCGTCCGTCGGGGGCGGCGACCAGCCCGTGCGGCTCGCCGATCTGGTCGTTCCGCCCCGGCTGGTTGGGCCGGGTGACGCGCTCGGCCGCGTAGTTGGAGTCGATGGTGGCCTTGCAGTCGGCCTGCGAGAGCCGGGTGGTCCAGCTCAGCGCGCCGCGCAGATGGTCGCGGAAGTCGGTCTCCGCGAAGCTGTCGACGGTGCCGCCCATCGCCGTGTAGAAGGACCGGCCGCCGTCGTAGTCGCGGCACCAGGAGACCGGGTGGTCCCAGCCGTTGGCGCTCGCGCCCGGATCGTAGGTGATCTCGCGGACGCGCGCCACGGTGTGCACGTCGCCGGACGGGTTCTCCGCCCAGTTCAGCCACTTGTCGGGGCGCCTCCACTCCAGCGGCAGGTTCTTCGTCGCCGGGTGCTGCCGGTCGCCGACCTCGACCGTGGCGCGCTGCACGGAGGTTGGACCGTTCGCCGCCGGGCGGGCGCCGACCAGACCGGTGAACCAGTCCGAGTACGGCTCGGTCCGCGCCGCGTCGTGGATGCCGAGGAAGCCGCCGCCCGCCTCCATGTACGCCTCCAGGCCGGCCTCCTGCTCCGGATCGAGGACGTCGCCGCCGCCGGTCAGGAAGACGACGGCGTTGTACCGGCCGAGCTTCTTGCCGTCGGTGAAGACGGCGGGATCGTCGGTGGCGACGGTCCGGAACCGGCCGGCCTCCGGACCGGTGAGCCCGATCCGCTCGATCGCCGCGATACCGGCGTCGACGGTCGGGGACTCCTCGGTGGCGGAGGCGTGGAACACCAGCACCCTGACATCGGCGCCGCCCGGCGGCGACGGCAGGGACAACGTTGTCGCCATGGAGCCGGGCGGCTCCGGATAGGGCCTGGCGTCGGCCTGGCCGGCGCCGAGCAGGGAAGCGGTCAGGGCGACTGCCGAAAGGCCGACGACGAGTCCGCGTCGCGATCTGGACCGGTGATGTGGTGTGTGCTGCATGTGGTCACCCACCCCTCTTTGGTCACTGCAACAGCGGATGAAGCTAGACCTCTTTTCGTGGTCCGCCAATAGCTATGGCGGCAATTGCACGAACTTTGTCCTGGGTGTGGATGAACGAGGATTCCCCGGCTACGGTGTGGGCCGTCCGAAGGCCCGTCCTCGGCTTCACCGATCCGCGGGTTCCTCAACATCCTTGGCACAGTGGGGAGTTCGGCATGGACAGAAGGAGTTTCAACCGGAGGGTGCTGGTCGGCGGGGGAGTCGCGGCGGCGACCGGCCTGACATCGTTGTCCCTCGGCTCGATAGAGTCCGCCTCGGCCGAGTCCGTGCCGAGGACCGCCCCGGCGGGCGGCGAGGTGCGCCATCTCAGGCTGTACGCCGAGAAGTTGGCGGACGGCCGGATGGGCTACGGCCTGGAGAAGGGGAAGGCGACCGTCCCGGGACCGCTCATCGAGATCAACGAGGGCGACACCCTGCACATCGAGTTCGAGAACACCATGGACGTACCGGTCAGCCTGCACGCGCACGGCGTCGACTACGACATCGCGAGCGACGGCACCCGGATGAACCGGAGCGTCGTCGAACCCGGCGGCACCCGCACCCACACCTGGCGCACCCACGCCCCCGGCAGGCGCAAGGACGGCACCTGGCGGCCGGGCAGCGCGGGCTACTGGCACTACCACGACCACGCCGTCGGCACGGACCACGGCACCGGCGGCATCCGCAAGGGCCTCTACGGCCCGCTCGTCGTCCGGCGCAAGGGCGACCTCCTGCCGGACAGGACGATCACGATCGTCTTCAACGACATGACGATCAACAACGAACCGGCCGACCGGAGCCCGAACTTCGAGGCCACGGTGGGCGACCGGCTCGAAGTGGTCATGATCACGCACGGCGAGTACTACCACACGTTCCACATCCACGGTCATCGCTGGGCGGACAACCGGACCGGCCTGCTCACCGGCCCCGACGACCCGAGCCGGATCATCGACACGAAGATCGTCGGTCCGGCGGACTCCTTCGGCTTCCAGATCATCGCGGGCGAACACGTGGGCGCCGGGGCCTGGATGTACCACTGCCATGTGCAGAGCCACTCCGACATGGGCATGGCCGGACTGTTGCTCGTCGCCAAACCGGACGGCACCGTGCCGGGCCACGAGCCGCACGGTGCGTCGGCCCACCGCACGGCCGCGCGCGACGGGACGCCGCACGGCGAGGGCGCGCACGACAAGGCTTCGCACGGCGAGGGCGCGCACGGCGGGGCGGCTTCGGGCGCCCGGTGACCGGGGCGGGGCACGGGCGCGGGAGCGGAGCCGGGCGGGGTGGCGCTACACCGAGAACCTCCTGTCGGCGTTGCGCTTGACGAACTCGCCGGCCAGCTTGTCGACCACTTTTCCGTGCAGGGGGTCGAAGGAGCCGATCTCCCCTTCCAGGGTTCCCAGTTGGGCGTGGTCCGTCGCCTTGATGTGGAGGTGGATCCTGTCGGCGAAGGGAGTGTTCGGGATGGGATCGGCGACGAACCTCGCCCAGAACCGGGTGGGGTCGTGCTGGGCCCACTGGAGAATCATGTTCTCCCACGGGATCATGGCCGAATTGGCCGCGTACAGGCCCGGCACGAGATTCCCGCCCGCGGTCGCGCCGCCGAGTTGCGCACCCCGCACGTGCAGCCACTCCCAGTTCTGGTCCATGGGCAGTCGGTGCCCGAGGAAATGATTGGCACAGGCGGCTGCCGCGAGCGCGTTCCAGTTCCCCATGGCGGCGTCCTGCCCCGATCCGCGGTCCACGGCCCGGAACTCCGTCCCGGCGACCCAGCCGGTGTCCCGGGTCGGTTCGGGAAGGGCGTCGAAGGCGGCTCTGACCTGCCGTCCCGTGTCGCTGTTCGGGTCCAGGCCGAAGAACTCGTCGTCCCCCATGCTCTCCTTGCCCATACGGATCCGGTGCGTGAGCTTCCGTTCCTGCGTCACCCGCGAGGAGTAGAGGACCGCGCGCCTGCCGTCCGGGCTCTCGTACGCGTAGGTGTTGCCGGTGTCCTCGTGGAGCGCGTCGGCCGCGCTTTGGAGCTGGTCGATCCTGACGCGGTGGAACTCGACCTTCGCGTACTGCTCGTGCTCCTCGACGGGAATGCCGAGAAGCAGGAGGGCGTCGCTCCGTGAGGAGACGTTGGCCGCGACGAGAACGCCGTCCGGGTCCGGGAGGCGGGAGCCGCCGCCGGTCTGCCAGATGGCGGGTCCGTTCCTGCTGACGAAGTTCGCGAGTCCCCTGCGTTCCCTGTCCGAGAAGTCGTTGTCCAGATCGACGTGCGTGAGCGCGTTGGCGGCGGAGTCGTAGAAGAACACGTTCCCCAGCGCGTGCAGATGCTGGGCCGGAGGGGTGTTCGGGGCCTGCGCGGCCACCTGCCGGAACCGGTCGATGGCGTTGTGGCCCACGAACAGGGGCCGGGACTTCAGGTGGTAGAGGTAGGCGTAGTCGGGGGTCTCGTCGTCGGTGTCCTTGTAGACGCGCCTGCCGTGGTCGGACAGGCGCATGATCCGCTGGACCGGGGCGGCACCGGATCGCTGCGGACCGCCGGAACCCCCGGTCGGAGCGGCCGGGCGGGGCATGGCACCCGACATGGCCCGTCGCGCGTTCGCCTCCGCCTCCCGCTCGAAGCGGTCAAAGGGGTCGCTGACGCGCAGTCCGTCGCCGTTGTCCGTACCCGCCACCGGACCGTTGCGCTGCTGGATGACATGGGTCAGCTCATGGGCGAGGGTGTGCCGGTCCGCGCCGCCGTGACCGATGACCACGTGGTTGCCGGAGGTGTAGGCGCGGGCACCGACCTCGGCGGCCGACGCGCGTGCGGCCCGGTCGGTGTGGATGCGCACGTCGGAGAAGTCGGCACCGAGCCGGGCCTCCATGTCGGTACGGGTCGCCTCGTCCATGGGGCGGCCGCCGGAGCGCAGCACGTCGTGGACGGCGGAACGCTGCACCGGGGATTCGGCGGGATCGGCGGGGGCGTGGGCCGCCCGCTGGAGCATGCGGACCACCTCGGCGTTCCCGACGGCGGCCTGGAGGTCGAGGAGGGATCCGGGAGACATGACGGCGGGGTCGGGCCCGGACGCTTCGGTGTTCCGGGCGGGGACGGCGGTGGGGCGGCCCGGGTCGTGGGCCTTGGCGGAATCGTGCGGGCGCATGGCGGACCGTTTCGGTAGACAGGGGCTACCCCTCGTGGATACCTCCCGGACGGGCCGGACCACGAGGTACGCCGGGGCACAGTCGCATGTCCAAAAGGGGCGCGGTCGCACGGTCGGCCGGTCACCCCGCCGTGCCCCCGCGGGCCCGGCGCGGTCAGTTCTCCGACGCCGTCCCGGCCGTGTCGGCGGCCAGGCGCAGTTGTTCCTCCTCGACGATGCGCCGGGCCAGCGCGCCGTCCGACACGTCCACGGCGTCCGGCGTCGTCTCGGCGACGTCGCTGCGCCGGGCGTACATGTCGAACAGCCGCTCCTTGCGGGCCAGGATGTCCAGCATCCGTTCGTCGACGCTGTCGGTCGCCAGGAGCCGGTGCACCCGGACGGTCCGTATCTGCCCCATCCGGTGGGCACGGGCCACCGCCTGGTGCTCCATGGTCGGTTTGATCTGCGGTTCGCAGAGGATGACCACCGACGCCGCCTGCATGTTCAGCCCGACCCCGCCGGCCTGGATCTGGCTCAGCAGCACGGCGTGGCCGTCCACGGCGGCGAAGTCGTCGATCAGCCCCTGTCGCCGGGCGGCCGGGACGTTTCCCGACAGCGGGCCGAACACCGGGGATTCCAGGGCCTGCCCGACGGTGAGGAGCACCTCGCGGAAGTACGAGAACACCACCACCTTGAGCCCGTTGTCGGCGGCCTCGGCCACCAGCTCGCGCAACCGGTTCAGCTTCGCCGACGTGGCGGGCCGGGCGTACGCGGCCCGGCGCATCCGCATGAACTGCCCGGCGCCCACGGCCTCGCGGTAGGCGGCGAGGTCCTCCGGGCTGAACTCCTCCCACTCGTCGACCTGCACCACCGCCGGGAGTTCGGCCAGCACGTCCTCCTGGTTGCGCCGCAGATAGGCCGGGGCGACCGCCCTGCGGAACGCGAGCGAACCGGCCGCCCCGTGGGTGGTGCGGATCGAGGGCGCCAGTTCGGGCTGGAGGTGGCGGACGAGGCTGCGGAACTCCTCGACCCGGTTCTCCATGGGCGTACCGGTCAGGAACAGCACCCGGTCGGTGCGCTGCGTCCAGCCGGAGACCGCCCGGGAGCGCCGGGTCTCGGGATTCTTGACGTAATGGGCCTCGTCGACCACCAGCATCCCGGGCCGTATGCCGCAGTCCCGGGCGTCCGGCAGGGTGTGCAGGGCGTCGAACGTGGTGAGCGCGACCCCGCCGGCGCGGCGCCACTCGTCGAATGCGCCCTGCCGTTCGGGGCCGTGCACCGGCAGGGTGTGCAGGGTGGAACGGGCCCGGACCTCACGCGCCCAGTTGATCAGCACGCTCGCCGGGCAGACCACCAGGAAGTGCGTCTCGCCCCGCGCCGAGAGGTGCGCGAGCGCGGCGATGGCCTGGACGGTCTTCCCCAGCCCCATCTCGTCGCCGATGATCACCCGCTTCTGCGTGAGCGCGAACCGGGCGCCGAACGACTGGTAACCGCGCAGGGAGACCCGCAGCCGGGCGTCGTCCAGCCGCAGATCGCGCACCCGGTCCGCCATCGCGGACGGGAGGAACCCCTCGGCCGCGTCCCGGTCGGGCCCGGTGCCCGACAGTTCGGCGATCAGGCTGTAGTACTCGGCGGACCGCAGCTCGAAGTCCACCCACGCCGCGACGTCCGACTCCGCTTCCCGCAGCAGATCCACCGAGACCTGCCCGAACAGCGCCGGGAGCTCGCGCCCGGCCGCCTCGGAGACGGCCTCCCGCACCCCGACCACGGCCTCCACGACCCGGGAGCGGGCCTGCCGCCGGGCGAACAGCATGCGCAACCGCCCCCCGGCCGGTGCCGCCTCGGTCAGCAGGGGTTCCAGGCGCCCGACGAGCCGGCCCGCCGCGTCCACCGCGCGGCGGACCTCGGGACCGGCCTCGACCAGCCGGTGCAACGCGATGACCAGCGCGGTCGTGGCCTCGTCCGGGGCGTCCACGTCCAGCCGGACCGTGACCGTGTCCCGCACCGCGTGGGCGATCTGCCCGGCGGCGGCCAGCGCCTGGTCGGCGGTCTGCGCACCGACCCCGGGGATCTGGCGCAGCTCGTAGCGGCTCGCCCCGTGCACCAGGCCGACGGTGGTGAGACCGGCCTGCTCGATCGCGCCGATCCGCAGCCTGCCCTCGGTGACGTCCTTGAGCCGGGAGACGGGGATGGCGGCGAGCTCCCGGCCGACCAGGGAGTCGACCAGCGGATTCAGCGCGGCACGCACGGCGTCCACGGCGCGGGTGTGGTCGGCGAGCACGGCGCGTGCGGTCTCCAGCAGCCGCCCGGCCCGCACCAGCAGCTCCCGGGCGGCCCTCCCCGTGGGCGCGTCGACCCCGGTCGGTCCGGCCTCTGTCATGTACGTCCCTCTGTCCGCGCGGCCCGGCCGCCGTCCTGCCCGGCACCCGCCCCGGCCGGTTCATATCGTGCCACGCGGTACCGACAGGGCCGCCGGCTCAGGGCGCGGGCGGGCGGCGTTGTGCCGGGGAGAGCAGCAGCACCTCCAGGGCGCGGGCGCAGGAACGGGCCTGCGCCAGGAACCAGTCGGTGCGTCCGTCCGTGATCACGGACGGCGTGGCCCGGACCGCCAGGGCGAAGCGGGCGTGCCCCGCACCGTCCAGCACCGGCACCGCCAGGGTCCGCACCCCGTGGGCCGACTCGCCGTCGTTGAGCGCGTAGGCGTCGGCCCGCACCCTCGCCAACTCCGCCTCCAGCACCGCGGGTTCGACGATCGTGCGGTCAGTGAAGGCGGGCAGCGGGGGAAGCGAGAAGGGACCGCCCTCGCCCGGCCGGGCCCAGGCCAGCAGGACCTTGCCGAGCGCGGTGGAGTGCAGCGGCCTGCGCAGCCCCACCTTCGGGGTGACCGAACCCCCCGCGACGATCACCGCGTGGGGACCGCTGCGCAGCGCCAGGTCCGCCGTGGCACCGGTGCGCTCGGCGAGATCGCTCAGTTCGGGGGCGGCCAGATGCAGACCGCGCTGGTGGTACGAGAGCCGGCCCAGCTCGGTCACGGCGGGGCCCAGCCGGTAGCGGGACGTGCGCACGTCCTGCTCCAGGAAGCCCGCGCCGAGCAGGGTGCGGGCCAGGCGGTGCGCCGTGGAGGCGGAGAGGCCGAGGCGGCGGGCGAGGTCGGAGGCGCTGAGGTCGGGGCCGTTGTCGTGGAAACAGTGCAGGACGTCCAGGGCGCGCCGGACCGCCTGCGCTCCACCGGGCGCGCGCACTGCCGCGGCCTCGGTCATATCGGTTCACTCTCCGCTCGTGAGGGGGTGGCAGGGGGATCGGGTTGCCACACTACGGGAGCCGGAGAGCCGGGAAACCGCCCGGTGAAACACTGTGTTCACACCGAATCCCACATCATGGGAAGCGAGTTGTGCGGCGGTCGCGGGGCGTGGCAGTGTGCAGCACGTCAGCACCGACGAGCAGAAGGGAGCAGTGCCATGGCCGGCCGCCGGACCGCGACCCCCGCCCACGCCGCTCCGTCCCTGCTCGCCCTGACACTGCGCCGCCACATCGATCTGGCACGGGTCTCCAGCGCCGCCTGTCGCTGACCTCCTTCGCGTTCCCCCTTTTTTCCTCCTGGCGTTTCCCCCCCGCCCTCCGTCGCGCCGCGGCGCGACGCGGGGCCCTCGGCCGTACCCGGTGCCCACATCCCGGCGTACGGGCCACCACTCATCCGCTTCGCCGACCTCCGGGAAGACACCCCCATGACGTATGCCGTCCTGCCCAGGACGCTCTGGTTCACCCGCTGCCCCGTACCCACCGCCACCGGCATCGCCGCCGACCGGAACTGGCTCGCCGAGGAGTTCGCCCGCGACGGCATCACGGTGCGCTCCCTCCAGGACGCCGCACCCGGCGCCGACCGGGCCGCCCACTTCACCCACGCCCTGCCGGGCCTCTTCCGCGAAGGCGGCAACGTCCCCGCCCTGTGGGCCCGTTCACGCGGGGAACGGACCCGGCTGATCGGCCTCACCTGGATCGAGGAACGGCAGACCGTACTCGTCGCACCCGGCTCCGGCATCCGGGGCACCGAGGCCCTGCGCGGGCTCCGGCTCGCCGCCCCGGCGCACGACATCGCGATCGACTTCTGGCGGGCCATGGCGCTGCGCGGCTTCGAGGGCGCGCTCGCCGCCGCCGGACTCGGGCCGGACGACGCCGAGTTCGTGGACGTCCCCGCCGCCGCGCACGAGGGCCAGTGGGCCGCCGAACTGGCGGCGCTGCGCCGCGGCGACGTCGACGCCGTGTACGTGAAGGGAGCACTGGCCGTCGAGGCCGCGCGGCGGGCCGGCGCGGAGGTGGCCGTCGAACTCGACGAACTGGCCGACCCCCGGTTCCGGATCAACAACGGGACCCCGCGCCCCATCACCGTCCACCAGGAACTCCTCGACCACAGCCCCGACCTCGTCGACCGCTTCCTCGCCGTCCTGCTCAGGGCCGCCGACTGGGCCGCCGGACAGCCCGGCGAGGTCGCCCGCATCCTCGGCGCCGAGACCGGGGCGGGGGCCGACGGGGTCGCCGGGGCCTACCGGCCGGGCACCCACCGCACCCTCCGCCCCGACCTCTCCCCGGACCGCCTCGCCCTCCTCGCCGAACAGGAGGCGGGGCTGCGCGCCCACGGCTTCCTGCCCGAACCCGTCGACGTCACCGCCTGGGCCGACCCCGAACCGCTGCGCCGCGCCGCCGCCCTGTCCACCGCCCCGCCCGTACCCCGCCCGTCCGATCCCGAGCTGTGAGGACCCCCGCCCCATGAACACCCCCCGATCACCACGCAGGACCATCGCCCCCGCGCTCCTCACGGCCACCGCACTGCTCGCCCTCACCGCCTGCGGCACCTCCGAGGCCGACAGCGGCTCCGACGCCGGGAAAACGGTCGAGATCCGCATCCCCGACCCCGGCAACTCCGGGGTGCTCGCCCTCGGCAAGAAGGACGGCAGCCTCGACGAGGCGCTCGCGAAGGTCGGCGCCGAGGTGCGCTGGACCGGCAGCGCCGGACCCTTCGCCCCGGCCGCCCAGGCGATGAACGCCGACCAGCTCGACATCGCCACCGGCTCCATCACCTCCGGCATCACCTCGCTCGCCCAGCGCCCCGGCTTCAAGTTCTTCACCGCGACCGCCCCGGACGCGGCGGGCGAGGGCATCCTCGTCAAGAACGGCTCCGGCATCACCTCGGTCGAGGACCTGGTCGGGAAGAGGGTCGCCGTCAACCAGGGCGGCACCGGCGAGTACCTGCTGCTGAAGGCGCTCGCGAAAGCCGGCATCCCCGCCGACGAGGTCGAGCGGGTCCATCTGCGCCCCGACCAGACGGCCGCCGTCTTCAACGCCGGCAAGGTCGACGCCTGGGCGGTGTGGGCGACGTACGCCGTGGCCGAGATCGGCAGCGGCAGGGCCCACTTCGTCGCCGACGGCGCCGCGATCGGCTCCGACAACTACAGCCTCAACGCCGTGCGCACCGAATTCGCCGAACGGCACCCCGAGATCGTCAAGGCGCTCTACCGCTACCTCCACGAGGCCAGCGCCGAGGAGAAGCGGGACCCGGCCGCGTACCTCAACGTCTTCACGGACGTCGGCCCGACCGCCGTCACCGGCAGGGCGAAGGAGGTCCAGACCCGCTTCACCCGCCAGGGCGGCACGGTCGACCCCATCGGCCCCGAGGACGTCGAACGCTTCGAGGCCGTCGCCGACTTCTACGCCGAGCAGAAGGTCACCAGGGACAAGGTCGACGTCGCCGCCCACCTCCTCGACATCGAGAAGCTGAAATGAGCGAGACCGCCCCGCCCCCCGGCCTCGTCCGACCGCGGCCCCGGCGGTACCGGGCCCGTGGCCGGGCCTATTCCACGACCGTCCGGGCAGCCGGCCCGTTCGCCCTCCTCGCCCTGTGGTGGGCGGCGTCCGCCACCGGACTGCTCACCCCCGACGTGCTCGCCTCGCCCGCCGAAGTACTGCGCGCGGTGGGCGAGTTGTGGGGCAACGGACAACTGCCGGACGCGCTCACCACCTCCCTCACCCGCTCCGGACTCGGCCTCCTCATCGGGCTCGCCGCCGGACTGACCCTCGGCATCACCACCGGATTCACCCGCCTCGGGGACGAACTGCTCGACTCCTCCGTCCAGACCCTGCGCACCATCCCGTTCCTCTCCCTGGTGCCCCTGTTCATGGTCTGGTTCGGCATCAACGAGACCGCGAAGATCCTCCTCATCGCCGTCGCCACCACCTTCCCCATGTACGTGTCGACGACCAGCGGGGTGCGCGACACCGACCCCAAACTCATCGAGGCCATGCGCAGTTTCGGCATGGGCCGCCTCGCCCTCGTGCGCCAGGTCGTCCTGCCCGGCGCCCTGCCCTCCCTGCTCGCCGGACTGCGGCTCTCCATGACGCTCAGCGTCATCGCCCTGATCGCCGCCGAGGAGATCAACGCCACCGCGGGCATCGGCTACCTGATGTCCCAGGCGCAGAGTTACGCCCGCACCGACGTCCTCGCCGTCTGCATCCTCGTCTACGGACTGCTCGGACTCACCGCCGACGTCGTCGTACGGCTCCTGGAGCGCGTACTGATGCCCTGGCGCACCCCACAGGGAGCCACCCGATGACCGCTCCGACCCCGCGCACCACCGCGGTACGGGTACGGGGACTGCGCCGCGTCTTCGGCGACCGCGCCGTCCTCGACGACCTGCGACTCGACATCGCCCGCGGCGAGTTCGTCGCCCTGCTCGGCGCCAGCGGGAGCGGCAAGACGACCCTGCTGCGCATCCTGGGCGCGCTCGACGCGGCCGACGGGGGCGAGGTGCTCGTCCCCCGGGCCCGCACCGTCGTCTTCCAGGAACCCCGCCTCGTACCCTCGAAGAAGGTCCTCGCCAACGTGACCGTGGCCCTGCCGCGCGACAGGGCCGGGGACGGGCTGCGGGCCCTGGCCGAGGTCGGCCTGGAACGGCACGCCGACGCCTGGCCCGGCACCCTCTCCGGCGGCGAGGCGCAACGGGTCGCCCTCGCCCGCGCCCTGGTCCGCGAACCCGAACTGCTGCTCCTGGACGAGCCGTTCGCCGCGCTCGACGCCCTGACCCGGCTGCGGATGCAGGACCTGGTGGGGGAGCTGTGCCGCAAGCACCGGCCCGCCGTCCTCCTCGTCACCCACGACGTCGACGAGGCGATCCGCCTCGCCGACCGGGTCGCCGTCCTGCGAGGCGGCCGGCTCGTCACCGACGAACCGGTCGCCGTCGACCGGCCGCGCGACCCCGGCGACCCCGCCTTCGCGGCCCTGCGCCGCCGCCTCCTCGAAGACCTCGGGGTGGGGCCCGCCGCGCCTCCCGAAACGGCCCCGAACCCCGTCGAAGCCCCCGAACGTACCGAAGTCGGAGTAATCTGAATGACCATCACCATCGGTGTGCACAGCAGCAACCCGTCCCTCTACCACCTGTACCACCTCTCCCGCCTCGGCCTCGCCCGGGAGGAACTGGCCCCGCTCGGCGAGAGCGTCGTCTTCCACCCGTACACCGACGGCGTCCGCACCGGCGAACTCCTCAGCCGCGGCGTCATCGACTTCGGCGGCACCGGCTCCACCCCGCCCGTCACCGCCCAGGCGGCCGGACACGACATCGTCTACACCGCGGTGTCCGCCCCGCGCCCCGGACACGGCGCGCTCCTCGTCCCCGAGGACAGCCCCGCACGCACCGTCGCCGACCTCAAGGGCACCACCGTCCACCTCGCCGTCGGCTCCTGGCAGACCCACCTGATCGCCAAGGCGCTCGACGACGCGGGACTCTCCTACGCCGACGACATCACCGCGGTCCGCAGCGGCGACGACAGCGAGGAACTGCTGCGCACCGGAGCCATCGCCGCCTGGGTGGCCCAGGGCGACCGGCTGGCCGCCGCCCGCCGCACCGGCGGACTGCGCACCCTGATCCGCACCGGCGACGTCATCACCGACCGCTCCGTCTTCTTCACCCGCCGCGACCTGGCCGAGAACCGCCCCGAAATCGTCGAGGCGCTCACCCGGGCCCTGCAGCGCGCCGACGACTGGGCGGCGGCCCACCCCCGGCAGGCCGCCGGGATCGCCGCCGCCGACCTCGGCGGATCCGCCGACGACTGGGAGACCGCGCTGCGCGCCCTGCCGTGGAGGATCGAACCCGTCACCGACGCCTTCATCGCCGAACAGCAGGAAGCGGCCGACATCTTCCACCGCACCGGCTTCATCGAACGTCCCGTCACCGTCGCCCAGGCCCTGGCCGGTGCCGGTACCGGCGCGGACCGGGCGGCGTGACGACATGGCGACCGAAGTCCTCTGGTACGTCATCCCGCGCGAAGGCGCCTACCCCTGGGAACCCGAGGGACGCCGCCCGGTCGACCTCGGCTACCTCGCCCAGCTCGCCGGCACGGTCGAACGCCTCGGCTACAGCGGCGCGCTGCTCGCCACCGACCTGTACGACGTCTGGCCGCTCGGCAGCGCGCTGGCCGCCTCCACCAGCACCGCGTTCAAGCCGCTGCTGGCCGTCCACCCCGGCCTGATCTCGCCCACCCTGCTCGCCAAGATGGCCCTCAGCTTCGACACCCTCTTCGGCGGCCGGCTGCGGTTCAACGTCGTCAACGGCTCGACGAAGGCCCTCCAGGAGTACGGGCTGCACGTGGAGCACGACGAGCGGTACGAACTGAGCGCCGAGTACTGGTCGATCGTGAAGCGGCTCACCGCCGGTGAGGTCTTCGACCACAAGGGCCGCTTCTACGACCTGAAGAACGCCGGTGCCTCCTTCGGTGACCTGAAACCGGTCCAGGAGTCACACGTCCCGCTGTGGTTCGGCGGCTCGTCCGACCCCGGCATCGAGATGGCGGCCGAGCACGTCGACACCTTCCTGACCTGGGGCGAACCCCCGCACCTGCTCAAGGAGAAGCTGGCGCGGGTCAGGGCGCGGGCCGCCGCACACGGCCGCACGCTCAGGATCGGGCTCCGCCTCCACCTCATCGTCCGGGACACGGAGGACGAGGCGTGGGCGGCGGCCGACCGGCTCCTCGACGTCACCAGCGACGCCACGTACGCCCGTCAGCTGGGCGGCCGGGCCGGGGAGGACGGCGTGGGCTGGCAGCGCCAGTTCCGCCAGCACGGCGGCAGGGTCCCGGCGCGCGCGCGGGAACTGGAGGAACACCCCAACCTGTGGCCGGGCATGAGTCTGTTCCGGCCGGGCCCCGGCACGGCCGTCGTCGGCTCGACGGCCCAGGTCGTCGAACGCCTCAAGGAGTTCGAGGACCTGGGCGTCGACACCTTCATCCTCTCCGGCAACCCGCTGCTGGAGGAGGCGTACCGGGTGGCGGAGACGGTGCTCCCCGCCCTGGGCGTCACGCGCTGACCGGCCGGGGGCGGGACACCGGAACGTGCCCCGCCCCCTCGATGGCCGGACCGGGGCGTGTGCACCCTTCCGGGACTCCCGGACGTTCTGCTGCCCCTGTGCCCGGAGTGGCGGGGTTGCGCGCACGGGGTGGCCCGGTGGCAGACTGATGCCCGGGTCGACGGAGCGGCGGAGAACACGGCCGGTTCCGTACCGCAGGGGCGGTATCCGGACCTCGCGGAGTCGGCCGAAACGTGTCGGCGCGCCGCATTGATGAAGCGTTGATCGGTTGTTTATCGCGACCGGGCACGGTGGTCCCATGCTGATCAACACCGCGGCCGACACCGCACTCGCCTGGCAGGAGACAGCACTGTGCGCCCAGGCGGGGCCCGAGTTCTTCTTCCCCGCCCCCGGCAGCTCCACCCGCGAGGCCAAGCAGCTCTGCAACGCCTGCGAGGGGCGGCTGGAGTGCCTGGAATACGCCCTCGCCAACGACGAACGGTTCGGCGTGTGGGGCGGGCTCTCCGAGAAGGAGCGGGAGCGGCTGCGCAGAACCGGTCGCGGCCGGGCCTGAGACCGGGCCCGCCGGCCGGCGCGCCCGCCCCGGGGGGACACGGCCCGTCGGCATCGGAGCGGACCCGTTCCGGCCCCGCCCCGGACGGCCACCGCCGGCCTGGCACGATGTCCGCATGACGGATCAGGACAGAAACGCACTGCTCGCCGCAGCCGTACGGCTGCGCACCGAGGGGCACAAGGAAGAGGCCAGGCAGCAGCTGCTGTCCCTCTCCGCCGCCTTCCCGGCCGATGCCGAGGTGGCGTACCAGACCGCATGGGCCCACGACGTGCTCGGCCTGGAGGCCGAGGCGGTGTCGTTCTACGAACGCTCGCTGGAGGGCACCGGGCTGTCGGAGGAGGAGCACCGGGGCGCACTGCTCGGCCTCGGGAGCACCTACCGCGTGCTCGGCCGGTACGAGGACGCAGTCGGGCTCCTGCGCGGCGGTCTCGAACGGTTCCCCGACCACGGGGCGATGCGGACGTTCCTCGCCATGGCCCTCTTCAACACCGGCGAGCACCACGAAGCCGTGCGACTGCTGCTGGAACTGCTCGCGACGAGCAGCGACGACCCGTACGTACAGCGGTACCGGGCGGCGATCGAGTACTACGCGCAGGATCTGCACGCCACGATGTGAGCCCGGACGGACCCGCCTCCGCCGGGGGAGACGGGTCCGTGGCCGTTCCGGAGGGGTCAGGCCATGGCGCGCGCGGCCATGCGCGCCTTGCGGGCCGCCAGCTTCTCGTCGAACTTCGCGGCCTCGGAGTCCAGGCCGCCCATGTACAGACCCAGTTCCTCCTGCGCCTTCAGGCCCTCGGGGCCGAGGCCGTCGATGTCGAGGACCTTCAGGTAGCGCAGCACGGGCTGGATCACGTCGTCGTGGTGGATGCGCATGTTGTAGATCTCGCCGATCGCCATCTGCGCGGCGGCCCGCTCGAAGCCGGGCATGCCGTGACCGGGCATCCGGAAGTTGACGACGACGTCGCGCACGGCCTGCATCGTCAGGTCGGGGGCCAGTTCGAAGGCCGCACCGAGGAGGTTGCGGTAGAAGACCATGTGCAGGTTCTCGTCGGTCGCGATGCGCGCCAGCATGCGGTCGCAGACCGGGTCGCCCGACTGGTGGCCGGTGTTGCGGTGCGAGACGCGGGTGGCGAGCTCCTGGAAGGCGACGTACGCCACGGAATGCAGCATCGAGTGGCGGTTGTCGGACTCGAAGCCGTCCGACATGTGCGCCATCCGGAACTGCTCCAGCTTGTCCGGGTCGACGGCGCGCGAGGTGAGCAGGTAGTCGCGCATCACGATGCCGTGCCTGCCCTCCTCGGCGGTCCAGCGGTGCACCCAGGTGCCCCAGGCGCCGTCACGGCCGAAGAGGGAGGCGATCTCGTGGTGGTAGCTGGGGAGGTTGTCCTCGGTCAGCAGGTTCACCACCAGCGCGATCTTGCCGATGTCGGTGACCTTGGACTGGTCGGCCTGCCACGCCTCGCCGTCCTCGAAGACGCCCGGGAAGTTCCGCCCGTCGGAGAACGGCACGTACTCGTGGGGCATCCAGTCCTTGGCGACCTTGAGATGACGGTTGAGCTCCTTCTCCACCACCTCTTCCAGGGCGTACAGCAGCTGGGCGTCGGTCCACGCCTTCGGACTGCCGAGGTGGGGAGCGGTGATCGTCACGGGGAACTCCTGGGGACGGGAGGATTACCTACGGACACGTAGGTTACGAGACCGTAGGTTAAAGCGGAGGTAAGCCCAGATCCAAGTCGGCCTCCGGGGAAGCCGGTAACGCAATGTCATGGATGCAGGTGGGTGCGGGGTTGGCAGCTTCATGAAGGCATGCCCGGCAGTCGGCCCCAGGGTGCTTATGTGCCGATTTATCCGTCCCGCGACGGTTGACGGCGGGAGCGGAGCGGAACCGGCGATGAGGTCGGGGACGAGGCTGGATTCGAGGTCGGGGCCGAATGGAGAGGCCCCGGCGGCCGGGGCGGGGTGCCCGGCCGTCGGGGCCGTCGGACTCAGGGGCGGGCGGGTTCCGCCGGTCCCGTGGGGCGCGGTGTCAGTGGGACCCGCCGAGCAGGTCGGCCAGACCCCGGTCGAGATCCAGGAACCGGTGCTCGTCGCCGACCGGGACCGTCTTCTGCGCCCGGTCGAGGAAACGGCGCAGCTCCGCCGTGCGCACGTGCACCATCGCGATGCCTTCCTCGGCGTGGAACTCCAGTACCGTGCGCTCGTATCCGAACGGCCGGATGCGTACGTCCCCGACGCCGGCCGCCGCGTCGATGCCCGCGGCCAGCAGCTCGCGGGAGAACTCCCAGGAGACCTCGGTCCCCTCCAGGGTCGCCGGGGCGGGGAACGCCATGCGCACGGCGAACGGATCGCTCGGGTCGTACTGCAGGGTGGCGGGAAGGGTCTCCATCCGCGGTGCGGACGCGACCATGCGGGCCTGCACGGACTGCTCGATGACGGTGGACAAGACCTGCTCCCTTTCTCGGCCGGACGAACGGCTGCCGGTACTGATGAAGACGAAGGAACCCCCCTGTCCGTGCACCGGGGGACGGCGTGAGTTGCATCACCGCGTGCCGGCGCACCCGATCGCCTGCCCACTTCGCGGCGGCTCACCCTGGACGGGCCGCGACGGGTGGGCTAGCTTCCAGCGCCATGAGTGTCATGGGGAAGAAGAGACGACTGATGTCATGGGGGCTCTGTGTGGCGGCGCTGACCGCGACACTGGCCACACCGGCGACCGCGGCGACGCCGCGTGAGCAGCACCGGCCGGGCGAACGGCCGACCTGGACGCTCACCGACACCGGCACCGACGCCCGGTTCCGCGGTCTCGCCGCTGTCAGCCGTCGCACCGCCTGGGTCGCGGGCTCCAAGGGCACGGTGCTGCGCACCGTGGACGGCGGCCGCAACTGGCGCGACGTGTCCCCCGCGGGGGCGGCCGAGGAGGAGCTGGAGTTCCGCGACATCGAGGCGTTCGACGCCCGGCGCGCGGTGGCCCTGGCCATCGGCGAGGGGGAGGCGTCCAGGGTGTTCCGCACGGACGACGGGGGCGCGACCTGGACGGAGTCGTTCCGCAACACCGACGCCCGTGCCTTCTACGACTGCCTCACCTTCTTCGACAGCCGGAACGGGCTCGCGATGAGCGACCCGGTGGACGGGAAGTACCGCATCCTGTCGACCGCGGACGGCGGCCGGAGCTGGCGGGTCCTGCCCACCGAGGGCATGCCGGAGGCGCAGGCCGGTGAGGCCGGGTTCGCCGCCAGCGGCCAGTGCCTGGTCTCGTCGGGGCCCCGTGACGTCTGGCTCGCGACCGGGGGCGCCGCCACCGCGAGGGTGCTGCACTCCGCGGACCGCGGACTGACCTGGACCGCGTCCACGTCGACGATCCCGGCCGGTGACCCGGCGCGCGGCGTCTTCGGGCTGGCCTTCCGCGACCGGCACCACGGCATCGCGGTCGGCGGCGACTACCGGGCGGGCGAGGCGTCGCCGGACGCCGCTGCGGTGACGGGTGACGCAGGCCGCACCTGGCGCCGGTCCACGACCCCGCCGACCGCCTACCGCTCGGGCGTCGCCTGGCTGCCGCACAGCCGGTCGGCCGCGCTGGCGGTCGGCCCGACGGGCACCGACCTCACCCTGGACGGCGGCCGAACCTGGCGCACGGTCGACACGGGGTCGTACGACACCGTCGACTGCACCCCGGACGGCGGCTGCTGGGCCGCGGGCGAGAAGGGGCGCGTGGCACACGCGGGGCGCCACGGCCACTGATCCGTTGATCGGTGAAGGCGGGCGGCCGCTCGGTGCCGCCCGCCGGGCCGCAGTGCTCAGCCGGGCAACTGCTGGCGGTACGGGGCGAGTTCGTCCGAGGTCTTCGTCGCGATGAACTCGGTGACGCGGTACGCGCACACGCCCTCGACCACGAACGGGTCCGCCGAGGTGATCTCCTCGATCCGGGCGCGGTCGTCCCCGACGGCCAGGATCACCCCGCCGTCGCGGGGGTTCTTGCGGCCCGACGCGATGAACACCCCCGCCGCGTAGTGCGCGTCCAGCCAGGCCACATGGTCCTGGAGCAGCGCGTCGACGCGTTCGACGGGGGCGGTGTAGGTCAGTTCGAGTACAAACATGATCGCCAGGCTACGGGACGGTCCCTGCGGAACGGGGGCGCGTCGTCCGGCCCCCGCGGCCGGCTCCTAGACTCGACCGCATCATGACGACTTTCCCGATGCCCGCCGACGAGGCCGAGGCGCGAGCCATCCAGGAGACCCTGCGCGCCCGGATGGTGCTCGACGAACCCGGACCGCCGCCCGGCACGGGCCGGGTCACCGGTGTCGACGTGGCCTACGACGACGAACGCGACGTCGTCGTCGCGGCGGCGGTCGTCCTCGACGGGGCGACGTCCGAGGTGCTCGCCGAGACCACCGCAGCCGGCCGGATCACCTTCCCGTACGTCCCCGGGCTCCTCGCCTTCCGGGAGATACCGACCGTGCTCGCGGCGCTCGAATCCCTGCCGGTCGACCCCGGGCTCGTGATCTGCGACGGATACGGCCTGGCGCACCCGCGCCGCTTCGGCCTCGCCAGCCACCTCGGGGTGCTCACCGGACTCCCGGCCATCGGTGTCGCCAAGAACCCGTTCACCTTCTCGTACGAGCAGCCGGGGCCCCGCCGCGGCGACTGGTCGCCGTTGCTCGACGGCGAGGAGGAGGTGGGCCGGGCCCTGCGCACCCAGGACGGCGTCAAACCCGTCTTCGTCTCCGTCGGACACCGCACCGGCATCGACAACGCGTGCGCCCACACCCTGCGGCTGGCCCGGGACTTCCGTCAGCCGGAAACCACCCGCAGGGCCGACGCCCTGTGCCGGAAGGCCCTGCGGGAAGCGACGGGCTGAGTACCCGTACCGGCTGAGTACGGGTACGGATGATGTTTGTCGGTCCCGACCGGCAGACTGGTACGCATGAACGAACATCGAACACCCATGGGCCCCGGGACCGTCTACCTCGCTCAGCGCCGGGTCGCGGTGGGGATGACGCTCGGCATCGTCGCGGGAGTGGTCTGGGCCGTCTCGATGGTCTGCACGCTGGTGTCCTGGATGCTCTGACCCCCGGGGGCGACCGCTGCGCCCTCCCGCCCGGTCACTTGTGCTGGTCCGGTCCCTGGGCGTTGAGCAGCGCGCGCCAGGTGTCCTCGTCCCCGACGCCCGTCACCGGCAGGTTCCGGGACGACTGGAACTCCTTCAACGAGCGCATGGTCGACGGGGTGTAGGCACCGGTGCTGTCGGTCGGCACCCCGGCGTGGTGCAGCAGGTACTGCACCGCCGTGACGGCCTCCGGTTCCTTCGTGCCCGAGTCGATCGCCACGATCAGCAACGGCCAGGTGTCCTTCCCGACCTTGCCGTCCGGGGTCAGTCCGTGCGCGGACTGGAACTTCTTCACGGCCTCCGCGGTGGCGGGACCGTAGTCGGCGTCCACCTTCACGTCGTGACCGTGCGCCCGCAGCAGCAACTGCACCGTACGGGCCTTCCAGAGCACGTTGCCCTTGCGGGCCAGGGGCCAGGCCGTGCCCTGTGACGGACGGTCCGTCACCTCCGCCGTCGTCCTGGCGTCGTCCCGGCCCGGGGCCGGCACCGCCCACCACGCCAGACCGCCGAACACCAGCAGGAGCAGCGCCGAGACGGCCAGGGTCGGGAACGCGACGGGGAATCGGTCCCACCGCCGGGCCCCGGGACCGGGGTCGCCGGCCGACCCGACGGGGGCGGGCACCTCGGCCACGGCCGTTCCCGTCCCGGCCGTCACGGGCCCGGTGGTACCTCCCGCGCCGGAACCGGCGGACGTCGCGGCCTCCTTCGCACCGGCCGCCGCGGACCCGGCGGTCCTCGCCGCACCGCTCCCCGCCGACCGGCCGGGCGGTTGCGCGACCGCGGTGCGCCTGCGGCCCGGCGCGGCCCCGGCCGCCGCCTCCGCCAGGGCGCACGCCCGGACCAGGTCGTCGGCCGGGGCCCGCAGCACCGTGTGCAGCTGCTCGACGACCCTGCGCGGCGCGTTGGAGGAGTGGGACGGGTTCAGATAGCGCGACAGGGTGGTCTGGTCGATCCCCAGCCGCTTGGCGAGGGACTGCTGGGTGGGTTTCTCGCGGCCGTCGCGCGCCGACGACTCCCACCAGTTCCTCAGTAACTCCGCGAGAGCTCGCCCCGGATGCGGCCCGTGGCCCGCCACAGTGTTGTCCGTCATCGTGCCTTCCCGACTTTCCGTGTGCATAGCCGCAGGTCAACGCCGTGCATCGGGAGCGTGCATAGGCGCATCGACCCGCGGGACGCAGATCGTAGTGAAAGCGCCGTCGCGTGCTGCACAGTTGAGGAGCGGCCGGCCCGAGAGCCCCGCGAACCCCACCCCGTTCCCACCCCTTCGAGGGGGTGCTCCTGCCTGCGCATTCGCGGCGGACGGGGACGCCGGGGCCCTTTCGCCCGAGGAACAAGGAGATCTGCGTATGCATCCGACATCACCCGTACGAGTGCGTGTCGCCCTGACCGGCACGGTCGTGGGAGCCGCCCTGGTCGCGCTGGGCGTGATCGCTCCCGCGGTCGAGGCCGCGCCGCCCTCGTCGTACGGGGTCACCGGCGTGGACACCAGCCACTACAACCACGAGAGGAAGGGGGCGGGGGACACACCGATCGACTGGAACCGGGTGGCCGCCTCGAACGGTTTCGCCTTCCTCAAGGCCACCCAAGGGGTCTCCGGCAAGGACGGCTGGTTCGCCCGGGACCACGCCGCCGCCTCCAGGACCTCGCTGCTGCGCGCCCCGTACCACTTCTTCCACCCCCGGAGCACGACCGACGGCGTGGCCCAGGCCCGGCACTTCGTCTCGACGGTCCGCGCCGCCGGCTACCGGGGCGGCCGGGAGGGCGAACTGCCGCCGGTGCTCGACGTGGAGAAGCTGCCCGCCAGGGGCGGCGGGGAGGTCTGCCCGAAGGCGTTGCGCGCCCCGCAGGTGCGGGCCTTCCTGAACGAGGTGAAGAAGGAGTTCGGGGTCACCCCGATCGTCTACACCCGGGCGTCCTTCGTGAAGGAGTGCATGGGCGGCAGGGGCGAGGTGTTCGCCGGGTACCCGCTGTGGCTCGCCCGGTACGGCAGCGGATCGGACGAACCGCACCAGGTGCCCGGCGCCGGGCGGTCCTGGACCTTCTGGCAGTACACCCAGGACGGGGCCGTGCCGGGCATCGACGGGCCGGTCGACCGCAATGTCTTCCGCGGCAGCCCGGCGGAACTGCGGGCGATGGCGAAGGGCGGCACCCCGCGGCCGGCCCACGACTTCCCGGTCCTGCGCTCCGGACAGCGCGGGGGCGAGGTGACCACCGCACAACTGCTGCTGGCCGCCAGGGGACACCGAGTCGCGGCGGACGGCGACTTCGGCCCCGCGACGGTCGCCGCGGTCAAGAGGTTCCAGCAGGACGCGGGTCTGAAGGCCGACGGCGTGATCGGCGAACGCACCTGGCGGGCGCTCGCACCGGAGCTCTCCTCCGGCGACCGGGGCAAGGCCGTCGAGGCGGCCCAGCGCCGACTGGCGGCCCACGGACACCGGGGCGCCACGGACGGGGTCTACGGCACCGGGACCGCCGAGGACGTCCGGGCCTTCCAGAAGGCGGCCGGCCTCCCCGCCGACGGCGTCGTCGGCGCGAAGACCTGGGCGGCCCTGCTCTCCCGCCCATGAGGCCGACCCACGGCACCACGCACGCCGGGCCCAGGACCGCCCGGGCCTCCCGAGCCGTCGCCCGGACCGCCCGCACCACCGACCGGCTCGTCCACGGCGCCGGGCGGACCGCCCGCACCACCCATCGACTCACCCGCACCGCCGACCGGAACACCGTCACCACTCGCACCGAGGAGTCATCCATGTCCACCATGTCCACGTTCTCCGTCCTCGCCCTTCCCCGTCGTACCGCCGCCCGGCTCGTCGCCGGAATCGTCGCCGTCGCCGCGCTGACTGGCCCCGCGGCCTCCCTCGCGACCGCGGGCGAGGCCCCGGCGGCCCGGACCGCCGCCGGACTCCGGACCGCCCCCGCGGCGGCCGACTGGCCGATTCTGCGGGCGGGCGGCAGGGGCACCTCCGTCACCGCCCTCCAGCACCTGCTGAACTCACGGGGACAGTCGCTGACGGTCGACGGCTCCTTCGGCCCGGCCACGACGGCCGCGGTGAAGGCGTTCCAGAAGGCGAACCGCCTCGCCGTGGACGGCATCGTGGGGGCCGGTACCTGGTCCCGGCTGGTCGCCACCCTGCGCGACGGCGCGAAGGGACCGGCCGTGAAGGCCGCGCAGACCCTGCTGAAGGCGCGCGGCCAGGCGGTGGCCGTCGACGGGGCGTTCACCGCCGAGGTGGCGGCGAAGGTCAGGGCGTTCCAGAAGTCGGCCGGTCTCACCGCCGACGGCGTCGTCGGCGCGAAGACCTGGGCGGCGCTGCTGAACGGCACCCCGTCCGGCGGTGACAGGGCGGCACTGGCCGAGCAGATCCTGGCCCAGAAGCAGATCGTCCTGGCCACCGTCCACCCGGGCGGCAAGCACGCCGGCTCGACAGCCCGGCAGAACATCCTCGACACGGCGAACGGCAAGGGGGCGCTCACCAGCCCGTGGGGCGACAAGCCCAACCGGCGGGTCGCCCTCGACCCGCGGATGCTGAACGGCCTGCTGAAGCTGCGCACCCAGTACGGCTACCGGATCTCCGTCTCCGAGATCGTCGGCGGCGACCACAGCGGCAACTCCAGGCACTACGCCGGAATCGCCTTCGACATCACGCACATCAACGGCCGGCACGTCGGCAGCGGCGCCCCGCACAAGCAGTTCATGGCGGCCTGCAAGAAGCTCGGCGCGCCGGAGGTCCTCGGGCCGGGCGACGCCGGACACGGCCGCCACGTGCACTGCGGCTGGTCCCGCTGACCCCGCCGCACGAACCGCGAACGGTGTCCGGCCGCCCCGTCGGGGGTGGCCGGACACCGGCATGCGTACGGGGAGAGCCCCGGACGCGGCGAACGGCGCGGGGGTCGTGGCGGTGAACGGCCGGGCGGGGATCGTGGGGGAGGATCCCGGAGGGAAGTACTAAGCGCTTGCTCGGCCCAAGGGGTTGTGCGGAGCGCGGTGCGTTCTTAGCATCATCGATGTTACATCAGTTGTGTCATACCGCTGGGGGCTTGATGGCAACGACAGGGCACGGCTCGCACGGTCCGTTGGCAGGGGTGCGGGTGGTCGAGCTGGCCGGCATCGGCCCCGGCCCGTTCGCCGCGATGCTCCTGGCCGACCTCGGCGCCGACGTCGTCCGGGTCGACCGGCCCGGGGGAGCGGGGCTCGGCATCGACCCCGCGTACGACCTCACCAACCGCAACAAGCGCTCCGTGCTCGTCGACCTCAAGGCCGAGGGCGGTGCCGACCGGGTGCTCGACCTGGCCGAACGCGCCGACATCCTGATCGAGGGGTACCGGCCGGGCGTCGCCGAACGCCTCGGCGTCGGCCCCGAGGCCGCGCTGGCCCGCAACCCGCGGCTCGTGTACGGGCGGATGACCGGCTGGGGCCAGGACGGTCCCCTCGCCGAACGGGCCGGGCACGACGTCTCCTACATCGCCCTCTCCGGCACGCTCTCCATGATCGGCAGGCCCGACGAGCCGCCCACCCTCCCGGCCAACCTCGTCGGCGACTACGCGGGCGGTTCGCTCTACCTCGTCGTCGGCGTCCTCGCCGCCCTCCAGCACGCCCGCACCCCCGGCGGCCGGGGCCAGGTCGTGGACGCGGCGATCGTCGACGGCGCCGCCCACCTCGCGACGATGATCCACGGCATGCTGGCGGCCGGCGGCTGGCAGGACCGGCGCGGCTCCAACCTGCTGGACGGCGGCTGCCCGTTCTACGGCTCGTACGAGACCGCCGACGGCCAGTACATGGCGGTCGGCCCGCTGGAGCAGCGGTTCTACGACGAGTTCGTCGAACTCCTCGGGATCGGGGACGAACTCCCGGACCGCGGGGACATCGCCCGCTGGGAGGAACTGCGCACGGCCGTCGCCGACCGGTTCCGGACCCGGACCCGCGAGCAGTGGACCGAGGTGTTCGAGGGAACGGACGCCTGCGTCGCCCCCGTGCTCTCGCTCCGCGAGGCGCCCCGCCACCCGCACCTCGCCGCCCGCTCCACCTTCGTCGAGCACGGCGGCCTCACCCAGCCCGCCCCCGCGCCGCGCTTCTCCGCCACCCCCGTCTCCGTACGCAGCGGGCCCGCGCGCCCAGGCGCGGACACCGAGGCCGTCGCCGCCGACTGGGGCGTGCCCGGTATCGCGGGGCCGTGACCCCCACCGGGCCCGACCGGCCCGGCCCACCCACCCCTTCAAGAACCGGCCCAGGAGGACCCCAGTGCAGCGGCAGATCTTCACCGAGGAGCACGAAGCGTTCCGCGAGACCGTGCGCACCTTTCTCGACAAGGAGGTCCTCCCGCACTACGAGCAGTGGGAGAAGGACGGCATCGTCTCGCGCGGGGCATGGCTCGCGGCCGGGCGGCAGGGGCTGCTCGGCCTCGCGGTGCCCGAGGAGCACGGGGGCGGCGGCAACAC
The DNA here is from genome assembly GCF_040612315.1 of Streptomyces sp. NPDC006435. NCBI lineage: Bacteria > Bacillati > Actinomycetota > Actinomycetes > Kitasatosporales > Streptomycetaceae > Streptomyces > Streptomyces sp. NPDC006435. The sequence continues at coordinate 28,403 of NZ_JBEXPY010000011.1, forward strand.
CGACTTCCGCTACAGTGCCGTCCTCGCCGAGGAGTTCACCCGGGCCGGCACCCCCGGCCTCGCGCTCGGCCTGCACAACGACATCATCGGCCCCTACCTCACCGGGCTGGGCACCGACGAGCAGAAGCGGCGCTGGCTGCCCGGGTTCTGCAGCGGCGAGACCATCACCGCCATCGCCATGACCGAACCCGGCGCGGGCTCCGACCTCCAGGGCATCCGCACCACCGCCGAGGACAAGGGCGACCACTGGCTGCTCAACGGCTCCAAGACCTTCATCTCCAACGGCATCCTCGCCGACCTGGTGATCGTGGTCGCCAGGACCACCCCCGAGGGCGGCGCCAAGGGACTGTCGCTGATCGTCGTCGAACGCGGCGCGGAGGGCTTCGAGCGCGGCCGCAACCTCGACAAGATCGGCCAGAAGTCCCAGGACACCGCCGAGCTGTTCTTCAACGACGTCCGCGTCCCCAAGGAGAACCTGCTCGGCGAACGGGACGGCGCCTTCATCCACCTCATGACCAACCTGGCGCAGGAACGGATGGGCATAGCGGTCGCCGGTATCGCCGCGGCCGAACACCTGCTGGAGATCACCACGCGGTACGTCAAGGAGCGCGAGGCGTTCGGCCGGCCGCTCGCCAAGCTCCAGCACGTCCGGTTCGAGATCGCCGAGATGGCCACCGAGTGCGCCGTCACCCGAACCTTCCTGGACCGCTGCATCGTCGACCACTCCGACGGCACCCTCGACGCCGTGCACGCCTCGATGGCCAAGTGGTGGGCCACCGAACTGCAGAAGCGCGTCGCCGACCGATGCCTCCAACTGCACGGCGGATACGGGTACATGGCGGAGTACCCGATCGCCAGGGCCTTCACCGACGGCCGCATCCAGACCATCTACGGCGGCACGACCGAGATCATGAAGGAGATCATCGGCCGTTCGCTGCTCGCCTGACCCACCCCCTTCGCACAACACCCCCGAAAGGCTGCTGACTTGAGCACCGAAGCGTACGTCTACGACGCGATCCGCACCCCGCGCGGTCGCGGCAAGGCCAACGGCGCCCTGCACGGCACCAAGCCGATCGACCTCGTCGTCGGCCTCATCCACGAGATCCGCAGCCGCTTCCCGGGGCTGGACCCGGCGGCCATCGACGACATCGTCCTCGGCGTGGTCAGCCCGCTCGGCGACCAGGGCTCCGACATCGCCCGGATCGCCGCCATCGCGGCCGGTCTCCCCGACACCGTCGCCGGCGTCCAGGAGAACCGCTTCTGTGCCTCCGGTCTGGAGGCCGTCAACCTGGCCGCGGCCAAGGTCCGTTCGGGGTGGGAGGACCTCGTCCTCGCGGGCGGTGTCGAGTCGATGTCCCGCGTCCCGATGGGCTCCGACGGCGGCGCCTGGGCGATGGACCCGATGACCAACTTCGAGACCGGCTTCGCCCCGCAGGGCGTCGGCGCCGACCTCATCGCCACCATCGAGGGCTTCTCCCGCCGCGACGTCGACGAGTTCGCCGCGCTCTCCCAGGAGCGCGCCGCCGAGGCGTGGAAGGAGGGCCGCTTCGCCCGCTCCGTGGTCCCCGTCAAGGACCGCAACGGCCTCGTCGTCCTCGACCACGACGAGCACATGCGCCCCGGCACCACCGCCGACTCGCTCGCCGCGCTCAAGCCGTCCTTCGCCACGATCGGCGAGATGGGCGGCTTCGACGCGGTGGCGCTGCAGAAGTACCACTGGGTCGAGAAGATCGACCACGTCCACCACGCGGGCAACTCCTCCGGCATCGTCGACGGCGCCGCCCTCGTCGCCATCGGCTCGAAGGAGATCGGCGAGCGCCACGGGCTCACCCCGCGCGCCCGGATCGTCTCCGCGGCCGTCTCCGGATCCGAGCCCACCATCATGCTCACCGGCCCCGCGCCCGCCACCCGCAAGGCCCTCGCCAAGGCCGGGCTGACCATCGACGACATCGACCTCGTCGAGATCAACGAGGCGTTCGCCGGCGTCGTCCTGCGCTTCGCCAGGGACATGGGGCTCTCCCTCGACAAGATCAACGTCAACGGCGGCGCCATCGCGCTCGGCCACCCGCTCGGCGCCACCGGCGCGATGATCATCGGCACCCTCATCGACGAACTGGAGCGCCGCGACCAGCGGTACGGCCTCGCCACCCTCTGCGTGGGCGGCGGCATGGGCATCGCCACCGTCATCGAGCGCGTCTGACCGTCCCCCGCCTACGGAGAAGAAGAACAATGACCGAGAGCACGACCATCCGCTGGGAACAGGACGAGACCGGCGTCGTCACCCTCGTACTCGACGACCCCGACCAGTCCGCCAACACGATGAACCAGGCCTTCAAGGACTCCATCGCGGCCGTCGCCGACCGCGCCGAGGCCGAGAAGGACTCCATCCGCGGCATCATCTACACCTCCGCCAAGAAGACCTTCTTCGCGGGCGGCGACCTCAAGGACATGATCAGGATCGGTCCGGAGAACGCGCAGCTCGCGTTCGACACCGGCACCGCCATCAAGAACTCGCTGCGCCGCATCGAGACCCTCGGCAAGCCCGTCGTCGCCGCCATCAACGGCGCGGCGCTCGGCGGCGGTTACGAGATCGCGCTCGCCGCCCACCACCGGATCGCCCTCGACGCCCCCGGCTCCCGGATCGGCCTGCCCGAGGTCACGCTCGGCCTGCTGCCCGCGGGCGGCGGCGTCACCCGCACCGTCCGCCTCATGGGCATCGCCGACGCGCTGCTGAAGGTCCTCCTCCAGGGCACCCAGTACACCCCGCGGCGCGCCCTGGAGAACGGCCTGGTCCACGAGGTCGCCGACACCCGCGAGGAGATGCTCGAGAAGGCCCGCGCCTTCATCGACGCCAACCCCGAGTCCCGGCAGCCCTGGGACGTCAAGGGCTACCGGATCCCCGGCGGCACCCCGTCCAACCCGAAGTTCGCCGCGAACCTGCCGGCCTTCCCGTCCAACCTGAAGAAGCAGATCGCGGGCGCCCCGATGCCCGCGCCCCGCAACATCCTGGCCGCCGCCGTCGAGGGCTCCCAGGTCGACTTCGAGACCGCGCTGACCATCGAGGCCCGCTACTTCACCGAGCTGGTCACCGGTCAGGTCGCGAAGAACATGATCCAGGCGTTCTTCTTCGACCTCCAGGCCGTCAACTCCGGCGCCAGCCGCCCCAAGGGCATCGAGGAGCGCCGGGTCACCAAGGTCGCCGTGCTCGGCGCCGGGATGATGGGCGCGGGCATCGCCTACTCCTGCGCACGGGCCGGCATCGAGGTCGTTCTCAAGGACGTCTCCGAGGAGGCCGCGGCCAAGGGCAAGGCGTACAGCGAGAAGCTGCTCGCCAAGGCGCTCTCCCGGGGCCGTACGACCGAGGCGAAGCGCGACGAGCTGCTGGCCCGCATCACCCCGACCGCGGACCCGGCCGCCCTGGCGGGCTGCGACGCCGTCATCGAGGCCGTCTTCGAGGACACCGCGCTCAAGCACAAGGTGTTCCAGGAGATCCAGGACGTCATCGAGCCGGACGCGCTGCTCTGCTCCAACACCTCGACCCTGCCCATCACCGTCCTCGCCGAGGGCGTCGAGCGCCCCGCCGACTTCATCGGGCTGCACTTCTTCTCGCCGGTCGACAAGATGCCGCTCGTCGAGATCATCAAGGGCGAGAAGACCGGCGACGAGGCCCTGGCCCGCGCCTTCGACCTGGTCCGCCGGATCAAGAAGACCCCGATCGTCGTCAACGACTCGCGCGGCTTCTTCACCTCCCGCGTCATCGGCCAGTTCATCAACGAGGGCGTCGCCATGGTCGGCGAGGGCGTGGAGCCCGCGTCGGTCGAGCAGGCCGCGGCGCAGTCCGGCTACCCGGCCAAGGTGCTCTCCCTGATGGACGAGCTGACCCTCACCCTGCCCCGCAAGATCCGCAACGAGACCCGCAAGGCCGTCGAGGAGGCCGGCGGCACCTGGCCCGGACACCCGGCGGACGAGGTCATCGACCGGATGGTCGACGAGTTCGGCCGGACCGGACGCAGCGGCGGCGCGGGCTTCTACGAGTACGACGAGAACGGCGGCCGCACCCGCCTCTGGCCCGGCCTGCGCGAGCACTTCGCGAAGCCGGACACGGACGTCCCCTTCGAGGACATGAAGGAACGGATGCTGTTCTCCGAGGCGCTGGACAGCGTCCGCTGCCTGGAGGAGAACGTCCTGACCTCCGTCGCGGACGCCAACATCGGCTCCATCATGGGCATCGGCTTCCCGCCGTGGACGGGCGGCGTGCTCCAGTACATCAACGGGTACGAGGGCGGCCTGCCCGGCTTCGTGGCCCGCGCCCGGCAGCTCGCGGAGCGCTACGGAGACCGCTTCCTGCCGCCCGCGCTGCTCGTGGAGAAGGCCGAGAAGGGCGAGACCTTCCACGACTGACCGCCAGGTCCGCGGCGGCCGGCACCCCGTGCGGGGCGCCGGCCGCCGCCGCTCACTCCGCGGTGAACGCGGCCCGCAACTCCTCCTTCAACGACCGCTGGAACGCGGTCACCAGCGCCTGGATCACCATCGGCTGCATATGGGCCGACAGCGACTTCATCGCCGCCACGTGCTCCGGGTCCGACTCCCGTTCCCGGTACGGCCCCCACACCTCGTCCCGGAACAGCCGGGTCAGCTCCTGGGCGGCGGCCCGGGAGTGCTCCAGCAGGACCGTGCGGGCGGCCAGGATCGTCTCGTGGGCGATCGGCACGCCGAGCAGCTCGACCCCGAGCCGCAGCAGCCCAGGGTCCACCCGGTAGCTGCCGTCGACCGGCTCCGCCCGCCCCAGCACCCCCATCGCGGCCAGCCGCGCGATGTCCTGCCCGCTCAGCGTCCGGCCCGCGCGCCGCTCCAGTTCCGTCCGGGTCACGTCCTCCGCCGTGTCCGGCGCCCAGGACGCGACCAGCGCGCGGTGGATCGCCAGGTCGTGCGCGCTCAGGTCCGGCGGCAGCTGCTCCAGGTAGCGCTCGATCGCCGCCAGCGTCATGCCCTGGTGCTGGAGCTCCTCGATGAGCGCGAGCCGGGACAGGTGTTCGTGCCCGTAGTGCCCGACCCGCCGCGGCCCGATCACCGGGGGCGGCAGCAGCCCCCGGGTGCTGTAGAAGCGCACGGTGCGTACGGTGACACCGGCACGTGCCGCAAGCTCGTCGACGGTGAGCGTCGGCTCCTCGGTCCCGGTCGCCATGTCTGCTCCTCGCGTCCCGACCCGGCGGCGGACTGCCGCGTCTGCGTCCATACAGGTGCAACAGTATTGCTGTCTCACCACTGTTGTGAAAGTGCTTCGTCCACGGTGCCGGCCACGCCGGTGGGTGCGACGGCGGGTGCGGTGGCCACGACCATGATCCCGGTTGTCAGTGGGGACACCTACCCTGAAGCCATGCGGGAGATCACATACGTACAGGGGGACGCCACCGCTCCACAGGGCAAGGGCGTCAAGGTCATCGTGCACGTCTGCAACGACCTGGGGGGCTGGGGGAAGGGCTTCGTCCTGGCCCTCTCGCGCCGCTGGCCCGAACCGGAGGCGGCGTACCGCCGCTGGCACCGGGAGCGCGCGGGCAACGACTTCGGCCTCGGCGCGGTGCAGTTCGTCCAGGTGGACCCGTACGTGTGGGTGGCCAACATGGTGGGCCAGCGCGGGATGCGCACCGGCAGCAAGGGGGTTCCGGTCCGCTACGAGGCGATCGACACGGGGCTGGGCGCGGTGGCCGACCGGGCGGTGGAGCTGGGCGCCTCGGTCCACATGCCGCGGATCGGGTGCGGCCTGGCCGGCGGGAAGTGGTCCCGGGTGGAGCCGCTGATAGCGGACCGGCTGCTGAGCCGGGACATACCGGTCACGGTGTACGACTTCGGCTGAGCACCGGACCGGGGCGTGTACACGGCGTCGGGGTCGGTCGCGGTGTGCGACCGGCCCCGACGGCAGTGATCACGGATGTCCCGGCGGGCCCTCGGCTCAGACCGGTTCGGGCTGCGGTTCCGGCTGCCGCACCGGTACGGGCTTCGGGTCCCACTGCCTGGTGGTCCGTACGTAGCCGTAGATCACCGAGCACATCGCCAGGACGAGGAGCGGCCCGAACAGCCACGGAGTCCCGGCCATTTCCACCGACAGGTAGCGGTACGACACCAGCATCGCGGTGAAGACCGCCGCGCCGTAGGCGACCAGCCGGGTTCCCGACCGGTCCCAGCCGCGCGCGTGCGAGCGCAGCGCCGCCTCGATGGTGAGGGTGAACACCACGCCGGCGACGAGGTCCGCGCCGTAGTGGTAACCGAATCCCAGCGTCGCGCCGAGCGTGGCGATCAGCCAGAACGTGCCCGCGATGCGCAGGACCCGCGGGCCCCTGCGGGTGTGGATGAAGATCGCGGTGGCCCACGCCGTGTGCAGGCTGGGCATGCAGTTGCGAGGGGTGAAGTTGTTGAACGGCATGTGCTGCGGGGTGCTGAGCGCCGGCAGCGTGTCCGGCCACAGGTCGGCCGTCGCCCACTGCCCGCCGTCGACGCCGTAGGCGAAGATCGGCCCGACCACCGGGAAGATCATGTAGATGCCCGGTCCGAGGAGCCCGATCACCAGGAAGGTGCGCACCAGGTGGTGGTTCGGGAAGCGGCGCTCGACAGCCACGTTGCGCAGCTGGTACAGCGAGGCGATGACCGCGGCCACCGCGAGCTGGACGTAGACGTAGTCGAGGACGTGGGTGCTGATCGGGGCGGTGGCCTCGACGATCCGACCCACCACCCACGACGGGTTGCCCAGCGCGTGATCGGCGGTCGCCACGTACTGGTCGAGCACCATCGGGCGGGTCTTCGACGTGATGAGCAGCCAGGTGTCACCGGTCTTGCGGCCGGTCACCAGCAGCAGCCCCAGCCCCACGCCCTTCAGCAGCAGGGTGCGTTCATTGCCCGTGCGGCGGGTGACGGCGATGACCGCACAGCCCAGGAGCACCCACAGCGCGCCGCTGCCGAAGGGGTGGCCCTCTTCACGGGGCACCAGGGCGTCGGACGACCACCGCACCAGGAAGATGACGAGGTCGATGCCGAGCGCGGTGCCGAGGGCGATGAACCGCTGCCGCCAGGGGAGCACCACCAGCATCAACGCCATGCTGGCGTACAGCAGGAAGCCGGATTTGGGGGCGAATATCACCTCCCGCGCCTGGTTGACGATCGGTCCCGGCAAGTCGTACTGACGCGCGGCCATCTCCAGCGCGATCAGGAATCCGAGGGCGATCACACCCGCCGCGGCCCACAGCATCACCCGTGGTCGACGCAACTCGGCGAACGGAATTGTGCGGTTTATTCGCGAAAACACCCGCGATGCTATAGGTATCAATTGTTTGGCCGATTTGTTAGATATGGGCGGACTCGGTCATTTTTCACGATGAATGGCATGGTTTTCCGGCGAAGGGTGGGGGATGGGGGCGATCGTCGTGAGTTCGAACATGCTAACGGAGGGGGTGCGGGGGGCTTTTGCTGGTCACGGCCGACGGCACCCGCCGGATAATCTGACCGCCGTCGGTGGACGGGCGGACGGAAAAGGGGTGGGCCGGGTGCCGGAGGGCAGGACGGTGTACGAGAGGCCGTCGTGGCGCGGCCGGTGCGCGGGGAGTTCGGGGGCCGTCGGCGCCGATGGCGCGAGCGGCGCCCCGCGCAATTCGCGCGGCGCGTTCCGGACCCGGCGGAACGGAGCCTGAGCACTGCACCCCGACCACCGGCCGCCGGACCCGATCGACGCGTCGTTGCTGACCCTGCTCGGCCTCGACGCGGAGGAGGACGCGGTCTACCGCCTGCTCGTGGACCGTCCCGACAGCGAACCGGGCGCGTTCGCGGGCCCGTTGGGCGGCCCCGCGGTCGCGCGCGCCCTCGACTCGCTCGTCGAGCGCGGACTCGCCAGCGCCGCACGGCCGGACGGCGACGGCGTCGTCCGCTACCGGGCCGCCTCGCCCGTCCTCGCGCTCGGCCCCCTCCTGGAGTCCCGGCGGGCCGCGCTGCACCGGGTCGAGTCGCTCGTCGGCGACCTCACCGAACGGCACCGCTCCGCGCAGAGCCACGCCTCGGGCGCCCCGGTGGAGGTGCTGTCCGGCCCGGCGGCGATCCGGCGCCGCCTGCTGACGATGCAGCGGCAGGCCAGGGGCGAGGTGTGCACCATGGTCCCGACCAGACGCGTGCCCCCGGTGCTCTCCTTCGCGGACAACCACGCGGAGGTGGACTCCGAGATGACCCGCCGCGGCGTGGCCGTGCGCAGCGTCGTCGAACGCGAATGGCTGGAGCGGCCGGAGACCGCGGCCGTGCTGGCCTCCTGCGTCGCCCAGGGCCAGCACGTCTCCGTCACGGACCGGCTGCCCATCAAGCTCGTCATCGTGGACCGCCGCATCGCGCTGCTGCCCCTGGACCCGGAGCGCGAGACCGAACCGGTGGCGCTCGTGGTGCACCGGACCGGGCTGCTCACCGCCCTCGGTTCGCTCTTCGACCTGCACTTCGAGAGGGGGTGGCGGCTGAACGCCTCGGGCGTCGTGGAGCGGGACGATTCCCCGGTCGCGGCGGTCGACCGGGAGATCGTCGCCCTGCTGCACGTCGGCCTGACGGACGCCGCCATCGCCCGTCAGCTGGGCATGGGCCACCGCACCGTGCAGCGGCGGCTGCACGCCCTGATGGACGAGGTGGGCGCCGCGACCCGCTTCCAGCTCGGCTGGTACGCGGCCCGCGCGGGATGGCTGGACGGGGAGAACGGCAACTCGGTTCCACCGCGGCGCCCCTGAGGCGTATTTACGCCACGGCACGTTCGCGCCAGCGCCATCTCTTGTTGGCGGAACCCCGCGTACCGAAACATCGACCCCGTCAACCGAAAGGGACGCTCGCGTTCCGCGGACAGCTGTGTGATGGGGAGGGCTCTGTGAGGAGAACGAGTATCCGGCGGATGCTGGCGACGAGTGTGGTCGCCGCCGCCACGGGATCGGCACTGCTGACCGCTCCGGCCTGGGCGGACGACGAACCCGCGCCCGCCACCACCGCCCCGGCGAGCGCGGTGCCGGTGGCCCCCGCGATGACCCGGGGACTGGACGGCTCGGCCCGCGAGGGCACCCCCGCCCAGGCCGCCCGCGCCCACATCGAGGCGCACAAGGACACGTACAAGGTCCCCGTCTCCGACCTGAGCACGGTGCGGACCACCAAGGACGGCAAGCAGTCCTCGGTGCGCTTCCGGCAGAAGCACGACGGCGTCCCGGTCTTCGGCGCCGAGTACGCGGTGCAGACCGAGGCGGCCGACGGCGGTCAGCGGATCACCTCCGCGACCGGCACGCTCTACACGGCCCTCACGGTCTCCACCACGCCGAAGGTGAGCGAGGCCATCGCGAGGCAGCGGATGTTCGCACTCGACCGCGGCCTGTCCGGCGTACGGGGCGCGAAGACCGAGGCACACGGCCTGTCCGTGCTGCCCGACGCCAAGGGCGGCAGGCTGGCCTGGCACTTCACCGTCACCGGCGGCAGGGCCGACGGCGGTCCGGTGCGCCAGGAGGTGTACGTCGACGCCCGCGTCGGCGGCATCGCCCTCTCGTACAACAACGTCGACGCGGCCGACGCCTCGCCCGCACGGGGCACGGGCGTCCGGGTCGACGGCACCGAGGCGGGGCTGGACGTCAACAAGGAGGCGGACGGCTCGTACACGCTGGTCGACTCCACGCGCGCCATGTACCCGGCCACCGGCGGCCAGATCCGCACGTACGACGCGCAGCGCAAGCAGTACACGGACGTCGCGGGCGGCCCGGTCGCCGACGACATCCCGCTGACCGCCTCGGCGAGCGACCGCTTCGACGGCGCCAACACCTCCTCGGGCGCGGTCGACGCCCACCTGAACGCGGCGAAGGTCTACGAGTACTACAAGGAGCAGATCGGCCGGGACGGCGTCGACGGCAAGGGCGGCACGATCCACTCCGTCGTCAACGTCGCCTCCAACGGCAAGGACTACGCCAACGCCTTCTGGGACGGCTCCAAGATGGTCTACGGCCACATGGACGGCGTGCCGCTCTCCGTCGGCCTGGACGTCGTCGGCCACGAGATGACGCACGGCGTCACCGAGCACTCCGCCGGGCTCGTCTACCTCAACCAGTCGGGCGCGCTCAACGAGGCGATATCCGACTACTTCGGCAACGCCATGGAGACCGCCGACAAGGGCGTCTCGATGAGCGACCCCACGTCCGGCCTCGTCGGGGAGTACCTCTGCAACGGCACCAAGCCGCTGGCGGAGTGTGCCCTGCGCGACCTGAACGACGGGCGCGACGCGCAGAAGGACTACCAGCCCATCACGCTCGACATCGACAACGGCGGGGTCCACTACAACTCCACCATCGTCGGCGGCGCGCTGTGGGACATGCGCAAGAACCTCGACAGCAAGCTCGCCGACCGGATCGTCTACCGGTCCGCGCAGAACTACCTCACCCCGCTGTCCGGCTTCACCGACATGCGCAACGCGGTCACCCTCGCCGCCAAGTCCCTGAACGTCCCGGCCGCCGACCTCGCCGCCATCGACAAGGCCTTCGACGACCACGGCATCGAGACCGGCTGGGAGAAGAAGGGCGGCACGCACGACGGCACCACCATCGGCGCCGACGTCCTGCCCGCGTACGAGGTGTACAGCGGGGTCGACGAGCAGGCCGCGCAGATCAACGGCGACGTCTACGCGATCGGCCACGGCGACGCCATCGCCTGGGACCAGGGCGGCGCGGCCTTCGGCATCACCGTGGGCCGCTTCGGCAAGGAGCCGACGCACGAGCTGGCCCAGAAGGACGCCTACCTGCTCGATCCGTCCCTGGACGACGACCGCATCGTCTTCACCCGGATCACCGCCGACGGCATCGGCATCTACCGGACCGGTCCCAAGGGCCAGGGCGCGATCAAGAAGCTGGTCGACCGCCCCGACGCGGACGAGACCGAGCCGGTGACCGGGAACGGCGCGCTCGCCTACATCAGCACCACCGCCGACGGCGAGCAGGACGTCATGCTCCGCAAGGCCGACGGCACCACCGTCAACGTGACCCCCGAGGCCGGTACCAAGGCCGCCCGCCTCGCGATGAAGAACGGCAGGATCGCCTGGGCCGGCGGCGACGGCACGTACGTCCATGTCCACGACATCGCGACAGGAACCACCCAGGTCAAGCGGATCGCGGGCTTCCTCTTCGACTACGTCTCGGACATCCAGCTCACCTCCGACCGGGTCTTCTGGCGCGAGACGGGCGGCTTCCTGATCCCGAGCTCGAAGCTCATGTCGGCCCCGCTCGACGACCTGTCGAAGGCGGCCAAGCTGCGCTACCCGTCGAGCGTGTACGGCGCCCAGTTCTCGGTCAACGACGAGTACTTCGCCTACTCCACGTACGACCTCTGGGGCGCCCTCGGCTCCTGGAGCGGCCCCGGCAAGGTGAAGGTCTCCAAGGTCGCCGACGTGCTCGCCGGCTTCGACGACTACACCCGGGTCTCCTGCTCCTCCGGCGCCCAGCTGGCCCCGTCGCTCGGTGACGGGCAGCGCATCGCCTGGCTGGACACCACCGCCGCGGCCACCGACGTGGTGACCCGCGCGACGTTCGCCGGCACCTGCGAGTAGTCCCGCACCGCACCGGCAACGAGGGGCGCGCACCGGACTCCGGTGCGCGCCCCGCCGTCCGTTCCTCCCGGGACACGAGGGCCCCGTGCACGCCCGTCCGGGACCGATCGCATACTGGATCACAGGGGGACGGGACGAGGAACCCCGCCCCACCGGCCCCGGGAGCACCGCATGAGCAGCGAAGCAGCACAGGGCGAGCAAAACGCGCGGGACGAGAGGCGCGTACGGGGCGAGAACCCCGAGCCGCCCCCGCCCGGCGGGGTCCTGTGGAGCCTGTCCGGCGACGTCCGGGCCCTGCTGATGCTGCCCGCCGCCCTCACCCTCCAGGTCGCCCACCCGGCGGTCGGCGCGGGCGTCGACGAGCACTCCGTCTTCCGCACCGACCCCTGGGGACGCGGCGAGCGCTCCCTGCGCTCGCTCCAGCTCTGGGTCTACGGGGGCGAGGCGGCGGCCGAGGAGGGGCGCAGACTGCGCACCCTGCACCGCACCATCCAGGGCACCGACACCCGGGGCCGCCGCTACCACGCGCTGTCGCCGCACAACTACGCATGGGTGCACGCCACCGGCTTCCCGGTCTACCAGCACGCCGCGCGCTATCTCGTCCGGCCGCTCACCGAGGCGCAGGAACGCGCCCTGTACCGGGAGTGGCTCCAGGTCGGCAGGGTCCTGGGCATCCACGACCGGGACATGCCGCAGACGATCGAGGAGTTCTGGCCGTACTACCGCAAAATGCTCGCCGACGAGATCGGGACGAACGCCGTCGTCGAGGAACTGGTCGCCACCGACCGGCCGGTACCGCCGCCGGACCGCGGCCCGCTGCCGGTCAGGCTGCTGCTGAGGGCGCTGTGGCCGGTGCTGCTGCCACCGCTGGCCCGGTTCCGCCGCTTCGTCACCATCGGACTGATGCCGCCGGACGCCAGGGAGGCGATCGGACTGGAGTGGACGGACGCACAGGAGCGGAGACTGCGACGGTGGTGCGCGGTGGCGCGGCACGTCGTGCCGGTGCTCCCCGAGCGGCTGCGCTACCTGCCGTACGCCCGCCGGGCACGGGCGGCGCACCGCGAGGCCGCCCGGCGCGGCGCACTCAGGCGGAGTCCCGGCGCACCAGCTCGGTCGGTGTGATCACCGGCTCCTGCTCCCCTTCCCCGACCTCGCCGTTGAGCCGTCGCATCAGCATCCGCACCATCAACCGGCCCATCCCCTCCACGTCCTGACGGACCGTCGTCAACGGAGGATCGGTGGTCGTGGCGATCGAGGCCATGTCGTCGAAGCCGACCAGGGCCACGTCCCCGGGCACTTCGAGCCCGCGCTCGCGCAGCACCCGCAGGGCACCCGAGGCCATCAGGTCGTTGGCGGCGAAGACCGCGTCCGGGACGGGCCGGCGGTCCAGCAGCTCCGCCATCGCCCGTGCGCCGCCCCCGACGGTGAAGTCCCCGTCCGCGAGCAGCTCCGGCGCCCCGTCCGGCAGCGCGTCGCGGTAGCCGTCGATCCGGTCGAGGGCCGAGGTCTGGTCGCGCGGCCCGGCGATGTGCGCGATCCGCCGCCGGCCCAGGGAGACGAGGTGGCGTACGGCCTCGGCCGCGCCGCCGCGGTTGTCGCAGTCCACGTACGGGACGGCCGCTTCGCGGGAGGCGGCCGGCGAGCCGGGGCGGCCCCCGTAGACCGTGGGCACCCGGAACCGGCGGATGATCGCCGGGAGTTCGTCGTCCGTGTGCAGCGAGAAGGCCAGCACACCGTCCACATGGCCCCCCGCCAGATAGCGGGCGACCCGGTCGAAGTCGCCGCTGCCCTCCACCAGGAGCAGCACCAACTGGGAGTCGTGCAGGGTCAGTTCACGGCTTATGCCGCGCAGCTGCCGGTAGAAGAACGGATCGGAGAAGATCCGGAACTCCGGCTCGTCGATGATCACGGCGACCGCCCCGTTGCGCCGGGTGACCAGGGTCCGGGCGGCGTGGTTGGGTACGTAGCCCAGCTCCTCGACCGCCTTGCGCACCTGCTCCACGAGCGGTTTGCGCACCCCCGCACCGCCGTTCACCACCCGGGAGACCGTCGCCCGGGAGACCCCGGCGCGGGCCGCCACGGCTTCCAGGGTGGGGCGGGCATCGCGAGCGGAATCATGGGACGGGCCGGGCAAGGGACGCTCCTCGTACACGCGGGATCGGGCCGGAAACGGCCGCGGCCGGCTGGACCGCACCGGCCCCACCAGCCTATCCGGCGCGTCGGCCCCGCCACCGGGCGCCGTCGCCCCGGTCCGGGGACACGGGACGACGGCGCCCGAAGCGGGCCCGCGGCGGTCAGCGGTGGTCGTGGATCGTGTTCGTCGCCGCGATCTTCTTCCACGAGGCGGGCCGCTCCGGGGCGTTCAGCGCGTGCGCGCCGGCCGCGGCCGGGGACTGCGGGCGCGTCGGCTGGAACAGCCAGGTGTCGAAGAAGGCGGCGAGCGGCTTGCCCGAGACCCGCTCCGCGTACGCCACGAAGTCGTCCACGCTCGCGTTCCCGTACGCGTGCTCGGCCGGCCAGCCCTTCAGCAGTTCGAAGAAGGTGTCGTCGCCGACCTCGTTGCGCAGTGCCTGGAGCGCCAGCGCGCCCCGGTCGTAGACGGCCGCGCCGAACTGGTTGTCCGGGCCCGGGTCGCCCGGCTTCACGGTCCAGAACGGGTCGTCGGCCGGGTGCTGGGCGTAGGTGTAGTCCGCGAGCTCCTGCGCGGTGCCCTCGCCCTCCTTCTCCGACCACAGCCACTGGCTGTAGCGGGCGAAGCCCTCGTTGATCCAGATGTCCTTCCAGCCCTTGACCGAGACGCTGTCGCCGTACCACTGGTGCGCCAGCTCATGGACGACGACCGAGACGTTCGACCCGTTAGCGAACTGCTTCGGGCTGTAGAACGGCCTGGTCTGGGTCTCCAGCGCGAACCCGCTCTTCACGTTCGGCGCGTAACCGCCGAGCGCGTCGAAGGGGTACGGCCCGAAGACCTCCGTCAGCCACTCGGCGACCTCGGCGGTCCGCTCGATGCTGGCGCGGGCCGCCCCGTCGTTGGCGCCGAGGTCCTTGCTGTACGCGTTGACGACCGGCAGCCCGTCCGCCGTGGTGTCCGTGGTGATGTCGAACTTCCCGACCGCCAGCGTCGTCAGGTACGTGGCCTGCGGCTTGCCGGAGCGCCAGTTGAAGCGGGTCCAGCCGAGCTTGGAACTCTGCGACTGGAGCGTGCCGTTGCTGATGGCCTGGACGCCGTCGGGGACGGAGACCGAGATGTCGTACGTCGCCTTGTCCAGCGGGTGGTCGTTGCTCGGGTACCACCACGCGGCCGACTCCGGCTCCTGGGCGGCCACCGCGCCGTCCGGGGTGCGCACCCAGGACGTCCAGCCGTTGATCTTCACCTCGGAGGGCCTGCCCGCGTACCGCACGACCACCGAGACGGCCCGGCCCTTCGCCAGCGGGGTCGCCGGGGTGATCTCCAGCTCCTGCTCGCCGTTCCTCACATGGCCGGCCTTCCTGCCGTTCACCCGCACCTCGGAGACGTCCAGCCCGAGGTCCAGGTTGAAGCGGGAGAGTTCCTGGGTGGTCGTGGCGAGGATCGTCGCCGTGCCCTCCAGCAGGTCGGTCGCGGGCTGGTACTTCAGTCGCAGGTCGTAGTGCGACACGTCGTAGCCGCCGTTGCCGCTCGCCGGATAGTAGGGGTCGCCGATGCCCGGGGCGCCCACGGTGCCCTCGGCGGCCGAGGCCGGGATCGCCAGCAGGAGGGAGACCGCGAGGGCGCTCGGGACGATGAATCTACGGTGCACGAATGCTCCAAGTCGTCGGGGCGAATGATCTTTCGAACCGTCAGGCCGACACTACGCAGCGGCTGCCGTGCTGGTCGTGTCCACGACGGTCGCTGTCACACGATCGCCATTCGGCCGACACGACGGCAAGGGCTTTCTCATCATGATCACGCGGGATCCGCCGATGGAGGCATCCCCCGGACCCGCGGAGCGACGCCCCCTGTCGCCCGGGAGCCGCCCGGGGTACCTTCCGCCCATGCCGACGCGCGCGGGACACCCGCCCACGAACGCCCGTACCCCCTCCGCCCGCCGCAACGCGCTGCTGGCGCTCGCGGCCGCCGCACTGGCCGTGCCCCTGGTCACCGCCCCGGCCGAGGCGGTGCCCGTCCCGCCCCGCACCGGCTTCGAGACCGGTGCCGGAACCCGCTGGACCGGCCTGCGGGAGGAGCAGTCCTTCCTGGCCGCCGTCGACCGGGACAGCGACCGGGTCCGTGTCGACCGGATCGGCACGACGAAGCAGGGCCGCCCGCTCCAGCTGGTCCGGATCGGCGACCGGCGGGCCGCCGCCACGGTGCTGCTGATCTGCAGCCAGCACGGCGACGAACCGGCCGGCCGCGAGGCGTGCCTGACGACCGTCCGCGACCTGGCGTACGCCCGGGACCCGGCGACCCGCGCCTTCCTCTCCCGTACGAACGTCCTCGTCGTCCCCACCGCCAACCCGGACGGGCGTGCCGCCGACACCCGCGGCAACTCCGACGGGGTCGACATCAACCGCGACCACCTCGCGCTGCGGACCGCCGAGGCCCGCGCCGTCGCGGCGGTCGTCCGGGACCGGAAGCCGGACGTGATCCACGACCTGCACGAGTACGGCGCCACCCCGCCGTACTACGACAAGGACCTGTTCGTCCTGTGGCCCCGCAACCTCAACACCTCCACCGGGGTGCACGGCGAGTCGCGGACCCTGGCCGACCGCTACGTGCGGCCCGCCGCGGCGGAGGCCGGATACGGCAGCGGCGTCTACGGCATCTGGACCGACCCGGTCACCGGGGACCCGATCAAGCAGACCGCGGGCGACGGACAGGAACGCATCCTGCGCAACACCTCCGGGATCAAGCACGCCGTCGGCCTCCTCGTCGAATCCCGCGTCGACGCGATGGACGACGCCGAGAGGAACGACCCCGCGCTCAACCGGCGACGCCGCGTCGACTCCCAACTCACCGCGCTCGGCGGGCTGTCCGAGTTCGTCGACGAGCGCCGCGGCAGGATCGGGGCCGCCACCGCCGCGTCCCGCGCGGAGGGCTTCCGGGACCGGGGACCGGTGTACCTCGGCGGCGCCGACAACCAGGCGCCCGAACCGGACCGCGTCCTCCAGGACCCGCCGTGCGGATACCGGCTCACCCGGGAGCAGTTCGACGAGGTCGGGGACGAACTCGCGCTGCACGGCGTCGCCTCCCGGCGCGACGGTGACGGAGCGTACGTACCGATGCGGCAGTCGGCCCGCAAGCTGATCCCCCTCCTCCTGGACGGAAGAGCGACATATCACCTCACAAACGGTCAAGCCGATACCGCTTGTTGATCCCATGAGATGAGCGCCGCGTGTGGTACTGCCTACGGAGAGCGAAAAAAGAGCTTCCGTGAAAGGTGCCATTCGTGTCGCAGGACGAACAGAGAACGGGTGGCCGGGGGGATCTGCCGGTGACGGCGGACCTCCTCGGCGACCCGGCCCGGAACCGGCACCCCAGGACGGACCGGGTGGTGTTCGGCGTCACCGCCGTCCTCACCCTCGCCTTCGTGGTGTGGGGGGCCACCGCCACCGACTCGCTGGAGGAAGTCTCCAGCTCCATGCTCAACGGCCTGATCCACAACGGCGGCTGGGCCTTCATGCTGGCCGCGTCCGGCTTCGTCGTCTTCGCCCTCTGGCTCGCCGTCAGCCGCTACGGCAACATCTCCCTCGGCCAGGAGGGGGAGGAGCCCGAGTTCCGGACCGTGTCCTGGGTCGCCATGATGTTCAGCGCGGGCATGGGCATCGGCCTGATGTTCTACGGGGTCAGCGAGCCACTCGCCCACTTCACCGCCCCGCCGCCCGGCACCCACCCCGCCTCCGCCGCCGAGGCGATGCAGACGGCGATGGCCACCACCCTCTTCCACTGGACCCTCCACCCCTGGGCGATCTACGCCGTCGTCGGCCTGGCCATCGCGTACAGCACCTTCCGGCGCCGCAGGCGGCAGACGATCAGCGCCGTCTTCGAGCCGCTCATCGGCGCCCGGCACGCCCACGGCGGGATCGGCCGGCTGATCGACATCCTCGCCATCTTCGCGACGCTCTTCGGCTCCGCCGCGTCCCTGGGCCTCGGGGCCCTCCAGATCGGCAGCGGCTTCCACGAGCTGAACTGGAAGGAGGAGACCGGCACCGGACTCCTGGTCCTGATCATCGCGGTCCTGACCGTCGCCTTCGTCGCCTCGGCGGTCTCCGGCGTCGAGAAGGGCATCCAGTGGCTCTCCAACATCAACATGGTGCTGGCCCTGCTCCTGGCCGTCTTCGTCTTCGTCGCGGGCCCCACCATCATCGTGCTCGACCTGCTGCCCACCTCGATCGCCGCCTACTTCGGCAACCTGGCCCAGCTCGCCGGACGCACCGAGGCCACCGGCGCGGGCGACGTGGCCGACTGGCTCGGCAGCTGGACCGTCTTCTACTGGGCCTGGTGGATCTCCTGGACGCCCTTCGTCGGCATGTTCATCGCCCGCATCAGCCGGGGCCGGACGATCCGGCAGTTCATCGGCGGGGTCATCCTGGTGCCCAGCGCCGTCAGCCTGGTCTGGTTCGCGATCTTCGGCGGCACGGCGATCGACCTCCAGGAGGCGGGCGAGCTCGGCGGTGCCACCACACCGGAGGCACAGCTCTTCGGAGTGCTCCAGCAGTTCCCGCTCGCCACGGTGATGAGCCTGGTGGTGATGCTCCTGGTCGGCATCTTCTTCGTCTCGGGCGCGGACGCCGCCTCCATCGTCATGGGAACCCTCTCCCAGAAGGGCATCCTCGAACCGGCCAGGTGGGTCGTCGTCTTCTGGGGCGTGACCACCGGTGCGGTGGCCGCGATCATGCTGCTCATCGGCAACGGCAAGGGGGACGCCCTCGCCGGGCTCCAGAACCTGACGATCCTGGTCGCCGCGCCGTTCACCCTCGTGATGATCGGCATGTGCGTGGCGCTGATGCGGGACCTGCGCCAGGACCCGCTGATCGTGCGGCGCGAATTCGGCGTGGAGGCCGTGGAGTCCGCGGTCATCGAGGGGCACGCGAAGTACGCCGGCGACTTCGAGATCCGGATCGGCCCCGGCGGCAGCCGGATCACCACCGGACTCCACGAGCACGGCACGCCCCCGCCGGAAGCCTCCTCCGGCCCCGCGAAGACCCCGGGCGGCTGACGGCCGCACGTCCCCGGGCACCGGGCAGCCCTTAGGATCGGCACCCTGATGACTGCCACTCTCGTCGCCAAGGATCTCGCCGCCGGACACGGCGACCGCACGCTCTTCGCCGGACTCGACCTCGTCGTCGGCCCGGGGGACGTGATCGGTCTCGTCGGAGTCAACGGAGCCGGCAAATCGTCCCTCCTCCGGCTGCTCGCCGGACTCGACCGGCCGGAGGAGGGCGAACTGCGGCTCTCCCCGCCCACCGCCAACGTCGGCCACCTCCCGCAGGAGCCGGAGCGGCGGCCGGGCGAGACGGTGCGGGAGTTCCTGGCCCGCCGCACCGGGGTCGCCGACGCCCAGGCCGCGATGGACGCCGCGACGCAGGGCCTGGTCGACGGGGCCCCGGGCGCGGACGACGCGTACGCCGAGACCCTGGAGCGCTGGCTGTCCCTCGGCGGCGCCGACCTGGACGAGCGCGCCGCCGAGGTCGCGGACGACCTCGGACTGACCGTCGGGCTCGACCTGCCCATGACCGCGCTCTCCGGCGGCCAGGCCGCCCGCGCGGGCCTGGCCTCCCTCCTGCTCTCCCGCTACGACGTCTTCCTGCTGGACGAACCCACCAACGACCTCGACCTGGACGGACTGGAACGGCTGGAGCGCTACGTCTCCGGGCTGCGCTCGGGCACCGTGGTCATCAGCCACGACCGCGAATTCCTGATGCGCACGGTCACCAAGGTCCTCGAACTGGACCTGGCCCAGCAGCAGATCAACCTGTACGGCGGCGGATACGCGGCCTACCTGGAGGAGCGCGAGCGGGCCCGCCGGCACGCCCGCGAGGAGTACGAGGAGTACGCCGACAAGCGCGCCGCCCTCGAAGGGCGCGCCCAGACCCAGCGGTCCTGGATGGAGAAGGGCGTCAAGAACGCCCGCCGCAAGGCCACCGACTCCGACAAGATCGGCCGCAAGTTCCGCAGCGAGTCGAGCGAGAAGCAGGCCGCCAAGGCACGGCAGACCCAGCGCATGATCGAACGGCTCGAAGTCGTCGAGGAACCGCGCAAGGAGTGGGAGCTGCGGATGGAGATCGCCGCCGCGCCCCGCTCCGGCTCGGTCGTCGCCACCCTGCGCGAGGCGCGGGCCGTGCGCGGCGACTTCGTCTTCGGACCGGCGTCGCTGCAGATCGACTGGGCGGACCGGGTCGCCATCACCGGCGCCAACGGATCGGGCAAGTCCACGCTCCTCGCCGCACTGCTCGGCCGCCTCCCGCTGGACTCCGGCCACGCGACGCTCGGTTCGGGCGTGGTGGTCGGCGAGGTCGACCAGGCGCGCAAGCTCTTCCACGGCACGGAATCGCTGCTGGAGGCGTTCTGCGCGGCCGTGCCCGACACCGAACCGGCCGAGGTGCGCACGCTGCTCGCCAAGTTCGGCCTGCGCGCGGACCACGTGACGCGCTCCGCGACGACCCTCTCCCCGGGCGAACGCACCAGGGCCGCCCTCGCCCTGCTCCAGGGCAGGGGCGTCAACCTCCTCGTGCTCGACGAGCCGACGAACCACCTCGACCTGCCCGCGATCGAGCAGCTGGAATCGGCGCTGGAGTCGTACCCGGGAACGCTCCTGCTGGTCACGCACGACCGGCGGATGCTGGACGCGGTGCGCACGACACGGCGCGTCGAGGTGGCGGCGGGGAAGGTGACGGAGGTCTGAGCCCCGGGCCGGGGCGCCGCCCCGGCCCGCCGGGCCGAGGAACCGGGTGGCGCCCCCGTACACCCGGTTGGTATGCCAAACAGGCGGCCGTCCTGATCGAGTCCGCTCCAGGAACAGGAAACCCCTGGTCGCGTGAGCGTGTCATTCCCGGGTGGCCGATTTTGGTATGCCAAGTGTTAGTGTCGTTTCAGCCATGGACCGCCGTCCGGCCGGAACGGTCCTGACACCGCATCCGCAGGAGACCCCGTGCGAACCCGCTGGCGCGCCGCCCACGTCCTCGCCCACCGCGACGGAACCCACGCGCTGCTGCGCGACGGCGAGGTCGTGTGGGACGGGGACACGATCGTGTACGTCGGGACGCGGTACGACGGCCCGGTGGACGAGGAACTGGACCTCGGCGAGGCACTGGTGATGCCCGGTCTCATCGACCTGGACGCCCTCACCGACATCGACCACCTCGTCCTGGACTCGTGGGCGGCACCGGAACGAGACGGCGGACTCCTCTGGTCGCGGGAGTACTTCACCGACCGGCGCCGCGACGTCTTCACGCCCGCGGAACGGGCCACCGTCCGCGAGTACGCGCTCGTCCAGCTGGCGCTGCACGGCATCACCACCTACATGCCCATCGCGTCGGAGGTCCACAGCTCCTGGGCCGAGCCGTACGACGAACTCGTCGAAATGGCGCGGACGTCCCGGCGGATCGGCCTGCGGGGCTACCTGGGGCCCGCCTACCGGTCCGGCGTCAACGTGACACTGCCCGACGGCGGCCGGGGCGTCGAGTTCGACGAGGAACGCGGCCGTGCGGGGCTGCGGGACGCACTGCGCTTCCTCGACCACACGGCCGCCCTGGCCGACCCGCTGGTCAACGGCGTGCTGCTGCCGTGCCGCATCGAGACGCTCACGGTGGAACTCCTGCGGGAGACCGCCGACGCCGCCCGGCGGCGCGACGCCCTCGTACGGCTGCACTGCCTGCAGGGCATGACCGAACGCAACCTCGTACGGGAACTGCACGGCACCACCCCGCTGCGCCTGCTGGAGCGCACCGGGCTGCTGGACACCCGGCTCCTCGTGCCGCACGGCATCGTGATCGACCGGCACCCCGACGTGTACGGCGAGGACCGCGGCGACCTGGCGATCCTCGCCGCCGCGGGCGTCTCGGTCGTCCACTGCCCGCAGACCTCGCTGCGCTACGGACAGGTCCTGCACTCCTTCGACGCGTACCGGCGCGCGGGCGTCAACCTCTGCCTGGGCACCGACTCCTTCCCGCCGGACCTGATCCGGGGCATGGACCTCGGCGTCCACCTCGCGAAGGTCGTCGACGGCCGAGCCGACGCGGCGCCCGCCGAACACTACGTCGAGGCGGCCACCCTCGGCGGTGCCCGCGCGCTCGGCCGCACCGACCTCGGGCGGCTGGAACCGGGCGCGCAGGCCGACCTCGTCGCGTTCCGGCTGGACGACATCCGCGACGGCGTCCAGGACGACCCCGTCCGCACCTTCCTGCTCAACGGCACCGCCCGGCAGGCCAGTCACTCCGTCGTGGCGGGACGCCCGGTCCTGACCGACGGCCGGATCCCCGGCATCGACCTGGCGAACCTGCGCCGCCGCGCCCAGGAACTGTTCGACCGGATGCGCGCCGCGTACAGCGAGCGCGACCTGCTCCGCCGCGACACCGCGGAGCTGTTCCCGCCGACGTTCCCGCCGTTGCGGGAACCGTCCGTGTGAGCGGACCGCCCGCACCCGGCGCGCCCCGGACCGGTCGCCCGGACCCCCGTACGCCGGTACCCCGGACAAGGAGAGACACCCCATGCTGATCACGAACGTCCGTCCCTGGGGCGGCGAGCCGTGCGACATCGAGATCGAGAACGGCACGATCACCGCGCTCGCCCCGCACGACCCGGACCGCGCCGCGGCCGGCGACACCGTGGCGGGACGGGGCAGGCTCGCCCTGCCGTCGTTCTCCGACGTCCACTGCCACCTGGACTCCACCCGGATCGGTCTGCCCTTCCGCCCCCACACCGGGGGCCCCGGCGTCTGGGCCATGACCATGAACGACCGCGCCCACTGGCGCGAGGACGAGTGGAGCGTCGCCGAACGGGCCACGCACACCCTGGGCCGCATGATCGAGCGCGGCACGACCCGGGTCCGCAGCTACGCGCAGATCGACGCGGACTGCGGACTGGAGCGGTTCGAGGGCGTCCTCGCCGCCAAGGAGGCGCACGCCGGCCGGTGCGAGGTCGAGATCATGGCCTTCCCGCAGGCCGGACTGCTCAAGGAGAAGGGCGTGCCGGAACTGATGGACCGGGCGCTGTCCGCGGGCGCGGCCGTCGTCGGCGGCATCGACCCCTGCACCCTGGACCGGGACCCGGTGCGCCACCTGGACGTCCTCTTCGGCCTCGCCGAGCGCCACCGGGCACCGATCGACGTCCACCTCCACGAACCCGGCGCGCTGGGCGTGTTCAGCGTCGACCTCATCCTGGAACGGGTGCGCGCCCTCGACATGGCGGGCCGGGTCACGATCTCGCACGCGTACGACCTCGGCGGTGTGGACGAGGCGACGACACGGCGGCTCGTCGAGGAGTTCGCGGAACTGGACATCGCGATGGCGACCGTGGCCCCCGCCCAGCACCGGGCCCTGCCACTGGCCGAACTGACGGCCGCCGGTGTGCGCGTCGGCCTGGGCGAGGACGGCCAGCGCGACTTCTGGTCGCCCTACGGCAACGGGGACATGCTGGACCGGACCTGGCAGCTGGCCTTCACCAACCGCTACCGCGCCGACGAACTGATCGAGCACTGCGTGGCCGTCGCCGGCCGCGGCGGCGCCTCGATCCTCCACCCGGACCTGCCGCGCCTGACCTCCGTCGCCGACCGCCCCGGCGTCGCCGTGGGCGACGCCGCGGATCTGCTGCTGGTCGAGGGCGAGACGGTGACGTCCGCCGTCATGGACCGCAGCGACGACCGCACGGTCCTGCACGCGGGCCGGGTCGTCGCCGACGGCCTGCGGCTCGTCGGCTGACGGACCGGGACGGCCGGCTCCCTCCGCGTCGGGGGAACCGGCCGGGGGAGGGGCACGCCGCGGGCGCGCCCCTCCCGCCCCGTCACCGCTTCCTGCGGCCCTGCTCCGGATCGGCCAGTCCGGCCCGCCGCAGGGCGTCCGCCATCGCGCTGTTCACCGGCGCCGGGGCCGGACGGGCGGGGGCACCGCCGCCGCGCCGCTCGCGCCCCTGACCGCCGCGCCGCTCGCCACCGCCGCCCTGCCCCTGTCCCTGCCCCTGGCGCTGGCGCGGCGGACGTCCGCCCCGCTCGCCGCCCGGGGTCCCGGAGCCCGCCGCCGCGTCGTCCAGCCGCAGCGTCAACGAGATCCGCTTCCGCGGGATGTCGACGTCCATGACCTTGACCTTCACGATGTCGCCCGGCTTCACGACGTCCCGCGGGTCCTTCACGAACGTCCGCGACATCGCCGACACGTGCACCAGGCCGTCCTGGTGCACACCGACGTCCACGAACGCGCCGAACGCCGCGACATTGGTGACGACGCCCTCCAGCACCATCCCGGCCGCCAGGTCGCCGATCTTCTCGACGCCCTCCTTGAAGGTGGCCGTGCGGAACGCCGGACGCGGGTCGCGGCCCGGCTTCTCCAGCTCCTTCAGGATGTCGGTGACCGTCGGCAGACCGAACTTCTCGTCCACGAAGTCGTCGGCCCGCATCGACCGCAGCACACCCGTGTTGCCGATCAGCGAGGCGACGTCGCCGCCCGTCCGCTTCACCATCGCCCGCACCACCGGGTACGCCTCCGGGTGCACGCTGGAGGCGTCCAGCGGGTCGTCGCCCCGGATGCGCAGGAAGCCCGCGCACTGCTCGTACGCCTTCGGGCCCAGCCGCGACACGTCCTTGAGCGACTTGCGGGACCGGAAGGGGCCGTTGGCGTCGCGGTGCGCGACGATGTTCTCCGCGAGCCCCGAGCTGATCCCGGACACCCGCGAGAGCAGCGGCGCGGAAGCCGTGTTGACGTCGACGCCGACACCGTTCACACAGTCCTCGACGACCGCGTCCAGCGAGCGCGACAGCTTCACCTCGGACAGGTCGTGCTGGTACTGGCCGACACCGATCGACTTCGGATCAATCTTCACCAGCTCCGCGAGGGGGTCCTGCAGCCGCCGCGCGATGGAGACGGCGCCGCGCAACGACACGTCCATGTCGGGGAGTTCCTGCGAGGCGAAGGCCGACGCCGAGTACACCGAAGCGCCCGCCTCCGACACCATCACCTTGGTGAGCTTCAACTCCGGGTGCTTGTCGATCAGTTCACCGGCGAGCTTGTCGGTCTCGCGGGACGCGGTGCCGTTGCCGATCGCGATCAGGTCGACGTCGTGGGCCTTCGCCAGCCGCTCCAGCGCCGCCAGCGACTGGTCCCACTTGTTCGCGGGCACGTGCGGGTGGATGACGTCCGTCGCGACGACCTTGCCGGTCGCGTCGACGACGGCGACCTTCACACCCGTACGGAAACCGGGGTCGAGCCCGAGCGTGGCCCGCGTCCCGGCCGGCGCGGCCAGCAGCAGGTCGCGCAGGTTCGACGCGAAGACGCGCACCGCCTCGTCCTCGGCCGCCGTGCGCAGCCGCAGCCGCAGGTCGATGCCGAGGTGCACCAGGATGCGGGTCCGCCAGGCCCAGCGCACGGTGTCGCCGAGCCACTTGTCGCCGGGACGGCCCCGGTCGCTCACCCCGAAGCGCCGGGCGACCATGTTCTCGTACGCCGAGGGGCCGGGGGCCTCGGACGGCTCCTCCGGCTCCAGGACCAGGTCGAGCACGTCCTCCTTCTCGCCCCGGAGCATCGCGAGCACCCGGTGCGAGGGCAGCTCGGTGAACGGCTCGGCGAAGTCGAAGTAGTCGGCGAACTTCGCCCCCGCCTCCTCCTTGCCGTCCCGCACCCGGGCGGCCAGCCGCCCGCGCGTCCACATGCGCTCGCGCAGCTCGCCGATCAGGTCCGCGTCCTCGGAGAACCGCTCGGTGAGGATGGCGCGCGCGCCTTCCAGCGCCGCCGCGCCGTCCGCGACCCCCTTGTCGGAGTCGACGAAGGCGGCGGCAGCGGCGAGCGGGTCCACCGAGGGGTCGCCGAGCAGGCCGTCGGCGAGCGGTTCGAGCCCCGCCTCCCGGGCGATCTGCGCCTTCGTGCGCCGCTTGGGCTTGAACGGCAGGTAGATGTCCTCGAGCCGAGCCTTGGTCCCGGCGGCCCGGATCTGCGCCTCCAGGGCCTCGTCCAGCTTGCCCTGCTCGCGCACCGAGTCGAGGATCGCCGCACGGCGGTCCTCCAGCTCCCGCAGATACCGCAGCCGTTCCTCGAGCGTGCGCAGCTGCGCGTCGTCGAGCATCTCGGTCGCTTCCTTGCGGTAACGCGCGATGAACGGCACGGTCGAACCGCCGTCGAGCAGCTCGACGGCCGCCTTCACCTGCCGTTCGCGTACGCCGAGCTCCTCGGCGATCCTGCCTTCGATGGACGTCGTCACGGTTCTACCGACTCGCCTTCTCGTACTGGCTCTACTGGCTGTGCTTGCCGGGGCGGGGCCCCTCCGCCTGCATTGTGCCGGGTGGCCGGGCGCCGTGTCGCCCGGCCGCTCCGGACGGCGGCCCATGACCACGCCCACGACGGGCGGCGGCTCCGCGCCGCCCGTCGTGGCCGGGGCGGGGCGTCAGCCCTTGCCGATCAGGTCGGCCGGGAACGCGCCCGCCGACGCCGCCGTGAGGAGGAAGCCGCGCGCCAGCTCGGTGAGCCGCTCCACGCCCTGCGCGCCCAGGTGCTCGTACGGTGCCGCGTCCATCCGGTCCGTGGCCTCCTCCAGCTCCGCCCGGAGCGCGACGCCCGCCTCGGTCAACTCGCCCTCGGCGTCCAGGAGTCCGCGCCCGCGCAGCCGTTCGCGGGCCGCGTCCCAGTCGTCGCGGTGCCAGCCCCGGCTGGCGAGCACCCAGCGCGGGGACATCCCCTTGCCGGTCGCGGTGTGGCTGACCAGGGCCTCCAGCGGGTCGAGCCCGGCGGTCAGGAGTGCGGCGATGTGGCCGTCGCCGCGGTGCTCGCGCAGCAGCGCGCCGGCGTGCCAGTAGGCCAGATGGGGCTCCTCGGGCACCGGGAGGTCGGCATGGGCGGCGTAGAGCGGCCGGGCGTGTCGGGTGCACGCCTCGGCCGCGCGCAGCGCCAGGCCGGCCGCCTCGGCCAGCTCGGGGGAGGCGATGACCTCCTCGCCCAGCAGCCGCCGCAGCGTCGAGTCGGCGGCCCGCAGCCGGGCCTCCAGGGCCGCCCGCGGCGGGGCGACGGACCACACGGCGGGCAGGTGCCGGGCGACGAGCTCGTGGTTGAAGTTGTAGAAGGCCGCGGTGACCGTGCCCGGACCGACGGCGCCCATCGCCGCCGAACGCGTGGCGAAGTAGACGGCGCTCGAGTCGTCGATGCCGAGCTCCGCGAACTCCTTGCCGAGGTCCGGCGAGAAGTAGACCGTCGAGTGCAGCGGGTTGATGGCGTTGTGGCAGCGGCGTCCGGCGAGCGGCGGAAGAGTACTCATGCCGGCACGCTACCGACTGGTCGGTACGCACCGTAACCCCCCCCGGTGTCCCCGGACCGTCCGGTGCCCCTCGGCACCCCGGCGACCCCGGACCGTCCGCCCCGCGACCGGGCATGGCAGGAAAGGTGGGTTTCTCGTCATTGCGGCCGTGCCCCGCCGCCGCCCAGGATGGCGGACATGACGCAGCGATCCGTGCTCGTCGTCCTGTACGACGGCGTCCAGAGCCTCGACGTGACCGGACCGATGGAGGTCTTCGCCGGGGCCTCCCGCTTCCCCGGGGCCGGGTACGAACTGCGCACCGCCTCGCTCGACGGCGCCCCGGTCCGTACGAGCAGCGGCCTGCTCCTGGTTCCGGACGGCGGCCTCGCCGACGCACGGGCGCCGCACACCCTGCTGGTCCCGGGCGGGGAGGGCACCCGCACCCCCGACCCGGCACTCGTCGACTGGCTGCGGGACAACGCCCCGCGGGCCGAACGCCTCGTCTCCGTCTGCACGGGCGCGCTGCTGCTCGCCGGGGCCGGACTGCTGGACGGGCACCGGGTGACCACGCACTGGACGGTCTGCGACCACCTCGCCCGCACCCACCCGGCCGTCGAGGTCGACCCGGACCCGATCTTCGTACGGGACGGCCGGCTGGCCACCTCCGCCGGGGTCACCGCGGGCATCGACCTCGCCCTCGCACTCGTCGAGGAGGACCGGGGCCGGGAGATCGCCCTCACCGTCGCCCGCCATCTCGTGGTCTTCCTGCGCAGGCCCGGCAACCAGGCGCAGTTCAGCGCCCAGCTCACCGCCCAGACCGCCCGGCGCGAACCGCTGCGCGAGGTCCAGCGGTGGATCAGCGAGCACCCGGGCGAGGACCTCTCGGTCGGCGCGCTCGCCGCCCGCGCCCGGCTCTCGCCCCGCCACTTCGCCCGCGCCTTCCGGGCCGAGACCGGCCTGACCCCGGGCCGCTACGTCGAACGCGTACGGCTCGAACAGGCCCGCCGGCTGCTGGAGGACACCACCGACGGGGTCCTCGGCATCTCGCGCGCCTGCGGCTACGGCACCCCGGAGGCCATGCGCCGCGCCTTCGTCAAGGCCCTGGGCACGGCCCCCGCCGAATACCGCAGGCGCTTTCGCGCCCATCCCGCGGCCGACCGGTGACCACCGGCCACCGGCACCGCGCCGACCACCGGCCACCGGCATCCGGCCGGTGGCCGACCGCCGAAAGGACTCCCATGCAGATCGCGATCGTCCTCTACGACCGCTTCACCGCGCTCGACGCGGTGGGGCCCCACGAAACGCTCGCCCGCATCCCCGGCGGCGAGAGCGTGTTCGTCGCCGAACGGACCGGCCCCGTGCGCAACGACACCGGAAGCCTCGCGCTCGTCGCCGACCGGACCTTCGCCGACGTCCCGGCCCCGGACGTGGTGATCGTGCCCGGCGGCCCCGGCCAGCAGGACCAGATGGAGAACGAGGTGCTGCTCGACTGGCTGCGCGCCGCCGACGCCACCAGCACCTGGACCACCTCGGTCTGCACCGGTTCGCTGCTGCTCGCCGCGGCCGGGCTGCTGGCGGGGCGCCGCGCCACCTCGCACTGGCTCCTGCTGGACGCTCTGAAGGCCTTCGGCGCCGAGCCGACCGGCGAGCGCGTCGTCATCGACGGCAAGTACGTCACGGCGGCCGGGGTCTCCTCCGGCATCGACATGGGCCTCACCCTGCTCGGCCGGATCAAGGGCGACGAGCACGCCATGGCCGTACAGCTGCTGACCGAGTACGACCCGCAGCCGCCGTACGACGCGGGCTCGCCGGACAAGGCCCCGGCGGCCCTGGTCGAGGAGTTCCGCGCCCGGCGCCACTACCTGCTCCGGTAGGAGCGGGCCGTCACGCCCCGGTCGTCCAGGTGAAGCGGGGCGCGCGCCGCTCCAGGAAGGCGGCGACACCCTCCGCGGTGTCGTCGCTGCGGCGCGCCTGCTCCGCCCAGTACGCGTCCCGGTCCTCGCGTCCGGCGGCGAACTCCTTCGCCGCCGCCTGGGTCAGTTGCGAACGCGCCGCCAGGGTCGCCGTGTACGCCCCGACCCGCTCGTCCAGCCCGTCGGCCGGCAGCACCTCGTCGACCAGCCCGGTCCGCAGCGCCCGCGCGGTGTCGATCAGCTCGCCGGAGAACAGCAGGTGCTTCGTCGCGGCCGGGCCGATCAGCGCCACCAGCCGCCGGGTCGACGAGGCGGCGTACACGATGCCGAGCTTGGCCGGGGTGACCCCGAAGGACGCGCCCTCGGCCGCGAACCGCAGGTCGCAGGCGGCCGCGAGCTGGCTGCCGCCGCCCACGCAGTGGCCCCGGACCACCGCGAGGGTCGGCCGGGGGAACGCGGCCAGCGCCTCCTCGGCCGCCACGGCGAGCGCCTGCGCGTCGCCCGACCCCTCCCGGAGCGAGGAGATGTCCGCGCCTGCGCAGAAGGTGTCCCCGGCGCCGGTCAGCACCAGCACCCGGACCGCCGGGTCGGCCGCCAGCCGCTCCAGCAGGACGGGCAGCGCGCTCCACATCGCGGCCGTCATCGCGTTGCGCTTCGCGGGATTGGTGATGACGACGGTGGCGACGCCGTTCGCGACGCCGTGCTCCAGCCGGGGTTCCGTACGGTCCATGCGCCGGATGCTATCCGTACGGTTCGAACCTATGATCAAGAAGGGGTCGCCGACCAGGCACGCACCGTGAGGAGCTTCCCATGGCCGATCCCGCAACCGAGGGCAGGAGGCTGCGCCGCAGCTTCGGCCGGCTCGCCGTCCTGGGCGCACTGCTCGTCGTGGCCGGTCTGGTGGGCCTCGTGTACACCGGCCTCGCGACGCTGACCTCGATGCTCCTGTTCGGCTGGCTGCTGCTGATCGGCGGCTTCGTCGGGCTGCTGCACGCCATCGACTCCCGGGGCACCAACTACTTCTGGCTCGGCGTGGTGGTGGCCGCGCTGAACATCGCCGCCGGGGTCGTCGTCATCCGCCACCCGCAGGGCACGGCCGAGGCGCTGACCATGTTCGCCGCGCTGCTCTTCCTGACCGGCGGGGTGTTCCGCCTGGTGGGCAGCGTCGTGGTGCGCGGTCCGCAGTTCGGCTGGACGCTCCTGCAGGGGGTCTTCGGACTGCTGCTGGGGCTGCTGGTGCTCTTCGACTGGCCGCACAGCAGCCTCTATGTCCTGGGGCTCTTCTTCTCACTGGCGCTGCTCTTCGACGGGCTCGGCCTGCTCGCCATGGGGCTGGGCGGCCGTCGCGTCGTCTCCATGGTCTCGGAACAGTCGGAGCGGTCGGAACGGAGGGTGACCGGGGAACCGTCGGCCTCACCGCCGGAAGAGCGACACAAGTGGTCGAAGGAGTGATTCTTTCGGTCTTGTCCGGTCAAAAGACATCAATAGAAGTCGACTTGTGTTCAGTAGCACGGCTCGGGCCGACTACGCCCCGCACTCTGTACCCGACGTGCAGTCACCATCGAGTGGAGAGCGGGTACCGGACTATGGAGAGCCGCGGGAGTGTCCCCGCCCGGCCCGTGTCGTACGAGGGAGTCTGGCGGTTCACCGCCCCGGCCGTGGACGTCTCCGTACCGCAGGCCCGGCGCGCGGTGCGCGATCTGCTGAACCGCCAGGGCGTGCCGGTGGACGACGACATCGCCGAGGGGCTGCTGCTCATCGTCTCCGAACTGGTCACCAACGCGGTGAAGCACGCCGCGTTGCTCTCGCCGGAGCTCGCCGTCGAGGTGGCCGTCGGCGAGGAGTGGGTCAGGGTCTCCGTCGAGGACAACCACCCCTACCGCCCGACGGCCCTGGAGACGGACCACGGGCAGACCGGCGGGCGCGGCCTGCTGCTGGTCCGGGAGATCACCCGGGAGGCGGGCGGAGCCTGCGATGTGGAACACACCGCAGGCGGCGGGAAGATCATCTGGGCGGCCCTGCCGCTGAGCCCGCGGCCCTAGACCGCCCGTTCCCGGCTCCGGAGCCCGCCCCCGGTGCCGACCACCCGCCCCCGGCCCCGGACCCCCGTCCCCGGTGCAGCCCGCCCGTCACCAGCCGGCGGACGGTCCGGTCAGCTCCCTGATCGCCGGACGCGCGGTGTCCAGCACCGTCATGAACCAGGCCGAGAACGGCGACTCGGCGTGCCGCTCGACGAGTTCGTCGGCGGTGACGAACGCGGTCTCGCCGATCTCCTCCGGGTCGGGCCGCGGCAGGTCCTGCACCATCCCCACGAAGAGGTGGTTGAACTCCTGCTCCACCAACCCGGAGGCCGGGTCGGGGTGGTTGTAGCGGACCGTGCCCGCCTCGGCCAGCAGCGAGGGGGAGACCCCCAGCTCCTCGTACGTGCGCCGGGCGGCGGCGGCGAAGGGCGCCTCGCCGGGGTAGGGGTGGCCGCAGCAGGTGTTCGACCAGACGCCGGGGGAGTGGTACTTGCCGAGCGCGCGGCGCTGCAGCAGCAGCCGGCCCCGCTCGTCGAAGAGGAACACGGAGAAGGCGCGGTGCAGTTGACCGGGCGGCTGATGGGCGGTGAGCTTCTCCTCCGTGCCGATGGTGGTGCCGTTCTCGTCGACCAGTTCGAGCATGATCGCTTCTGCGGTGCCGTTCGACGCGCTGTTCGCCGAGGGGGCTGGTGTGGTCGGCATACCCATCCTTCGCTGTGGTCCCGGCCCCGTGCGCCGGTCCCGTCGAGTCCGGCCAAGTCTGCCGTACAAAAGCCGCTTGTTTGTATTTCGAGGTCTGGCATGTCCGGCCCCGCCGCACCGGCGGGGTGCGACGGGGCCGGACGGTGCCTCAGACGCCGAAGGCGGCCGGGTAGCGGATCGTGCCCCGCGGCACCGGCACGGACTCGTCGAGCACCAGGGCCATCATCGCCTCGTCGGGGACGTCGAAGCCCGGCCGGATCCCGTACCGCGACGCCGGCACGAAGCCGAACGCCGGGTAGTACTCGGGATGTCCGAGCACCAGGACGAGTGACTCGCCGCGCAGCCTGGCCGCGTCCAGCGCCGCCCGCACCGCGGCCCGGCCCGCGCCCCGCCGCTGATGGTCCGGGGCCGTCGCCACCGGGGCCAGCGCCAGGGCCGGCGCGTCACCGACCCGGCACCGGGTCAGCAGCGCGTAGGCGGCCACGTCCCCGTCCGGGCCGTCCGTCACGACCTGGCCGAGCCCCGGCAGCCAGGCCGCCGGATCGTCGCGCAGCGCGTCCACGAGCGCGGCCTCGTCCGGGGTGGGGAACGCCGCCGCGTTGACCGCGAACACGGCGGCCCGGTCCGCCCCGGTCTCCGGCCTGGCCGGCCACCGGGGATCGACGGGACGCAGCACGTGGCCGGCGTAGCCGTACTCCGTGCCGTGGTCGCGCCGCACCGCCAGCTCCTCACGGGTGGCCGCGAGCGCCCACTCCATGCCGGGGGCCGACGGGTCCGCGGCCTCGACGTGCGCGGCGAGCGGGACGTAGTACTCGTCCCAGTCGCCGTCGGGCTGCACCAGCGTCCCCAGGACGTGGTAGCCGGCCGCCACGGCCGCCGCGGTGTTGGCCGCCAGGGGACGCAGCGGGGCCTGCCGGTCCCAGAATGCGCGTGCCCCGGCCGTCGGGGCGTCGGTCGTCCAGACGCAGTCGGTGACGACGAGGGAACCGCCGGGGGCGAGCAGCCGCTTCCAGTCCCGCAGCGCGGTGTCGAAGCCGATGTTGTACGCGGACCCCTCCGCCCAGACGAGGTCGAACGACCCGTCGGGGAAGTCGGGGCCGGACAGCCCGGCCATGTCGGCCCGCACGGTGCGGACGCGGTCGCCGAGCCCACGGGCGTCGGCCGCCGCGCGCAGCTCGTCGAGGAACGGCCGGTGGAGGTCGACGGCGGTCACCTCGGCGCCGGCCTCCGCGGCGAGCAGCAGCGCGGCACGGCCGGGACCGCAGCCCAGGTCGAGCACGCGCGGACGGCGCGGCAGCGGGCCGGCGAACTCCAGCAGACGCCGGGTGGTGGCGTCGGAGCCGGGGCCCTGCCGGGGCAGGCCGTGGTGCAGGGAGAAGAACGCCTCGGTACGGACGGCGTGATCGTTGTCGGTCAACGTGGGAACCCTTGTGTACGAGGGCTCCGGCCAACGGTGTCGACCCGGTGCGAGTCGGGGCGCTAGCCGAGAACCCGGGAGTTGAGGAAGGACCGGATGTTGCGCCGGGAAGGCGCCGTCGCGACGGTCATCAACCTCAGCTCCTCTCTTCGAGGCCCCACAGGGGCTCTCTTCGCGGGCTCTCGTTCCGATGGCAAGAGGCTCGAACGCCTCTGCGAGCACTTTACACCGGCCCCGGGCGGCGGCTCAGTGGCAGAACCCGGCCTCGTGCTCGGCGTGGCCGCTCGGCTCCAGCTGGAACGTGCAGTGCTCCACGTCGAAGTGGCCCCCGAGGCAGCCCTGCAGTTCGTGGAGGAGCTTCTCGTGCCCGACCGAGTCGAGCATGTCCTGGCTCACCACCACATGGGCGGAGAGCACCGGCATCCCCGAAGTGATCGTCCACGCGTGCAGGTCGTGGACGTCCAGCACCCCGGGCAGGGCGATGATGTGGGCCCGCACCTCGGCCATGTCCACGCCCTTGGGCGCCGACTCCAGCAGGACGTCGAGCGTCTCCCGGAACAGCTTCACGGTACGGGGGACGATCATCAGGCCGATCACCAGCGAGGCGATCGGGTCGGCGGCCTGCCAGCCGGTGGCCAGGATGATTCCCGCCGAGACCAGCACGGTCAGCGAGCCGAGCGTGTCCGCGAGCACCTCCAGATAGGCGCCGCGCACATTGAGGCTCTCCTTCTGCCCACGCATCAGCAGCGACAGCGAGACGATGTTGGCGAGCATGCCGACGAGGGCGAAGACGATGGCCAGCCCGCTCCTGGTCTCGGCCGGGGTAATGAAGCGCTCGACGGCCTCGAAGAGCAGGAAGCCGCCCACCCCGAGCAGCAGGAGACAGTTGGCCAGGGCGGCGAGGATCTCGGCGCGGGCGTAGCCGAAGGTGCGGTTGAGCCCGGCCGGCCGGTTGGCGAAGTGGATCGCCAGCAGCGCCATGCCCAGTCCCAGTGCGTCGGTCGCCATGTGGGCCGCGTCGGCGATCAGGGCGAGCGAGTCGGAGAGCACCCCGCCGATGATCTCCACGGCCATCACGGTGAGTGTGATGCAGAGCGCGATCCGCAACCGCCCGCGGTGGGCGGCGGCCGCCGTGCCGGTCGTCGGCCCGCCGTGCGTGTGTCCGTGGTCGTGCCCTGCCCCCATGGGAAACGCCTCCTGCTCGTCTCGTCGGTCCGGCCCCCGATCGGGGGCCGGGCACTGCCAGTGAACTACGGGTGGGGGGTATGTGGCAACACGGTACTGAACACCGTTGTCATATGCTCTGACCTGCGGAAATGCTCGCAGGTCAGAGCGGTGGGAAGATCCCCGACGGGTTGTTTCCGAGAACCGGGCGGCCCTGCCCGGGAGCCCGCCGGGAAGGCCCTGCCGCACTGCCGGCGGCCCGTCGGGACGGGGCGTTTTTGTCAGCCGGGGCAGGGATCGACGATGATGATCGCGGGCGGTGCCGCATGATGCCGGTCAGCCCCGAACGGAGCACAAACGGTCGGTGAACTCGCGCTTCCGTTCATCCGATAGCCTCTGCCGACGTGCCGCCGGTCCACATCAGGACCGCACTGTCGCGCGCCGACCCCGTCAGCACCAAGGAGTGAGTTCGTCTGTCGACCGCCATCCTCACCGGTGCACCGGTACCCGGGTCGTCACTCGCGGACGATCTTCGGTCGCTGGGCTTCGACGTCCGGGTCGCCGCCGATGCGGCCGAGGCCGCACGGCTGATCTCGGCCGTCCCCGCCGACCACCGCGTCGCACTGGTCGATCCCCGTTTCATCGGCCACGTCCACGCCCTCCGGCTCGGACTGACCGACCCGCGCTTCCCCGCCGCCGCCGTGCCCGGCGCGCTCACCGCCCAGCCCGAGGCACGCCCCGCGCTCGTCCGGGCCCTGGACACCGCGACCGCCGCCGTCGGCGCGGGCACACCCCCGGGCGCGCCCGGCGCCCCGGTCACCGACCGCACCGTGCCGGGCAGCCTCGCCGCGGCCATGGACGCCGGGGGCACCGAGGTGCGCCGCCCCGAGCTGGGCTCGCTGGTCGCCGCCGTACCGACGGACGACGCCACGCGCGCCGAGGCGGAGAGCGCCCTGGCCTCGGTCGACGACGAGGCGGTGCGGCTGCGCAGCGCGGTGAAGGCGCACGACGGCTTCTTCACCACGTTCTTCATCAGTCCGTACTCCCGCTACATCGCCCGCTGGTGCGCCCGCCGCGGCCTCACACCGAACCAGGTCACCACCGCCTCCCTGCTGACCGCGCTGATCGCGGCCGGCTGCGCGGCGACCGGCACCCGGGGCGGCTACGTCGCAGCCGGGGTGCTGCTGCTCCTGTCCTTCGTCCTGGACTGCACCGACGGGCAGCTCGCCCGCTACTCGCTGCAGTACTCGACGATGGGCGCCTGGCTCGACGCCACCTTCGACCGGGCCAAGGAGTACGCCTACTACGCGGGCCTCGCCCTCGGTGCCGCCCGGGGCGGCGACGACGTGTGGGCGCTCGCCCTGGGCGCGATGGTGCTCCAGGCATGCCGGCACGTCATCGACTTCTCGTTCAACGAGGCCAACCACGACGCGGTGGCCAATTCGAGCCCCACGGCGGCGCTGTCCACCAAGCTCGACAGCGTCGGCTGGACGGTCTGGGTGCGCCGGATGATCGTGCTGCCGATCGGCGAGCGCTGGGCGATGATCGCGGTCCTCACCGCGGTGACCACCCCCCGGATCGTCTTCTACGCCCTGCTCGTCGGCTGCTCCTTCGCCGCCTGCTACACCACCGCGGGCCGGCTGCTGCGCTCGCTGACCCGCAAGGCCAAGCGCACCGACCGTGCCGCCCAAGCCCTCGCGGACCTCGCCGACTCCGGACCGCTCGCCGAGGCCGTCGCCGCGGTCGGGCCCCGGCTCGGCGGCAGCTGGAGCGCCCCCGTCACGGCCCTGCTCGCCGGGGCGCTCATGATCGCCTCCGCGCTCACCCAGCCCTTCGGCAGCTGGCACACCATCCTGGCCGCGGTGGTCTACGCGATGCTCTCCGGCATGGCCGTCTCCCGCCCGCTCAAGGGCGCGCTCGACTGGCTCGTGCCCCCGGCGTTCAGGGCGGCGGAGTACTGCACCGTCCTGGTCCTCGCCGCCCGCAGCGACGTCCCCGGGGCGCTTCCCGCGGCCTTCGGACTGGTCTCGGCCGTCGCCTACCATCACTACGACACGGTGTACCGCATCCGCGGCGGCACCGGTGCGCCGCCCCGGTGGCTGGTCCGCACGATCGGCGGGCACGAGGGCCGCACCCTGGTGGTGACCGTGTTCGCCGCCGTGTTCACGCGGCACTCGACCTTCACCGCGGCACTCACCGCGCTCGCCGTGGCCGTGGCACTGGTGGTGCTCGTGGAGTCCATCCGCTTCTGGGTGTCCTCAGGCGCACCCGCCGTTCACGACGAAGGAGAACCCGCATGATCGGCCTCGTACTGGCAGCCGGTGCAGGACGGCGTCTGCGCCCCTACACCGACACGCTCCCGAAGGCTCTCGTGCCTGTGGACGGCGAGAAGACGGTCCTGGACCTGACGCTGGCCAACTTCGCGGAGATCGGCCTCACCGAGGTCGCCGTCGTCGTCGGCTACCGCAAGGAGGCGGTGTACGCCCGCAAGGCCGAGTTCGAGGCGAAGTACGGCGTCACCCTCACCCTGATCGACAACGACAAGGCCGAGGAGTGGAACAACGCCTACTCCCTGTGGTGCGCCCGTGAGGTCCTGGGACGCGGCGTCATCCTGGCCAACGGCGACACCGTCCACCCCGCCTCCGTCGAGAAGACCCTGCTCGCCGCCCGCGGCGAGGGCCGGCGGATCATCCTCGCCCTCGACACGCTGAAGCAGCTGGCGGACGAGGAGATGAAGGTCGTCACCGAGGACGGCAAGGGCGTGCGGCACATCACCAAGCTGATGGACCCGGCCGCCGCGACCGGCGAGTACATCGGCGTCACCCTGATCGAGCCCGAGGCCGCCGCGGAGCTGGCCGACGCACTGAAGGCGACCTTCGAGCGCGACCCCGACCTCTACTACGAGGACGGCTACCAGGAGCTCGTGAACCGCGGCTTCGCCATCGACGTGGCTCCCATCGGCGAGGTGGCGTGGGTGGAGATCGACAACCACGACGACCTCGCGAAGGGCCGTGAGATCGCGTGCCAGTACTGACCCGGCTCATCCCGTCCCCGGTCGTCGTCGACATCCGTCGCGGCGCCCTGGACGACCTGGCCGGTCTCCTCGCGGACCAGCGGATCTCCGCCTCCGGCAAGCTCGCCGTGGCGATCAGCGACGGTTCGGGGCGCGCCCTGCGCGAGCGGCTGGCCCCCGCGCTGCCCGGTGCCCACTGGTACCCGGTCACCGACGGCACCCTCGACTCGGCGGTCAAGCTGGCCGACGACATCAAGGGCAACCGGTACGACGCGGTGGTCGGCCTCGGCGGCGGCAAGATCGTCGACGTGGCCAAGTACGCCGCGGCGCGGGTCGGCCTGCCCATGGTCGCGGTGGCGACGAACCTCGCCCACGACGGCCTGTGCTCGCCGGTCGCGACCCTGGACAACGACAACGGCCGGGGCTCCTACGGGGTCCCCACCCCGATCGCCGTCGTCATCGACCTCGACATAGTGCGCCAGGCACCGGCCCGCTTCGTGCGCTCCGGCATCGGCGACGCGGTCTCCAACATCTCCTGCGTGGCCGACTGGGAGCTGTCCCACGAGGTCACCGGCGAGGAGATCGACGGCCTGGCCGCCGCCATGGCCAGGCAGGCCGGCGAGGCCGTGCTGCGCCACCCCGGCGGGATCGGCGACGACGCCTTCCTGAAGGTGCTCGCCGAGGGACTGGTGATGACCGGCATCTCGATGTCCGTCGCCGGGGACTCCCGGCCGGCCTCGGGCGCCTGCCACGAGATCAACCACGCCTTCGACCTGCTCCACCCCCGGCGCGCGGCCAGCCACGGCGAGCAGGTCGGCCTCGGCGCCTGCTTCGCGATGCGGCTGCGGGGCGCCCACGAGGAGTCGCTCCTCATGGCGAGGACCCTGCGCCGGCACGGGCTGCCGGTCCTGCCCGAGGAGATCGGGTTCACCGCCGAGGAGTTCGTCCGGGCCGTCGAGTACGCCCCGCAGACCCGCCCCGGGCGCTTCACGATCCTGGAACACCTCAACCTGTCCACCGACCAGATCAGGGACGCGTACGCCGACTATGCAAAAGCCATCCATAGCTGAACTCCGCCCGGTCGTGCACCCGCCGGGCGTGAAGGACCGGCGCAGCGGCGAGCACTGGGCCGGTCGGCTCTACATGCGCGAGATCTCGCTGCGCATCGACCGGCACCTGGTGAACACCAGGGTCACCCCCAACCAGCTGACCTACCTGATGACCGTCGCGGGCGTGCTCGCCGCCCCGGCCCTGCTCGTCCCGGGCATTCCCGGCGCGCTGCTCGGGGTCCTCATGGTCCAGCTCTATCTGCTGCTCGACTGCGTCGACGGCGAGATCGCCCGCTGGAAGAAGCAGTTCTCGCTGGGCGGGGTCTACCTGGACCGGGTCGGTGCGTACCTCTGCGATGCGGCCGTGCTGGTCGGCTTCGGCCTGCGCGCCGCCGACCTGTGGGGCTCCGGGCGGATCGACTGGCTGTGGGCCTTCCTGGGCACGCTCGCCGCCCTCGGCGCGATCCTGATCAAGGCCGAGACCGACCTCGTCGGGGTCGCCCGCCACCAGGGCGGCCTGCCGCCCGTCAAGGAGTCCGCGTCCGAGCCGCGCTCGTCCGGCATGGCGTTCGCCCGCCGGGCCGCCGGCGCGCTCAAGTTCCACCGGCTGATCCTCGGGGTCGAGGCGTCGCTGGTGATCCTGGCGGCGGCCGTCCTCGACGCGGTCAGGGACGACCTGTTCTTCAGCCGTCTGATGGTCGCGGTGCTGGCCGGCATCGCGCTGCTGCAGACCCTCCTGCACCTCGTGTCGATCCTGGCGTCGAGCAGGCTGAAGTGAGCACCACCATGAAGGTCGGCGCGGTCATCATCACGATGGGCAACCGCCCGGACGAGCTCCGCGCCCTCCTCGACTCGGTCGCCCGCCAGGAGGGCGACCGGGTCGAGGTGGTGGTCGTCGGCAACGGCGCCCCCGTCCCGGAGGTCCCCGCCGGGGTGCGCACCGTCGAACTGCCGGAGAACCTCGGCATCCCCGGCGGCCGCAACGTCGGGATCGAGGCCTTCGGCCCGTCCGGCACCGACGTGGACGTCCTGCTCTTCCTCGACGACGACGGGCTGCTGCCGCTCGCCGACACCGCCGAGCTGTGCCGCCGGGCGTTCGAGGCGGACCCCCGGCTGGGCATCGTCAGCTTCCGCATCGCCGACCCGGACACCGGTGTCACCCAGCGCCGCCACGTGCCGCGGCTGCGCGCCTCCGACCCGCTGCGCTCCTCCCGCGTGACGACCTTCCTGGGCGGCGCCAACGCCGTACGCACCGAGGTCATCGCCGAGGTCGGACCGCTGCCCGGCCGGTTCTTCTACGCGCACGAGGAGACCGATCTCGCCTGGCGGGCGCTGGACGCCGGCTGGATGATCGACTACCGCGCGGACATGGTCCTCAACCACCCCACGACCGCCCCGTCGCGGCACGCGGTGTACCACCGCATGGTGGCCCGCAACCGGGTCTGGCTGGCCCGGCGCAACCTGCCCGCCCCCCTGATCCCCGTCTACCTCGGGGTGTGGCTGCTGCTGACCCTGCTGCGCAGGCCGTCCGTCCCGGCGCTGAAGGCGTGGTTCGGCGGCTTCCGGGAGGGCTGGACCACCCCGTGCGGCACCCGCCGCCCGATGAAGTGGCGCACGGTGTGGCGGCTGACCAGGCTCGGCCGACCTCCCGTGATCTGAGAAGCTCTCCTTCTGAGAGCATGAGTCGTACGTTTTCCCTACGGGACCTGTCCG
Source organism: Streptomyces sp. NPDC006435 (assembly GCF_040612315.1). Classification (NCBI taxonomy): domain Bacteria; kingdom Bacillati; phylum Actinomycetota; class Actinomycetes; order Kitasatosporales; family Streptomycetaceae; genus Streptomyces; species Streptomyces sp. NPDC006435. The sequence goes on from NZ_JBEXPY010000011.1 coordinate 68,361, forward strand.
CTCCGAGCCGCGCCCGCGACTGGCTGCGCATCTTGAATACGAGAGTTTCATCTGGTGAGTGACACAACCCCTGATGGTGCGGTCGCCCTGAGCACCCCACCATCCGCCGACGACGGTCTGAGTCCGGCAGAGCTGGCCGCCAAGTACGGCCTCACGGTGAGCGGCGCCCGGCCGGGGCTCTTCGAGTACATCCGGCAGCTCTGGGGCCGGCGCCACTTCATCATGGCGTTCTCCAGGGCGAAGCTGACCGCCCAGTACAGCCAGGCGAAGCTGGGCCAGCTGTGGCAGGTGGCGACCCCGCTGCTCAACGCCCTGGTCTACTACTTGATCTTCGGACTGATCCTGGGCACCCGGAAGGGAATGACCCAGGAGGTCTTCATCCCGTTCCTGGTGACCGGGGTCTTCGTCTTCACCTTCACCCAGAGCTCGGTGATGGCGGGCGTGCGGGCGATCTCCGGCAACCTGGGCCTGGTCCGGGCGCTGCACTTCCCGCGTGCCTCGCTGCCCGTCTCGTTCTCGCTGCAGCAGCTCCAGCAACTGCTGTTCTCGATGATCGTGCTCGGGGTCGTGGCCGTGGTCTTCGGCAGTTACCCGAGCCCGTCCTGGCTGCTGATCATCCCGGCGCTGGCCATGCAGTTCGTCTTCAACACCGGCCTGGCGCTGATCATGGCCCGGCTCGGCAGCAAGACCCCCGACCTCGCCCAGCTGATGCCGTTCGTCATGCGGACCTGGATGTACGCGTCGGGCGTCATGTTCTCCATCCCGGTGATGCTCAAGGACAAGCCGGCCTGGATCGCCGACGTCCTCCAGTACAACCCGGCGGCCGTCTACATGGATCTGATCCGCTTCGCGCTGATCGACGGGTACGGCACGGAGAACCTGCCGGCGCACGTCTGGATGGTGGCGCTGGCCTGGGCGCTCGTCGTCGGCCTGGTGGGCTTCGTGTACTTCTGGAAGGCAGAGGAACGGTACGGCCGTGGCTGACGACAAGACCCAGGGGCGCGTCCCCACCGTCATCGCCGACGATGTGCACATCGTCTACCGGGTGAACGGCGCGGGCGGCGGCAGGGGCAGTGCCACCGCGGCGCTGAGCCGGATACTGCGCCGCGGCAAGGGCGAGGCGCGCGGGGTGCGCAAGGTGCACGCCGTGCGCGGCGTCACCTTCACCGCCTACCGGGGCGAGGCGATCGGCCTCATCGGGACCAACGGCTCCGGCAAGTCCACGCTGCTGCGGGCCATCGCCGGGCTGCTGCCGACCGAGAAGGGCAAGGTCTACACCGACGGCCAGCCCTCGCTGCTCGGCGTGAACGCGGCACTGATGAGCGATCTGACCGGCGAGCGCAACGTGGTGCTCGGCGGCCTCGCGATGGGCATGTCCCGCGAGGAGATCCGCGAGCGCTACCAGGGGATCGTCGACTTCTCCGGCATCAACGAGAAGGGCGACTTCATCACCCTGCCGATGCGCACGTACTCCTCCGGCATGGCCGCCCGGCTGCGCTTCTCCATCGCCGCCGCGAAGAACCACGACGTCCTCATGATCGACGAGGCGCTGGCGACCGGTGACCGCAAGTTCCAGATCCGCTCCGAGAAGCGCATCAGGGAGCTCCGCAAGGAGGCGGGCACCGTCTTCCTGGTCAGCCACAGCAACAAGTCCATCAGGGACACCTGCGACCGGGTCCTGTGGCTGGAAAAGGGCGAACTGCTGATGGACGGCCCCACGGACGAGGTGCTCAAGGCGTACGAGCGCGAGACCGGGAAGTAGGCGTTCCCGCGGTCCCGCGACGGCGTGGCGGCCTCTGCCGGAGGATTCCGGCAGGGGCCGTCCTGTTGTCCAGATCATGGACGATCGCCGTGGTTCCGTGCGCCCGGCAGCATGTCCGGGGCAAGATCTCCTACCGGCGGATGACGTCAATCCCCGTGGGTGCGGGGAAGGTTGGCGGGGCGGGGGGTACCGGCGCGATGCGCCTCGAACCCCGCCGTATGGATGAGCGTTGTACAACGTAAGCTGTACTGGTGCTGATTCGAGGCAAGTGGGGCGATACCGCCTGGCCGTACGGCTCGTAGGCAGTGCTCCGCACTCGGCAGAGCGGGCGGCGTGTCCGGAATGGGATGTTTTGGGTCAGCAGTGTAGAACGGGAGATGTGACGGCAATGACGGAAGATCTCCAGCTCCGAGGTGCTCACGCCGTCCCCGCACCGGGCGGCCGCCGGTGACCCTCACCCCGCAGGCGCACCCCGGCACCACGGCGCCCGGCACCCTCGACAAGGCCGCCGACGAGAACTTCCCCGTGGCCCCCTTCTTCCTGCCCAAGGCCTGGCGGGACGACCTGATGGCCCTGTACGGCTTCGCCCGCCTCGTCGACGACATCGGCGACGGCGACCTCGCCGAGGGCGGGGCGGACGCCCGCCACCTCGGCCTGGACCCGGCGGCGGCCGACGACCGGCTCGCCGTGCTCGACGCCTTCGAGGCCGACCTCCACCGGGTCTTCGACACCACGGGCGACGGTCCCCGCCACCCCCTGCTGCGCGGACTGCGCCCCACCGTGCGGCGCCGCGGACTCACCCCCGAACCCTTCCTCGGCCTCGTCGAGGCGAACCGGCAGGACCAGCGGGTCCGCCGCTACGGGACGTACGACGAGCTCCTCGCCTACTGCGAACTGTCCGCCAACCCCGTCGGACGGCTGGTCCTGCAGGTCACCGGGACCGCCAGCCCCGAACGCATCCGCCGTTCCGACGCCGTCTGCACGGCCCTGCAGATCATCGAGCACCTCCAGGACGTCACCGAGGACCTCGGCCGCGACCGGATCTACCTGCCCGCCGAGGACATGGCGCGGTTCCGCGTCGACGAGGCCGATCTGGCAGCCCCCTCGGGGAACGCTTCGGTGCGTTCCCTGGTCGCTTACGAGGCGGAGCGCGCCCGGCAGCTGCTGGACGAGGGCATCCCCCTGGTGGGCAGCGTGCACGGCAGGCTCAAGCTGCTCCTCGCCGGATTCGTGGGCGGAGGGCGCGCGGCCCTCGCCGCGATCACGACCGCCGGGTTCGACGTACTGCCCGGACCGCCCAAGCCCACCAGGCCCGGCCTGCTGCGCGAGGTGGGAGTTGTCCTGCGAAGAGCGCGTAGAGAGGGGTGAGCCGGACCGTGGAGGGTCAGACGACGTACATGTCGGCACCGGTACAGGCCGCATACAGTTACTGCGAGGCGGTCACCGGACAGCAGGCGCGCAACTTCGCGTACGGCATCAGACTGCTGCCGGCCGCGAAGCGGCACGCCATGTCGGCGTTGTACGCCTTCTCCCGTCGTGTCGACGACATCGGTGACGGCGAGCTCGATCCGGAGACCAAGCGGACCCGGCTGGAGGGCACCCGTGCCGTGCTGGACCGGATCCGGGCCGGCGAGGTGGACGAGGACGACACCGACCCGGTGGCCGTCGCGCTCGCCGACGCCGCGCGCAGGTTCCCGCTCCCGCTCGGCGGGCTCGACGAACTGATCGACGGCGTGCTGATGGACGTGCGCGGAGCGACGTACGAGACCTGGGACGACCTCAAGGTCTACTGCCGCTGCGTCGCGGGCGCCATCGGCCGCCTCAGCCTCGGCGTCTTCGGCACGGAACCCGGCGCGCCGGGCGCCGACCGGGCCGCGGAGTACGCCGACACGCTCGGCCTCGCGCTCCAGCTCACCAACATCCTGCGCGACGTCCGCGAGGACGCGGGCAACGGGCGCACGTACCTGCCCTCCGACGACCTCGCCAAGTTCGGCTGCTCGGCGGGGTTCCACCGGGCCACCCCGCCGCAGGGCGCCGACTTCGCGGGACTGGTCCACTTCGAGGTGCGCCGGGCCCGCACGCTGTTCGCCGAGGGCTACCGGCTGCTGCCCATGCTCGACCGGCGCAGCGGTGCGTGCGTCGCGGCCATGGCGGGCATCTACCGCAGACTGCTCGACCGGATCGAGCGCGACCCCGAGGCAGTCCTGCGCGGCCGGGTCTCGCTGCCGGGCCACGAGAAGGCGTACGTCGCGGTGCGCGGGCTGTCGGGCCTCGACACCCGGTACGTCTCCCGGCGGACCGGCCGGGGGCGTGTCTGATGCGCCGTACGGAGATCTCGCGCACCATGTGCAGCACGGACACAATCGTTGAGCGGTCAACCCTCTGCGGTTCCGACGCGTCCCTGACTGAAGTGACCCGACGAAAGGAGGACGCATGACGAACGGCACCCCGCGTTCCTCCCGTGCGGTCGTGATCGGGGGCGGGCTCGCCGGGATCACCGCGGCGCTGCGCCTCGCCGACGCCGGACTGGCGGTGACCCTCCTCGAAGGACGGCCCCGCCTCGGCGGCCTCGTCTTCTCCTTCCGGCGCGGCGAACTGACGATCGACAACGGCCAGCACGTCTACCTGCGCTGCTGCACCGCCTACCAGTGGTTTCTCGACCGGGTCGGCGGCGCCCGGCTGGCCCCCCTGCAAAACCGTTTGGACGTGCCCGTTCTCGACGTCGGACGCCCCTCGGGCCCCCGACTGGGACGACTGCGCCGCAACGCGCTGCCGGTGCCGTTCCACCTCGCCGCCGGGCTCGCCGGCTACCCGCACCTCTCGCTCGCCGAACGGGCGGGCGTCGGGCGCGCCGCACTGGCCCTCGGCCGCCTGGACCCGGACGATCCGGCGCTCGACACCGTGGACTTCGGCAGCTGGCTCGCCCGGCACGGCCAGTCGCCGCGCACCGTCGAGGCCCTCTGGGACCTGGTGGGCGTCGCCACGCTCAACGCCACCGCGCCCGACTCCTCGCTGGCCCTGGCCGCGAAGGTGTTCAAGACCGGGCTGCTCTCCGACCCCGGCGCCGCCGACATCGCCTGGGCGGGCGTGCCCCTGGGCGAGATCCACGACGGGCTGGCCCGCGAGGCCCTCGACGCCGTCGGAGTACGTACCGAACTGCGCGCCAAGGCCACCGCCATCACCCGTGCGGAGGGCGGCGGTTGGACCGTCGACGTCGACGGCGAACGCCTCGGGGCCGACACCGTCGTCCTCGCCGTCCCGCAGCGCGAGGCCCACGGACTGCTGCCCGGGGGCGCGCTCGACGAACCGGACAGGCTCCTGGAGATCGGCACCTCGCCGATCCTCAACGTGCACGTCGTCTACGACCGCAAGGTGCTGCGCCGCCCCTTCTTCACCGCGCTCGGCTCCCCGGTCCAGTGGGTCTTCGACCGCACCGACGCCTCGGGGCTCACCGGCCCCGGCCAGTACCTCGCCCTGTCCCAGTCCGCCGCGCACGAGGAGATCGACCTCCCCGTCGCCGAACTGCGCAGGCGCTACCTGCCCGAGCTGGAGCGGCTCCTGCCGGCCGCCCGCGGGGCCGGTGTCCAGGACTTCTTCGTCACCCGGGAGCGCACGGCGACCTTCGCCCCCGCCCCCGGGGTCGGCCGGCTGAGGCCCGGCGCCGCCACCCGCGCCCCCGGCCTGTGCCTGGCCGGAGCATGGACGGCCACCGGCTGGCCCGCGACGATGGAGGGTGCCGTGCGCAGTGGATTCAGCGCCGCGTCCGCCGCGTTGAGGGCGCTCGGCCGCTCCCATGAACATCCGCTGCAGGAGGCGGCATGAGCAGTACCACCGGAACAAGAGGAGAGTCAGTGACCCCGGCGAATCCGGCTTTCGACACCGTGGCCGACACCATGGACGTCACCGCGCTTCTGGAGCGCGGACGGGCCCTTTCCACGCCGGTGCTCCGGGCCGCCGTCGACCGGCTCGCACCGCCCATGGACACCGTCGCCGCCTATCACTTCGGCTGGATCGACGCCCAGGGACGGGCGGCCGAGGGCGACGGCGGCAAGGCCGTCCGCCCGGCGCTCGCCCTGCTGTCCGCGGAGGCGGCCGGAGCCGCGGCCGAGGCCGGGATCCCCGGCGCCGTGGCCGTCGAACTCGTGCACAACTTCTCGCTGCTGCACGACGACCTGATGGACGGCGACGAGCAGCGCCGGCACCGCGACACGGTCTGGAAGGTGCACGGCCCCGCCCAGGCGATCCTGGTCGGCGACGCGCTCTTCGCGCTCGCCAACGAGATCCTGCTGGAGCTCGGCACCGTCGAGGCGGGCCGCGCCACGCGCCGGCTGACCGCCGCCAGCCGCAAGCTCATCGACGGACAGGCCCAGGACATCTCCTACGAGCACCGCGAGCGGGTCACCGTCGAGGAGTGCCTGGAGATGGAGGGCAACAAGACCGGCGCCCTGCTCGCCTGTGCCTGCTCCATCGGCGCGGTGCTCGGCGGCGCCGACGACCGCACCGCCGACACCCTGGAGGCGTACGGGTACCACCTCGGCCTCGCCTTCCAGGCCGTCGACGACCTGCTCGGCATCTGGGGCGACCCCGAGTCCACCGGCAAGCAGACCTGGAGCGACCTGCGCCAGCGCAAGAAGTCGCTGCCGGTGGTCGCCGCGCTCGCCGCGGGCGGCCCGGCCTCGGAACGCCTGGGCGAACTGCTCGCGGCCGACGCCAAGAGCAGCGATTTCGACAGCTTCTCCGAAGAGGAGTTCGCCGCCCGCGCGGCACTCATCGAGGAGGCGGGCGGCCGCGAGTGGACCGCCCAGGAGGCCCGTCGACAGCACGCGGTCGCCATCGAGGCGCTGCACCGGGTCGACATGCCGCAGACCGTGCGGGCGCAGCTCACGGCGCTCGCGGACTTCGTCGTCGTACGAAAGAGATGATCACCATCTGGTCCATATGAATCGCAGTCGCCGGCCGGTGCCCCGCGGTCGCTCGACGCGATGCGCCCGGTCGGCGCCCCCACCACCTGGGTGCTCTCCAACCACGACGTGACCCGGCACGCCACCCGGTTCGCC
>NZ_JBEXPY010000011.1:75189-174505 GCF_040612315.1 Streptomyces sp. NPDC006435
CTCCCCATCTCACCATCTGGTCCATATGACTCGCTGTCGCCGGCGGGGCCCCGGCGGGCACCGGCCGACGGAGACCCCAGCACAGCAGAGGACCGACTGCACGAAGGGGAAGCCATGACAGCGACGACCGACGGAAGCACCGGGGCCGTGAACCCCCGCGCGGCCTCGGCCAGTGAACCGACCGACACAACCATCGCCGCGGACGACGTGCTCGCCGCCGCGCGGCGGGCCGCGGAACGCTCGGTGGAGCACCTCCTCGGCAAGCAGGACGAGCAGGGCTGGTGGAAGGGCGACCTCGCCACCAACGTCACCATGGACGCGGAGGACCTGCTCCTGCGTCAGTTCCTCGGCATCCAGGACCCCGAGACCGTCCGGGCGGCCGGCCTCTTCATCCGCGGCGAACAGCTGGGCAACGGCACCTGGGCCACCTTCCACGGCGGGCCCGGCGAACTCTCCACCACCATCGAGGCGTACGTGGCCCTGCGGCTGGCCGGGGACCGGCCGGACGAACCGCACATGGCCCGCGCCTCGGCCTGGATCAGGGAACAGGGCGGCATCGCGGCCGCCCGCGTCTTCACCCGGATCTGGCTCGCCCTGTTCGGCTGGTGGAAATGGGACGACCTGCCGGAACTCCCGCCCGAGCTGATGTTCTTCCCCAAGTGGGCCCCGCTCAACATCTACGACTTCGGCTGCTGGGCCCGCCAGACCATCGTGCCGCTCACCATCGTCTCGGCGAAGCGGCCGGTGCGCCCCGCCCCGTTCCCGCTCGACGAACTGCACACCGACCCGGCCAACCCGAATCCGCCCAGACGCCCGGCCCCGGCGGCGAGCTGGGACGGCGTCTTCCAGCGCCTGGACCGGGCGCTGCACGTCTACCACCGGTTCGCCCCGCGCAGGCTGCGCCGGATCGCCATGAACGCGGCGTCCCGCTGGATCATCGAACGCCAGGAGAACGACGGCTGCTGGGGCGGCATCCAGCCGCCCGCCGTGTACTCCGTCATCGCCCTGCACCTGCTCGGCTACGACCTGGACCATCCGGTGATGCGGGCCGGACTCGAATCGCTGGACCGGTTCGCGGTCTGGCGCGAGGACGGCGCCCGCATGATCGAGGCATGCCAGTCCCCGGTGTGGGACACCTGCCTCGCCACCATCGCGCTCGCCGACGCCGGGGTCAGCCCCGACCACCCGGCCCTCGTCAAGGCCGCGGACTGGATGCTCGGCGAGGAGATCGTCCGGCCCGGCGACTGGTCGGTGCGCCGGCCCCGGCTCAACCCGGGCGGCTGGGCGTTCGAGTTCCACAACGACAACTACCCGGACATCGACGACACCGCGGAAGTGGTCCTCGCGCTGCGCCGGGTCCGCCACCCCGACCGGGCCCGCGTCGAGGCCGCCATCAGGCGGGGCGTGCGCTGGAACGTCGGGATGCAGTCCCGCAACGGGGCCTGGGGCGCGTTCGACGCGGACAACACCAGCGCCTTCCCCAACCGGCTGCCCTTCTGCGACTTCGGCGAGGTCATCGACCCGCCGTCCGCCGACGTCACCGGACACGTGGTGGAGATGCTCGCCGTCGAAGGGAAGACCGGACACCCCGCGACCCGGCGCGGCGTCGAGTGGCTGCTCGCCGAACAGGAGGCCAACGGCGCCTGGTTCGGCCGGTGGGGCGTCAACTACGTGTACGGGACGGGGTCGGTCGTGCCCGCCCTGGTCGCCGCCGGACTGCCCGTCACGCACCCGGCGGTCCGGCGCGCGGTCCACTGGCTGGAGTCCGTGCAGAACGACGACGGCGGCTGGGGCGAGGACCTGCGCTCGTACCACGAGGACGAGTGGATCGGGCACGGCGCCTCGACCGCCTCCCAGACCGCGTGGGCGCTGCTCGCGCTGCTCGCCGCCGGACGGCGCGACAGCGGGGCCGTGCTGCGGGGGGTGTCCTGGCTGACCGAGACCCAACGGGCCGACGGCTCCTGGGACGAGCCGTACTTCACCGGGACCGGCTTCCCCTGGGACTTCTCCATCAACTACCACCTCTACCGGCAGGTCTTCCCGCTCACCGCCCTCGGGCGGTACGTGTACGGCGAACCGTTCGCCGTCCGCAAGGGGGCCTGATGGGCGACGACCCGGGGCCGTCAGGGCCCGCGGCACCGCTGCTGATCGCCTGCGCGCTGGGCATCGAGCGGTTCGCCCTGCACAGCGGCCGGGGCAGGGCCGGCACGGCCCCCGGCCCCGTCACCGTCCTGCGCACGGGCATGGGCCCCAGGGCCGCCGAGGAGGCCGTGGGCCGGGCGCTGGCCCAAGGCCGCGCGTCCGGTGCGGCGGTCCTGGCCTCCGGGTTCTGCGCCGGACTGTCCCCGGGGATGCACCCCGGGGATTTGGTGGTCGCCGACGAGACCCGGGAAGCCGGGAGCTCGACGGCCTGCACCGCCCCGGGCCTGCTCGCCGAGGCCCTGGCCAGGGCGGTGCCCGGCCGCACCGTCCACACCGGCCCGCTGGCCGGCTCCGCCCATGTCGTACGCGGGCACGAGCGGGCCGGACTGCGGGCCACCGGAGCGATCGCGGCGGACATGGAGTCGGCTGCCACGCTGCGCACCGCCCTGCGGTCCGGGCCACGCCCGGTTGCCGCCGTACGGGTGGTCGTGGATGCTCCGGAGCACGAGCTCGTCCGCATCGGCACGGTGCGCGGTGGAATATCGGCTTTCCGTGTTCTCCGTGCCGTCCTACCGGCTTTCTACGAATGGCACCGATCTTTGTTGCTCCCCAGGAGGTGAGCCAGATGGCCATGCCGCTCCGTCAGACCATCAAGGTTGCGACGTATCTCGCCGAACAGAAGCTCCGCAAGCGGGACAAGTTCCCGCTCATCGTGGAGCTGGAGCCCCTGTTCGCCTGCAATCTCGCGTGCGAGGGCTGTGGGAAGATCCAGCACCCCGCCGGAGTGCTCAAACAGCGCATGCCGGTCGCCCAGGCCGTGGGCGCCGTGCTCGAATCGGGTGCCCCGATGGTCTCCATCGCGGGAGGCGAACCGTTGATGCACCCGCAGATCGACGAGATCGTCCGGCAATTGGTGGCGCGGAAGAAGTACGTCTTCCTCTGCACCAACGCGATGCTGCTGCGGAAGAAGATCGAGAAATTCACCCCCTCCCCGTATTTCGCCTTCGCCGTGCACATCGACGGGCTGCGCGAACGGCACGACGAATCGGTCGCCAAGGAAGGCGTTTTCGACGAGGCGGTGGCGGCGATCAAGGAGGCCAAACGACGCGGCTTCCGGGTCACCACGAATTCCACCTTCTTCAACACCGACACCCCGCAGACCGTCATCGAGGTCCTCAATTACCTCAATGACGAGCTGAAGGTCGACGAGATGATGCTCTCGCCCGCCTACGCCTACGAGAAGGCGCCCGACCAGGAGCACTTCCTGGGCGTCGAGCAGACCCGCGAACTCTTCAAGAAGGCGTTCGCCGGCGGGAACCGCGCCCGCTGGCGGCTGAACCACTCGCCGCTCTTCCTGGACTTCCTGGAGGGCAAGGCGGACTTCCCCTGCACGGCCTGGGCCATCCCGAACTACTCCCTGTTCGGCTGGCAGCGGCCCTGCTACCTGATGAGCGACGGCTACGTGCCGACGTACCGCCAGCTCATCGAGGAGACCGACTGGGACAGGTACGGCCGGGGCAAGGACCCGCGCTGCGACAACTGCATGGCGCACTGCGGCTACGAGCCCACCGCCGTGCTCGCCACCATGGGATCGCTGAAGGAGTCCCTGCGCGCGGCGCGCGAGACGGTCTCCGGGAACCGGTGACGCCATGACCGCCGGAGAGCCGGTCGTACCGGGTCTCCCCGGCCCGTCGGCCCGGCCGCTCGCGATGCGCCGCCCCTCGCGGCGCATCCGGGTCGGGTCGGTTGCGGTGGGCGGGGACGCGCCGGTGCGGGTGAACCCGGGGAACATCAAGCAGTTCGACGACAAGGTCAGGGAGATCGCGCGGGCCGCGGGCGAGGCGGGCACCCCGATCCGGATCGGGGTGAACGCGGGCTCGCTGGACGCGCGGCTGCTGGCCAAGTACGGCAAGGTCACCCCGGAGGCGCTGGTGGAGTCGGCGCTGTGGGAGGCGTCGCTGTTCGAGGAGCACGGCTTCCGGGACATCAAGATCTCCGTGAAGCACAACGACCCGGTGGTGATGGTCAATGCCTACCGGCAGCTGGCCGAGCGCTGCGACTATCCCCTGCACCTGGGCGTGACGGAGGCCGGGCCGGCCTTCCGGGGCACGATCAAGTCGGCGGTGGCCTTCGGCGCGCTGCTGTCGGAGGGCACCGGGACGCCGTCGGGGGCTCCCGCCGTCACCGTGAGCTGAAACGGAACCAGGAGAGGGGGCCCGAGCATGACGATTCTGGAGAACGTCCGGGGGCCGCACGATCTCAAGGCGCTGGACGAAGCAAGACTCGGCGAACTCGCCGAGGACATCAGGAAGTTCCTCATCCAGGCGGTGGCGAGGACCGGCGGCCACCTGGGACCCAACCTCGGCGTGGTGGAGCTGTCCATCGCCCTGCACCGGGTCTTCGACTCGCCCGTGGACCGCATCCTCTGGGACACCGGGCACCAGAGCTACGTGCACAAACTGCTCACCGGACGGCAGGACTTCTCCAAGCTGCGCGGCAAGGGCGGACTGTCCGGATACCCCTGCCGCGAGGAGTCCGCGCACGACGTCATCGAGAACTCCCACGCCTCGACCGTCCTCGGCTGGGCCGACGGCATCGCCAAGGCCAACCAGGTGCTGGGACGCGACGACCACGTCGTGGCCGTCATCGGGGACGGGGCCCTCACCGGCGGGATGGCCTGGGAGGCGCTCAACAACATCGCGGCCGCGCGGGACCGGCCGCTGGTCGTCGTGGTCAACGACAACGAGCGCTCGTACGCCCCCACCATCGGCGGCCTCGCCGACCACCTCGCGACCCTGCGCACCACCGACGGCTACGAACGCTTCCTCTCCTGGGGCAAGGGCGTGCTGCGGCAGACACCGGTCATCGGGCCGCCGCTGTACGAATCGCTGCACGGCGCGAAGAAGGGGTTCAAGGACGCCTTCGCCCCGCAGGGCATGTTCGAGGACCTCGGGCTCAAGTACGTCGGTCCGGTCGACGGGCACGACATCGCGGCCGTCGAGTCCGCCCTGAACCGGGCGAAACGCTTCCACGGCCCGGTGGTGGTGCACTGCATCACCGAGAAGGGCCGCGGCTACCCGCCCGCGCTCCACGACGAGGCCGACCGCTTCCACACCGTCGGCGCGATGGACCCGCTGACCTGCGCGCCGCTCGCCGCTCCCGGCGGGCCGTCCTGGACCTCGGTGTTCGGCGACGAGATCGCCCTGATCGGAGCGGAGCGGCCGGACGTCGTGGCCGTCACCGCGGCGATGCTGGACCCCGTCGGGCTCACCCGGTTCGCCGAGGCGTTCCCCGACCGGATCTGGGACGTCGGCATCGCCGAACAGCACGCCGTCGTCTCCGCGGCGGGGCTCGCCACCGCCGGACTCCACCCGGTCGTCGCCGTCTACGCCACCTTCCTCAACCGGGCCTTCGACCAGTTGCTGATGGACGTCGCGCTGCACGGGTGCGGGGTGACCTTCGTCCTCGACCGGGCCGGGGTCACCGGACCCGACGGACCCTCGCACAACGGGATGTGGGACATGTCCGTGCTCCAGGTCGTGCCCGGACTGCGGATCGCCGCACCGCGCGACGCCGACGAGCTGCGGGCCCAGCTCCGCGAGGCCGTGGCCGTCGACGACGCCCCCACCGTGATCCGGTTCCCCAAGGAGTCGGTGGGGGAGCCGGTCCCGGCGCTCGACCGGATCGGCTCCATGGACGTGCTGCACCGGGCGGACGACCCCGACGTGCTGCTCGTGGCCGTCGGCGCGCTCGCCCCGGTCTGCCTGGGAGCGGCGGACCTGCTGGCCGGCGGCGGCATCCGCTGCACCGTCGTCGACCCGCGCTGGGTCAAACCGGTCGACGGGGAGCTGCCCCCGCTCGCCGCACGCCACCGGCTGGTCGCAGTAGTCGAGGACAACAGCCGGGCAGGGGGCGTCGGCTCCGCGGTCGGGCAGGCGCTGCGGGACGCCGGGGTCGACGTACCGCTGCGGACGTTCGGCATCCCCGAGCAGTTCCTCGCCCACGGCAAGCGTGCCGAGGTACTGGCCGACATCGGGCTCACCCCGGTGGAGATCGCCGGACGGATCAGCGCCGCACTGGCCGCCAGGGAGGCGGCGACGAGTACCGAGGAGAGCGGGGAATGAAGGACGACGACCCCAAGGGCTTCGACCTGGCGCGACTCCTCGCGGAGCGCGGCGCCGAACGCTACGAACTGCACACGAAGCACCTCAACCACCAGCTGCCCCGGATGCTCCGCACCATCGGCTTCGACAAGGTCTACGAGCGGGCCGAGGGCGCGTACTTCTGGGACGCGGACGGCAACGACTACCTCGACATGCTCGCCGGGTTCGGCGTGATGGGGCTCGGCCGGCACCACCCCGTCGTGCGCAAGGCCCTGCACGACGTCCTGGACGCCTCGCTCGCCGACCTCACCCGCTTCGACTGCCAGCCGCTGCCCGGCCTGCTGGCCGAGAAACTGCTCGCGCACAGCCCGCACCTGGACCGGGTGTTCTTCGGCAACAGCGGAACGGAGGCGGTCGAGACGGCCCTGAAGTTCGCCCGCCGCGCCACCGGCAGGCCCAGGATCCTCTACTGCGCACACTCCTTCCACGGGCTGACGACCGGCTCCCTCTCGGTCAACGGCGAGGACGGCTTCCGGGACGGCTTCGCCCCCCTGCTGCCGGACACCGCCATCGGCCTGGGCGACCTCGACGCGCTGCGGCGCGAACTGGGGCGCGGCGACGTGGCGGCGCTGATCGTCGAGCCGGTCCAGGGCAAGGGGGTCCACGCCGCGCCCCCCGGCTTCCTGCGGGAGGCCCAGGAGCTGCTGCACGGACACAAGGCACTGCTCATCGCGGACGAGGTGCAGACCGGCCTCGGCCGGACCGGCGACTTCTACGCGTACCAGCACGAGGAGGGCGTCGAACCCGATCTGGTCTGCGTGGCCAAGGCGCTGTCCGGCGGCTACGTCCCGGTCGGGGCGACCCTCGGCAAGGACTGGATCTTCCGGCGCGTCTACTCGTCGATGGACCGGGTCCTGGTCCACTCCGCGAGCTTCGGCTCCAACGCCCAGGCGATGGCGGCCGGACTCGCCGTCCTCGCGGTGATGGAGGACGAGCGGATCGTCGCCCGCGCGCGCCGCACCGGCGACCTGCTGCGGGAACGGCTGGGCGCGCTGGTCGACCGCTACGAACTGCTGCACGAGGTGCGCGGACGCGGACTGATGATCGGGATCGAGTTCGGCCGGCCGTCGTCACTGAAGCTGCGCAGCCGCTGGACCATGCTGCAGGCGGCCCGCAAAGGACTGTTCGCGCAGATGGTGGTGGTGCCGCTGCTCCGGAAGCACCGCATCCTCACCCAGGTCTCGGGCGACCACATGGAAGTGATCAAGCTGATTCCGCCGCTGGTGATCGGGGAGCCGGAGGTGGACCGGTTCGTCACGGCGTTCACCGAGGTCATGGACGACGCCCACAGCGGCGGCGGACTGATGTGGGACTTCGGCCGGACCCTGGTGAAGCAGGCCGTGGCCAACCGCTGACCGGGGTTCCCGGAAGCTTTTGCCTCGGAGGCAAGAAATTTGCCTCCGAGGCAGGATCCTGGCCCAATGGGAACATGAATCCTCCGGACGGAGGGGTGGCCGACGAGCTGCCCGGAGTCGCACCACGCCTGCGCGATCTGCGCCGCAGCCGCGGTCTCACCCTGGAGACCGCCGCCCAGCGGGCGGGGCTTTCCCCCGCCCATCTCTCCCGGCTCGAAACGGGCCGGCGTCAGCCCTCGCTGCCGATGCTCCTCGGTCTTGCCAGGATCTACGGTACGACGGTCTCCGAGCTGCTCGGCGAGACACCCCCCGAACGCGACGCGATCATCCGCGGCGGAAAGTTCGAGGGGGCCGAGGCCGACGGCTGGTCCTACCAGCAGGCCGGCGGCTCGGGCCGGGCGATGCAGGCCCTCCGGGTCCGGGTTCCCCACGGTGCGCAGGGCGACCTCGTGCGGGTCCACCCGGGCGAGGAGTGGGTGTACGTGCTCGCCGGACACCTGCGCGTCACGCTCGGGGACACCGTGCACGACCTCGCCCCCGGCGACAGCGCGCACTTCGACTCGCTCACCCCGCACCGGCTCGCGGCCCTCGACCGCGACGGCGCGGAGCTGCTCTTCGTCCACACCCTGCTGCAGAGCCCCGCCGCCGAGCTGTGCCTCGGCAGCGGCATCCACCGTCGCTGAGACCGGCCCGGCCGGTCACCAGAGAGGACCGTCATGTCCGATTCGGAGAACTTCGACCCGCTCGGGTCCACGAAGAAGTACGAGGCCCAGGAGCGGAAGTTCCCCCGCGGCGTGGTGATCAGGCTGTTCGCCTATCTCATCGCCGGGCACATCTTCGCGGCCTTCCTCTACCTGCTGTTCGCGGTGGCGGGCAAGGGCTGAACACGCGCCGGGGCGGGCCGGGCACGCGACGCGGCCGACCGGGCGCCGTTTTGGACCGCTCCCGCCCCCGACCGCGCCGCGTTCCCGCTCAGGACTCGTCGAGGAGCCGGTCGCGCAGCCGCTCGCGGGTCCCGTGGGAGAGCTTCAGCCCCTCGGAGAAGTAGCGTTCCGTGCCGCCCCAGGTCTCGTCGATGACGGCGAACGCCGCGGAGAGGTACTCGGCACGGGCGCCGAAGAGCGGATTGAGCAACTCCATCACCTCGTCCGACATGCCCTTCGCCGACGTGTCGCTGCGGCGCACCTTGTAGCGGCGGTGGGCGTCGTTGGACTTCAGGTAGTCGGCCTCGATCTCCTCGCGCCCGACGCCGACGGCCAGCAGCGACACCGCGATCGCCAGCCCGGCCCGGTCCTTGCCCGCCGCGCAGTGCATCAGCGCCGGGACGCTGTCCTCGGCCAGGGCGTGCAGGACCCGGCTGTGCTCGGCGGTCCGGTCCAGGATGATCGACCGGTACGAGGCGATCATCCGGTTCACCCCCTTGCCGTCGCCGAGTATCGCGTGCAGCTGCGGGACGTCGCCGTCCCGGACCACGTGCCAGAACTCCGCCCCGTCGGCCGGGTCGGACAGGGGTATGTTCACGCTCCGCACGCCGGGCAGCTCCACGTCCAGGCCGTCGAGCCGCCGGTCGGTCTCGTTGCGGAAGTCGAAGACGGTGTGCAGACCGAGACCGCCGAGGAAGGCGGCGTCCTCGGCCGTGGCGTGCGCGAGGTGACCGCTGCGGAAGAGCCGCCCGTACCGCACCCGTCGGCCGTCCGCGGCGGGCAGGCCGCCCAGGTCGCGGAAGTTGCGGACGCCCGCCAGTTCGGGTTCCGTCGACGGGATCTGCGGCAACTGCTGGGTCACGGCGCCTCCTGGAGTGTCTGGGACCGGCGCGAGTCGCCGGCAAGGCCAACCCTCGCGACGATACGACATGGGTTCCTCAGGCAATCATCTCGGCCATTTCCTGTCGATACCCGGTGAACTCCCTTGCTCCGGCAGCCAGTCCGACCGGTGAATTGCCCACTGGCCGTTGCCCGGTATCCAGTGATGCTCGATGATGTGCGGAACTGTTGGAATGTGGGGAAGCGATGATCGAGACGGGCAATACGGGCCGGGTCTGGATGCTCACCGGGGCGGACAGCAGTTACGCGCTGCGCCTCACCGAGCGGGACGAGCTGATCCATCTGCACTGGGGGCCGAAGCTCTCCCTCGCGGCGGCCGAGTCCCTGGCCCAGGAGCCGGAGCCGTCCTCCCGGGCCTTCGAGTCCTGGCTCGACGGGCGCGAGGAGTACCCCGTGGAGGGCGGCCCCAGGTTCGCCCGCCCGGCCCTCTCGGTGCGCACCCCGCAGGTCAGGGGCACCGAGTGGTCCTTCGCCGATGCCGTGGTGGACGGGGACGAACTGCGCGTCGGCTTCACCGACGCCGTGCACCGGCTCGCCCTCACGCTGCACTACCGGATGCGGGCGGACTCCGACGTCGTCGAGCGCTGGGCCACCGTCACCCACGCCGGACCGGACGGCCCGCCGCTGGAACTGCTGCGGGCCGACGCGGCCGCCTGGTCGCTGCCCGCCCGCGACGGATGGCGGCTGAGCCGGCTGCACGGGCGCTGGGCGGCGGAGTCGCAGCTCGAACGGGCGGAGCTGATGCACGGCGAGAGCGTCACCTCCAGCAGGCGCGGCCACACCGGCCACCAGCACCTGCCGTGGGTCGCGCTGGACGCCGACGGCACGGCGACCGAGGGGAGCGGGGAGGTGTACGGCTGTGCGCTCGCCTGGTCCGGGTCGTGGCGGATCTGCGTGCAGCGGCTTCCCGACGGGCTCGTGCAGATCACCGGCGGCGCCGGCCACGACGACTCCGGACTGCTGCGGCTCGCCCCGGGGGAGTCGTACACCACACCCGTGTTCGCCGGTCTGTGGAGCGGGCGGGGGTTCGGCGGGGCGAGCCGCGCCTGGCACGCCTGGCAGCTGGCCCATGTGGTCCCGGACGCGGAGAGCCTCCGGCCGGTGCTCTACAACTCCTGGGAGGCGGCCGGCTTCGACGTCTCGCTGGAGCAGCAGCGCGCCCTCGCCGCCCGCGCCGCCGGGGTGGGCGTGGAACTCTTCGTCGTGGACGACGCGTGGTTCGGGCGGCGGACCAGCGACCGGGCCGGGCTCGGCGACTGGACGCCGAATCCGGACCGCTTTCCCGAGGGGCTGAAGCCGCTCGCGGACGAAGTGCACGCACTCGGCATGCAGTTCGGTATCTGGGTCGAACCGGAAATGGTCAACCCGGACAGTGATCTCTATCGTGCGCACCCCGACTGGGTGCAGCACTTCCCGGGCAGGAAGCGGACCGAGTACCGCAATCAGCTGGTGCTGAACCTGGCCCGCGCCGATGTGCGCGAATATCTCCTGGGGCAGCTGGACACCCTGCTCTCCAGCGCGCCCATCGACTATGTGAAATGGGATTTCAACCGCTGTTTCACCGATGCGGGGTGGCCGGGCGAGGAGTATCCGCAGAAGCTCTGGATCGAGCACGTGGACGGCCTGTACGCACTGATCGACCGGCTCGGGGCCGCGCACCCCTCCGTCGCGTTCGAGTCCTGCTCGGGCGGTGGCGGGCGGATCGACCTGGGAATCCTGTCCCGTACGGACCAGGTGTGGACCTCCGACAACACCGACCCGCTGGACCGGCTCGCCATCCAGGAGGGCTTCGGTCAGATTCACCCGGCCCGGGTGATGGCCGCCTGGGTCACCGACAGTCCGAACGTCCAGTTCAACGACAGGGTCAGCTCCCTGCGCTTCCGTTTCGTGAGTGCGATGGCCGGGGTGCTCGGCATCGGCGGGGACCTCGCGAAGTGGAGCGGGGAGGAGCTCGCCGAGGCGCGGGAATGGGTGGATCTGTACAAGGAGATCCGGCCGGTGGTGCAGCACGGCGAGCTGTACCGGCTGCGCCCCCCGGACGGCGGCCTCAGCGCGGTCCAGTACGTCCGCGGCGAGGAGACCGTGGTCCTGATGTGGCTGGAGACCCAGCGCCACCGGGAGCGGCCCCCGGCCCTGCGGCTGCGCGGGATCGACCCCGGGGCCACGTACACCTGCCTGGACACGGGGGCGGTGCACCACGGTTCGGTGCTGCTGCACCGCGGACTGCACACCGGGCTCCGGGGGGATCTCGACGCGCGCGTGCTGAGGCTTCGGAAGGGATGACCTGCGAAGTGTGTCCGTAATGTTCCTTTTGGTGCAACTTGCCCCGGGTGCGGGGGAGATGGTTGCCCGCTCGTGAGCGGGATCATATCCGTGACGGTGTGTGGCGAAGGGGCGGTCGGGAATTCCGTGCGCGGCGCGGAAAGGCATGATCCTTAATCCACGGAGTGTGACCGGAATTCCGCACCGATTTCCCGGGTGCGGAATCCGGGGTGGAACCCATGGCTTGTTCTCGACGTCCCGGCTCGCCTACGGTCACCGTCAATCCGGACGGACCGCCCAATCCTGCCGCCGCCCGGAATTCACATCCACTGATCGCGTGGCAGGAGCGGGGGAACCAGGTAAGCCGCCGACCGGTATCCGGTCGGCTAGGGGTGAAGTCGCGTTCGCGCGGCCGGGCATCTCCAGCCCGAACCCGACAGCTCACCTCGCAGGCGCCGGAGAGGAAACACTTCATGCCCATATCGGGTAAGCACCGTCGTCCCAAGGCCGGCCCCATCGCCCGCGGCGTCGTCGCGGCGAGCGCCGGCGGCGCCGTCATCGCGCTCCCGCTGCTCGGCGCCACCGGCGCCCACGCCGCGGAGCAGGCCGCCCCGGCCGTCGTGCCGCAGAAGGCCCCCGTCACCACCACGCACGCCCAGCCGGTCGCGCAGAAGCAGGCTCCCGCCACCACGACGTACTCCGTCGTCACCGGCGACTACCTGGCGAAGATCGCCGCCGAGTACAAGGTCCAGGGCGGCTGGCAGAAGCTGTACCAGGACAACCGCCAGATCGTCGGCGAGAACCCCGGCCTGATCTTCCCGGGCATGAAGCTGACCCTCGGCGGCAAGGCGTCCGCCGGCGCCGCGTCCACCGGCACGGGCACCGGCTCCTCCCTCCCGTCGAAGGCCCCCTCGGCGCCGTCGGTCGCGAAGAAGTCGGCCCCGGCCCAGGCCGCCCCGGCCGAGTCGGCCCCGGTCAA
This sequence comes from Streptomyces sp. NPDC006435, assembly GCF_040612315.1. Taxonomy (NCBI): domain Bacteria; kingdom Bacillati; phylum Actinomycetota; class Actinomycetes; order Kitasatosporales; family Streptomycetaceae; genus Streptomyces; species Streptomyces sp. NPDC006435. The sequence continues at coordinate 87,914 of NZ_JBEXPY010000011.1, forward strand.
GTCCGCGCCCGTCGCCGAGTCCAAGGCCGCGACCTCCGCCCCGGCCGCCCAGAGCACCGGCTCCGGCTACGTCCACCCGGTTCCCGGCAACCACACCACCAACTACCGGGCCTCCGGATCCAACTGGTCCAGCGGCAGCCACAGCGGGATCGACTTCCCCGTCTCCACCGGCACCAGTGTGAAGGCCATCACCTCCGGCACCGTCGTCACCGCCGGCTGGGGCGGCGCGTACGGCAACCAGGTCGTCATCAAGCACGCCGACGGCCGCTACTCGCAGTACGGCCACATGTCCTCCCTCTCCGTCTCGGCGGGTCAGAGCGTGAGCGCCGGGCAGCAGGTCGGCCTCTCCGGCTCCACCGGCAACTCCACCGGTCCGCACCTGCACTTCGAGGTCCGCACGGGTCCGGCGTACGGCTCGGACATCGACCCGATCGCCTACCTGGCCTCGCACGGCATCTACGTCTGATCCGTACGGATCCACGTCCGATCCGCACGGCCGGGAAACCGGACGGCGGAATCCGACCCCGGCGACATGGAAGGGGCGGTGCGCGGCGGCGCACCGCCCCTTCGGCGTATTCCCCCTTTGCCAAAAACTGACCGGGTGGTCTATCTCACCTCCCGTCAACCCCATATTACGGTCGCGTAGGTCACATTCAGCGGTGCAGGATAAGCGCTTGTGGCAGACGATTCGAGAAAAAATCAACGTGGCGTCATCAACCGAAATGGTGTCATCGGGTCGTACGCGGCGATCGGCGACAGCTTCACCGAAGGGGTCGGCGACCCGGGGCCGGACGGGGCCTTCGTCGGCTGGGCGGACCGGTTCGCGGTACTCCTCGCGGACCAGCTCCCGGACACCGGACCGGACGCGGATCCCCACGGGGACTTCAGGTACGCCAACCTCGCCGTACGCGGACGCCTCCTCGACCAGATCGTCGAGGAGCAGGTGCCGCGCGCCAAGGAACTCGCCCCCGACCTGGTGAGCTTCTGCGCGGGCGGCAACGACATCATCCGCCCCGGCACCGACCCCGACGACGTGGCCGAGCGCTTCGAGCGCGCGGTCGCCGACCTGAGCGGATCGGTCGGGACGGTCATGATCACCACCGGCTTCGACACCCGTGGCGTCCCCGTGCTGCGCCATCTGCGCGGCAAGATCGCCACGTACAACGCCCATGTGCGGGCCGTCGCGGACCGCTACGGGTGCCCGGTCCTCGACCTGTGGTCGCTGCGGTCCGTCCAGGACCGGCGCGCCTGGGACGACGACCGGCTCCACCTCTCGCCCGAGGGACACACCAGGGTCGCGCTGCGCGCCGCCCAGGTCCTCGGCATGGAGGTGCCGGCCGACCCCGACCAGGAATGGCCCCCGCAGGCCCAGCGCGGCACGCTCGAAGTGCGGCGCGACGACATCCACTGGGCGCGCGAGTACCTGGTGCCGTGGATCGGACGGCGGCTGCGCGGAGAGTCCTCCGGCGACCACGTCGAAGCGAAGCGGCCGGACCTGCTGCCGCTCTAGGGATGCTTCCCACCGGGCGCCGGACGGAGCGGACGGCCCGGACCCGGCCGTGCGACGGACGGATCCGGGCCTCTCAGGCCCGTCCGAGGAGGGACGGCGGCGACGCCGCCGGTATCCGCTCCAGCACCCCGCCCGCGAAGACGTCGTACAGCGGCAGCGTCTCCAGGTGCACGTACCCGATGTGGCAGTCGCAGACCGCCAGCGGGCAGGCCCGCGGCCCGAGCGCCCGCCGGTAGCTCCCGTCGTAGAGGTTGCCGAGCTCCGCCGGCACGAAGTGGCAGCGCCGCACCGTGCCCTCCCCGTCCACCGAGACGACCGACTCACCGGTCCGGCAGGGCAGCCCCGCCGACCGGTGCGGGTGCCGGCTGTAGGGGAAGAGCGGGTCGACGGCCGTCCAGCGGTCCGCCTCCTCGTCCGTGTAGGTGTGGCCCTCCGCCGCGTTCACCCACAGGTAGACCTCGTCCGGCAGCGCGGCCCGCAGCCGCCGCGCCTCCGCCAGGTGCTCGTCGAGCCCGACGATCCCGACGCTGTGCCGGACGCCCATCGCGGTCAGCTCCCGGCACTTGCCGAGGAACCTCTCGTACGGCGTCTGCCCCGGGTGGTACGTGCACCAGAGCGCGATCTTCCCGAGCCCGGCCCCGCCCGCCTCGGCCAGCCACCCCGTACGACTGCTGAGATTGGTCTGGATCGCGACCCGGCGGATGTGCGGCAACTGCGCCAGCTCGACCAGCGCACGGCGGTACCAGGAGCGGACCAGTCCCTCGCCCCACGGCGTGAACAGCACCGAGAGCCGGTCACCGGTCTGCGCCGCGGCCCACGCCGTGAACCGCTCCAGCGCGGCACGGTCGGCGCGCAGCTGCTCCCGGCTGTCGCGCCGCTTGGCGAACGGGCAGTACGGGCAGTCGTAGTCGCACGAGGAGAGCGGGCCGCGGTAGAGGATGGTCAGGTCCATGGGCGCGCTCACTTCAATTCGTACGCGGCCATCGCGGCCCGTACACCGGGGGAGAAGAGCTCGGGGCCCAGGGCGTCGGAGTGGGCCAGGCCCTCGGGGGAGAGCCGCAGCAGCCCGGCGCCGCCGGCCGGCGCGTCGAGCCAGCCGCGAGCCTCGAAACGGGCCAGTTCGGCGGGGAAGTCGTCGGCGGGCGAGGTGCCGAACCGCTCACGGTAGTCGTCGACCCGCAGCCCCTCGGCCTGGAGGACCGACTGCAGGAGATGACGGCGGCGGGCCTCGTCGCCGTCGACGTACCGGCCGACCTCGGCGCGCGAGAAGTCCTCCGTGGCGGTGTAGCCGTCGATGATCGCCCGCACCTCCCGCATCTCCACCGCGTAGTCGAAGGAGTAGTGCAGCTTCGTGGTGTACGAGCGGGCCCCGCACCCCAGGCCGATCATCCCGTCGGTCTGGCAGGCGTAGTCGTCCGGGCCGTCCGTGCGCGGGGCGTCGGCACGGCGGAACATCCGCATCGAGACCTGCTCGTACCCGTGGGCGAGGAGGTGGTCCCGGCCCGCGCGGTACAGCCGCAGCCGCTGCTCGTCCCAGGCCGCTTCCGCCGCCTCGCCGTCGGCGCCGAGCCGCCCCAGACCGGTCAGCGGACGCACGTACAGCGGGTAAAGGTACAGCTCCTCCGGCCGCCAGCCGAGCGCCGCGTCCAGCGAGGTGCGCCAGCTGGCCTCGGTCTGGCCGTCGATGCCGTAGATCAGGTCGATGTTGAGGATCGGGACCCCGGCGTCGCGGATCCGGTCGAGCGCCGCCTCCACGTCGGCCCGGTGCTGCGGGCGCACGGCGGCACGCGCCTCGGCCTCTACGAAGCTCTGCACCCCGATGCTGATCCTGGTCGCGCCCCGGTCGGCCAGGACGGCCAGCCGGTCGGCGGTCGCGGTCGACGGAGACGTCTCGACCGACAGCGGGACGGAGCGCAGATCGGCTCCCATCCGCTTCTCCGCGATGTCGCAGAGCCGGTCCAGCTCCGCCGCGGTCAGGAACGTGGGCGTGCCCCCGCCGAACGCGGCCGCCGCGAAACGCACCGGCTCGGCGTCACCCAGCGCCTCCCGGACGGCCGTGGCCTGCCGGTCCAGCGCATCGAGATAACGGGTCGTCAGCTCGTCGGGGGCGCCGATCCTGGTGAAGAGGTTGCAGAAGCCGCAGCGGACCTCGCAGAAGGGTATGTGGAGATAGAGCGAGAGCGCGTCCCTGCGCTCGCCCGCCCACAGCTCGCGCAGCTCCGGCCGGTCGGTGAGCGGCCGGTAGGCGGTCTTGTGCGGGTAGGCGTAGACGTAGCTCCGGTACGGGCGGACGGCCGGTACGGCGGTCGTGGTGCGGTTCATGGTGCGATGGCCCCCGGTTCCAGGAAGAAGTGCGCGTACGGAACGGTCCAGACGGACTCGTGCCCGAGCCGGTGACCGGTGTAGCCGTCGTCCCCGTACGCCGTGCCGTGGTCGGAGCACACGATGGCGAAGCAGCGGCGACGGCTGCTCGCCGCGGCGAAGAGCCGGCCGATGTGGGCGTCGACGTACTCCAGGGCGGCGGCGTGGGTGGCGCGGGAGTCGCCCGCCTCACGGGTGGCTCCCGGCCGGTGGAACCAGTTGGGCTGGTGCAGGGCGGACACGTTCACGAAGAGGAACAGCCGCTGCTCGGGCGGGAGTTCCGCCACGACCTGCTCGGCGCGGGCCACCTGCGCCTCGAAGGAGGTGGGCGAGGCCACGCCGAACTCCGGCTCCCAGTGGCTCTCCTGGAACATGTCCGGCAGCACGGAACCGAGCGGCGGCTGCCGGTTGAAGAAACCGACACCCCCGATGCACACCGTGCGGTAGCCCACGTCGGCGAGGGCGGACATCAGGTCCGGCCGGTCGAAGACGAAGGTGCCCGACGCGGTCGACTCGCTGCCGGCGAAACGCGCCGCGAACAGCCGGGGATGCGGTCCGGGGCCGGCCGGAGTCGGCAGGAAGCCCGCGAAGATCGCCTGGTGGGAGGCGTAGGTGAAACTGCCCGGCGCATGGCGCTTCTCCCAGACCCCGCCCGGCAGGTGGCGCGCCAGGTTCGGGATGCGCCCCGCGGCGGCGAGCTCCACCGCCACGTCGTGGCGCAACGTGTCGAGGGTGACGAGCAGCAGATCGTGACTGCCCACGATCCCGCTCATGTCCGGTTCGCCCGTGCCCGGTCCGTTCGTGTCCGGTTGATTTGCGTCAGGGGCCGGGGCGGGGGCGTCCGCGGGAGCGGGCGCGGTGTCAGGCGGTGGCGGTTGCACGGTGGTTCCTTGCTCTGTTCTGTACGGCGGCGACCTGTGCCGCGTAGGTGTCCAGTCCCTCGGCGCCGCTGCCGGGCAGTCCCGTCAGCCGCGGCAGCAGGTCGCCGAAGGCGTTGACCTCCCCGACGGCGAAGCGCCGCCAGTCGGTCGAGGGCAGCAGATCGACGCCCACGCACAGCGTGTCCGGGAAACACGCCGCCGCCCGCTCGCACACGGCCAGGGCGTCGGCCCAGCTGCCGCCCGCGGCAGCGACGGCCGCACGGACCTCGTCGAGGCTTCCGCGTTCGCCGCCGAGGTGAAGATTGGTCATGGGGGAGGTGCTGGTGCGCACGACGGCATGGGTGGCCCTGCCCGCCACCACCACGACCCGCAGGTCCGTCGCCCGGCCGCGCCGGGTCGCCTTGGGCAGCCAGCGCTCGACGTGCAGCCCGTCGGGCGCCAGCGCGTCGACGATCGCGGCGACCTCCGGTTCCGTCGTGCAGCGGCGCACCCGCAACGAGTTGAACAGCCGGCCGGACGCGTCCCGCTCCACCGAGGTGGTGGCCCTGATCCGGCCGGGCCCGGCCGTCTCCACGGCCAGGACCCCCGACGCGGACGAACCGTGCGCGAGCTTCACGAAGACCCGGGGCGTGCCCAGGGCAGCCATCCGCTCGCGCACGTCCGCCCAGTCCCGCACCACCGGCGCCGCGGCGCCCGACGTCGGCGACGCCGGGACGGGCACACCGGCACCGTCCAGCACGGCATGGCAGAGCCGCTTGTCGAACAGCACCGCGGCCTCGTCGGGATCGTCGAGCAGTACGGCCCCGGCGGCGTCCGCCGCCCGCGCCACCGCCCGGACGGCCCCGGTGAACCGGGCGTACCAGAGCGCGGTCCCCTCGACCCTGGTCGGATCGTCTACCGCCCTGAGCAGCCGCTCCACCTCGGCGTCCTCGCCGGGCGAGTCCATCCGCACGGTCTCGCCCGGGCGGAAGGCCGCCGCGCCGCGCAGGACGTCCAGCCAGGGCACGACGCGCGCCGCCGGCAGCCCGGCGGCACGCACGGCGTCCTGGAAGAACGCGACCCGGCGGTTGCCGGGCACACCCACGACGGCGAAGCGCGGCGCCGGGCCGACCGCGCTATTCGCTGACGGCGACATAGCGGTGCTCGTCCTCTTCCGGGTCCCAGTACTCGGCCTCGTCGATCTCGGTGTTCACCCGGTCGGGCCCCAGCAGGTCCCGCAGGCGGTCCACCAGCGGGTCGCCGATGTAGTGGTGGTGCAGATCCAGCGAGGCCAGATGGGTGAGGGGCTGGCCCGAGAGCAGTGCCTGGGCCCCCTCGTCGCCCAGGGTGCCCATCGCGAGGGAGAGCGACTCCAGCCGGGCGACGACCGGCGCGGAGGCGACCGCCGCCGCGATCTCGTCCTGGATCTCGCTGTTCTGCAGCCCCAGATGGCGCAGGGCCGGGAACGCCGCCCCGGACAGCAGCGGAGCGAGGTCCGCGACCGTGGCGTCGCCGCCGTACTCGGTGACGCCGAGCCAGAGTTCGAGCCGCTCCAGCGCGGGCAGCTCCGACGCCCCCACTGCCCGCACGACCCCGGCCGGAAGCCCGCCGGACTCGAACCGCAGCGACTTGAGCGCCGGATGCCGAACCGGCCGCAGGGCGAGGACCTCCCGGTCGCCGACCGGCTCGCCGCAGCCGCGCACCGTCAGCTCCTCCAGCTGCCCGAACGCCTCGACCACCGGGGTGATGTCGCACATCTCGAGCCACGACAGCTCGCACTCCTCACCGACCACATCGGCGAGGTAGAGCGCCCGCAGGGCCGGGAACCGGTCCGCGTGGCCGGCCAGCAGCTCGACGACGGGGGCGAAGCTCTCGTATTCCTCCTGCCACCAGGGGCCGATCAGCAGGGCCCGCACCCGCGTCGTGTCGACCGTGTCGACGAAGTGCTGCCACAGCGCGCCGAAGGTCAGCTCGTCCTGCCAGGCGCTCTCCAGCCGCCACGCCACCGAGCCGGCGTCCGGGAGAGGGACGTCGGAGGCCCGGTCAGGGCCGGGCAGGGTGAGGACGGGCAGGCCGTGGAACGTTTCGGGGTGGCCGATGTCCGACACCGCGCATCACTCCGCGACCGAGGTGTAGCGGCCCTCGACGCCGCGGTCGCCCCAGGGCTCGTTGCGTTCCGACACGTCGACCCGCACGCCGTGCGGTTCCAGCGCCTCCGTGACCCGACGCTCCATCGGCTCGGTCATGAAGTGGTGGTGCAGGTCGAGCCGTTCGAGATGGGTGAGGGGCTGGCCCTCCAGCAGCGCCGCCGCGCCCTCGTCGCCCAGCGTGCCGTTGGACAGGTCGAGGACCCGGAGCTGCGCGACGACCGGGGCACTGGCGACCGCCGAGGCGATCTCGTTCTGCAACTCGCTGTTGCGCAGGCCGAGATGGGTGAGCCGGGGGAAGCGGGTGCCGGAGAGCAGCGGGGCCAGGTCCGCCACATCGGCGTCGCCGCCGTACGCGGACACGCCGAGCCAGAGGTCGAGCCGCTCCAGCGCGGGCAGCTCACTGTCCAGGATGCCGCGGATCACCTCGACCGGCAGACCACCGGTCTCGATGGTCAGCGCGCTCAGCCGCTCGTGCTTGGAGGGCGTGAAGACCAGTTCCGAACCACCGCGCACCCCCAGCTCGGCCAGCTCGGGGAAGGCCTTGAGCAGCGCCGTGACGTCCGACTGCTCGATCCAGGAGATCTCGCTCTCCTCCATGATCAGGTCGCCGACGAAGACGGCCCGCAGCGAGGTGAACCGGTCGGCGGCGGCGATGACCAGGTCGATCGGGTAGGACGACTTCTCCTCGTACGACTCGCCCCACTGGCCGATGACCAGAGCCCGCACCCCGGCCGGATCGACCGTCCGCAGAAACTTCTCGAACGCCTCTTCCCAGGTCGTTTCCTCCTCGTACGGCTCGACCGAGATGCGCCAGGCTGCCGCGTCGGCGGCCTGCACGGGCACTTCCTCCGCCGTGTGCTGGAACTGGACGACGGGAAGGCCGAAAAACTCGTGCAGATGGTCCACACCGGACATGACCCTGAGCTCCTGGTACTGGGGGACGACTGATGTCCCCAAGGTTTATCAAGTCACACTGACAACGGCACGGCCGGGACCGCCCACGACGGGGCGACCGGGGCCGGACGGGCGGCGTCGCGGTTCCGGCCACCGGCGGTCCGCGATACTTCGACGCATGGCGCTGACGCAGCAACTCGCACGGGTGTCCCCGCAGTACCTGGCCCGGTGCCGCGCAGCCGCGGAAGCGGCACCGGACGGCAACCCCGACTGGGACCCGCCCGCGGAGGACACGGTGGATCTTGACTGGGCGGTTCGGGGCTTGATCCGGTTCTGTCGGTACATGCGTGTCGAGGGGCCGTGCGTCCAGGTCCTCGAACGGAGCGTCTCGGGAGATCCGGGTGGCGTCGAGTTCCTCGACCATCCCGCGGTCCATGACGGTTTCGGCTCCCCTCCGGCCCTGCTCACCCCTGCGGCAGTGGCCGACGTGGCCCGCGGACTGGCCGCTCCGGATGTCGGCGAAGTGCTCGGCCGCCTGCCCGCGGACCCGTCGGGAGCCGCCGGGGCATGCGGATTCCGGGGATTCGACGGGCACCCGCGCGAGTACCTCGTCGAGCATTTCGGGCTGCTGCAGAACTTCTACCTCGTGGCCGCTCGACGGGGGATGGCAGTTCTGGCCTGGACGGACTGACCACGGTCCGGGAGACCGGCGGAATGGCTGCGGGACAGCCGGTCGCGGCGCCATCCGACCCCTGGGCCACGACCGTCGGACCCCTCGATGTCAGACCCCCGTCGTAGCGTTTTCTGCGTGGCCGGCACAGCGGGTGCGGCCATCGAGGGGAGACGTCTGTGTACCGGCAGGGCGATGTACTGATCATGTCGTTGGAGGAGTCGGAGGTGCCCGCGCAGCTCCTGGAGGCCCCGGGTGAGCCGAGGGACGCCCGGGGCCGCATGGTCCTCGCGCTGGGTGAGGTCACCGGCCACGCCCACGCCATCCAGGGGCCGGGCCGGCTGATGCGCGAGGCGGGGGCCTTCGGACCGATGCTGCTCCATCTCCCCGAGGGCGGACGGGTGGTGCACGAGGAGCACGCGACGATACCGCTGCCGAAGGGCTGGTACCGGGTGGTGCGCCAGCGGGAGTACGCGCCGGGAGCGGTCCGCATCGTCGCGGACTGACGCGCCGGGAAACGGCCCGGGGCACGGCGGCGCACCGGATCACCGCAGCGCGCCGCGCATCACGCACCACTCGCAGGACGCTCCGCGCGCAGCCGCTGCGCACGGACGCACAGACACACGAATACGCAGACACGCGGATACGCGGATACGCGAACACACGGAATCAGGGGACGGGGAAGACTGATGCAGTACGTGGACTCATGGCGGACCGTGGCGGCGGCGACGGGCACGGCGGACCGGGCCGCGGCCGAGGACGGGCTGCGGCTCGCCTACCGCAGCGCGGGGCTCGCCGAGCCGGAGCGGATCGTCTGGGTCGAATCGCCCCGGGCCGCGGTGGAGGCCGTCGAGAAGCTGGTGGACGCCGGCCGCTCGGTGCGCGACGAGGTGCGGACCCGGCCCTGGGCGCAGGAGCGCCGCCGGATGTACGACGAACTGGGCCCGGCGGGCTGGTCCGCCCTGTGGTCCGCGACGGGGGCACAGCTGTGGGAGACCACGGCGGCGCTCGCCGACCGGATCCGGGCCGGGGTCGTCGCGGACCTCGCGAAGCGCCCGGAGGACGAGTCCGACGTCCGGCTGGTGCTGCTCGACGCCGTCCTCGGCCAGCACGACGCGGCCTGGCTCGCGGCCTTCGACGGCCGGGGCGACCGGCTGAACGGCCTGGCCGAGGTGGCCAGGAACGCGGGCTGGTGGTGGCCCTACGAGCGCGCCGTGGTGATCAGCGAGCGACCGCAGGCACTGCACCGGGACGAGGCGGGGCGGCTCGACCGGGGGGACGGTCCCGCACTCGCCTACGCCGACGGCTTCGCCCTCCACGCCTGGCGCGGCATGCCGGTGCCCGCCGAGTTCCTCGACGAGCTCAACGCGCTGACCCCGAAGCGGATACGCGAGGAGGAGAACGCCGAACTGCGCCGCGTGATGCTGGAGTTCTACGGCTACGACCGCTACCTGAGCGAGTCGGGTGCCGAGCCGGTGCACCGGGACGAGACCGGTGTCCTCTGGCGGATCGCGCTGGCCGGCGACGAGGACGTGGTGATGGTCGAGGTGGTCAACTCCACTCCCGAGCCGGACGGGACGCACCGCGTCTACTGGCTCCGGGTGCCGCCGGGCACACGGACCGCGAAGGCGGGAGTGGCCTGGACCTTCGGGGTCGGGAGCGAGGAGTACGCGCCCCTGCAGCAGACCTGACCCCCAGTCGGTTGGACGGATCGCCGCCCCGCGCACGACGGGGCGGGCCGTCGGGTCAGGCCGTCAGCGTCGCGCGGTCGATGCCGAGTTCGCGGGCGAGCGCCTCTTCGGTCCAGGCCAGCATCGTGGTGCGGGAGAGCGGGCCCGCGTACGAGATCATCTGCACGGCCAGGCCGTCCAGCAGGGCGGTCAGCCGCCAGGCCGTCGACATGGGGTCGTCGCACTGGAACTCACCGGCGGCGGCGCCCTCTTCGATGACCTCGGCCAGCTCCGCCTTCCACTGCTGGTCGAGATCGCCGGCCACGTTGCGCAGCGCCGGATCGCGCAGCGAACCGGCCCAGCCCTCGATCCACAGCCGCCAGCCCTTGGCCTGCCCCGTCGGGGCGTACCAGCGGACGGCGGCGCGCAGCCGGCGCACCGCGCTCGTGCGCCGGCCCAACAGCTTGCGCAGATGGGCGAGATCGGCCTCGGCGGCATGGGCGAAGGCCGCCGCGACCAGCTTCTCCTTGGTCGAGAAGTGATAGAGCACGAGCGCGTTGCTCACACCGAGCACGGAGGCGACATCGGCGATCCGGACCGCCGCGACCCCCCGCACCTCGATCTGCTCGACGGCAGCGCGCAGGAGCTCTTCGCGTCGTTCCGCCACGCTCAACCGCACTCTTGCCACGGCGTCACCCTAACGAATATGCCTCCGGCGGGAAGAGCGGGGGCGCGGCCGTGTCCGGCTCCGTCCCGGTTCGGCCGAGCCCCGGGCCCCGGACCTGCGCCGACACCTCCGCCCTCGTTCTGGTCGCCCCCGCCCTTGCCCGCCCTCGCCTCCGTACGCGCCGGATGCCGCGGCGACAGGGCTCCGGTCGGTCGATCGACCGACCGACCGGCCGGAGCGACTGCGGCGACCGCGGCGGTCAGAGCCGCGCGGGGCGTTCGAGGTCGCACCGGTCCTTGAAGCCCTGGCTGGTCAGACCGAGCGCGGAATTGGTCCGAGAACGCATGTTCTCCAACGCGACCATGGTGGTGAGCTCGACGAACGCCTCCTCGCCCAGCACGGTCCGCAACCGCTCCGCCAACTCGTCACCGACCTCGGGCGGGGTGACGCTCATGCCCTCCGCGTACTCCATGACGTCGCGCTCCAGCGGGGTGTACGCCTCGCTCTCCCGCCACACCGGCACATCGCGCAGCTTGCGCGGGTCCATGCCGTGGCGGTGGTTCTCCCAGTAGCCGAAGTCCAGGCACCAGCTGCAACCGACCGTGGTCGCCGACGTCATCACGGCCAGCGCCCCGAGCTGCGGGTCGAGCTTCTTCCAGCGGCCCGCGGCCAGCTCGAGACGGACCAGGGACCACAGCACCCCGGTGTGATGGGCGTAGGCCCGTACGGGGTCGACCACCTTGCCGTACGTGCGCTTCGAGTACCACGAAACGGCACGGAACAGCAGGGTGCGGGGCGGGTCGAGCGATATGCGGGTGGTCATGTCCGTTCTCCTTCGAATACGAATTCCGAATACGGCTTCGATACGGCGTGGACGCCGCCCGGCGGAGCCGTGGGACGCCGCGGGCGGGCCGCTCACACCGATGCGACGGATGACGGCACCGCGGATGTGACACGGGATGTCACCGGAAAGCGGAATCCTGCGGCGGGCACGGACGTTGGTTCCGGCATGACGGGATTCGACGCACGGCAGGAAGCACTGCTCGGGCTGCTCGCCGAGGAGAACGGCGGAGTGCTCGTGACACTCGGGCAGGACGGCAGGCCCCAGCTGTCCAATGTCAATCACTTCTACTATCCGCAGGAGCGCATCGTCCGCGTCTCGATCACCGACGGCCGGGTGAAGACCAGGAACCTCCGCCGCGACCCGCGGGCGAGCTACCACGTCACCAGCGCGGACCGCTGGGCGTGGACGGTGGTGGACGCCACCGCCGAGCTGTCCCCGGTCGCCGCCGGACCGCACGACGCGACGGTGGAGGAGCTGATCACGCTCTACCGCGACGTCCAGGGCGAACACCCCGACTGGGACGACTACCGCGCGGCGATGGTCCGGGACCGGCGCGTCGTCCTGCGACTGCGCATCGAGCACGTGTACGGGCAGCCGCGTGGCTGACGCGGCCCGGCCGGGCCGCCGCCCCGTACGGCGCTTCGCCGGCCGTTCCGTTCCCGCACTGCGGTACCCCCTCCCCATAATGGGACAAGACCGACCCTCTCAGGAGATGCTGTGACCGGCGCCGATCCCTTGCCTCCGCTGCGCACCCGACTGCGTGCGCAGCGTCCCCTCGCCTTCGGCGCGGATCCGGACGGTGCCCGGATGGAGCGCATCCGCCGCTCGCCCAACTTCGCCGACGGCGTCTTCCAGAACCCGGTGGGGGCGCGGACCAGGCCCTCCGGTTCCACCCTGGAGTTCGCCAAGGTCTACTTCCGCAAGGAGGAGCGGGCGCGCCGGGCACCGTCCGGCACCGTGCCCGTCCACGCCACCACCTACGCCGATCTCGCCGAGCCGCCCGCCACGGGGCTGCGACTCACCTGGATGGGCCACTCCAGCGTGCTCGCCGAAATCGACGGCCGCCGGGTGCTCTTCGACCCGGTGTGGGGCGAACGCTGTTCGCCCTTCGCCTTCGCCGGGCCCCGGCGGCTGCATCCCGTGCCGCTGCCGCTCGCCGCGCTCGGGCCGGTGGACGCGGTGGTGATCTCCCACGACCACTACGACCACCTCGACCTGCCGACGGTCCGGTCCCTCGCGGGCACGGGCACGGTCTTCGTCGTCCCGCTCGGGGTCGGTGCCCATCTGGAACGGTGGGGCGTGTCCCCGGACCGGATGCGCGAGCTGGACTGGAACGAGACCACGCAGGTCGCCGGGATCGGCCTCACCGCCACCCCGGCCCGGCACTTCTGCGGCCGCGGCCTGCGCAACCAGCAGCACACGCTCTGGGCGTCCTGGGTCGTCGCGGGGCCCGAGCACCGGATCTACCACAGCGGGGACACGGGCTACTTCCCCGGCTTCGCGGAGATCGGTGCCGCGCACGGCCCGTTCGACGCGACGATGATCCAGATCGGCGCGTACTCCGAGTACTGGCCCGACATCCACATGACGCCGGCCGAGGGCATGCGGGCCCACCTGGACCTCCAGGGCGGCAGACCGCTCGGCGCGATGCTCCCCATCCACTGGGGCACCTTCAACCTGGCTCCGCACGCCTGGGCGGAGCCGGGGGAGTGGACGAAGGACGCGGCCGAGGAGGCGGGCCAGGCGGTGGCGCTGCCCCGTCCCGGCGAGCCGTTCGAGCCCGCCGGGAAGCTGCCCTCCGACCCCTGGTGGCGCGGGGTGTCCCACCCGATCGCCCGCCCGTGGCGTCGGCCCCGGCGGGCCGGGGCGGTCGCCGAACCGCGCAGCGACGACCTCGACCTCGCGGGCGGGCGGTGACGCCGGTCCGCACGGTGCGGCGTCCGGTCTACTCCTGTTCGGCGGACAGCCGGCCGGCCCCGGGCGTGCCCGCGCTGACCAGCCCCGTCTCGTAGGCGACGATGACGGCCTGGACACGGTCCCGCAGCCGGAGCTTGGCGAGGATGCGGGCGACGTGGGTCTTGACGGTCGTCTCGGCCAGATGGAGGCGGGTGGCGAGTTCGGCGTTGCTCAGTCCTCGGGCGAGCAGGCCGAGGACCTCCAGTTCGCGCGGCGTGAGCGAGGCGAGGTCGCGGTGGAGGGCGGAGGCGTCGCTGCCGTGCCGTGCGAACCGCTGCACGAGGCGGCGGGTGATGGCGGGCGCGAGGAGGGCGTCGCCGGTACGGACCGTGCGCACGGCCGAGGTCAGCTGCTCGGGGGTGACGTCCTTGAGGAGGAATCCGCTGGCCCCGGCGGACAGGGCCGCGTACACGTACCGGTCGAGGTCGAAGGTCGTCAGGACGACGACGCGGGGTTCGCCGGGAGGCGGGGCCTCCCCTGCTCGAACGGAGTCGGGGGCCCGGGGAGCGGCGAGGATGCGGCGGGTGGCCTCCAGACCGTCCATCTCCGGCATCCGGATGTCCATCAGGACCACGTCGGGACGGGTGCGGCGGACCGCTTCGACCGCTTCGGCCCCGTTGGTCGCCTCGGCGACGACGTCGATGCCGTCGGCGCCGAGGATCATCCGGAATCCGGTGCGGACCAGGGTCTGGTCGTCGACCAGGAGGACCCGCGGCGGCTGCTCGGTCACGGTGCCTCCAGGGGGATCAGGGCTTCCACACGGTAGCCGCCGGTCAGGCGCCGTCCGGTGCTCAGGGTTCCGTCGTAGACGGCGAGACGTTCGCGCAGGCCGATGAGGCCCCGGCCGTTTCCGGTGGCCGCGCCCGCGTCCGGGCGCCCACCGGTGTCGGTGACCTCCACCCGGAGCCGTTCCGGTCCGTACTCGACGGTCACGCGGGCGGTGGCCCCGGACGCGTGCTTCATGGTGTTGGTCAGGGCCTCCTGGACCACTCGGTAGACGGCGAGCCCGATGCCGGGCGGGAGTTCGCCGGGCGGGCCGGTCACGGTCATGTCGACCGGCAGGCCGGCGTCCCGTACGCGCCCCACGAGCATGTCCAGCTGGTCCGGGCCGGGCTGCGGGGTCAGCTCCGTGCCCGCGTCGGTCAAGTCCCCTTCCCCGTCCGCCGGTTCGCCGTCCCCGGCCATGGTGAGCAGGCCCATGACGTGCCGCAGTTCGGTCATGGCCGCCCGACCGCCGGCCTCGACGGCGAGCAGGGCCTCACCGGCCTGCTCGGGGGCGGTTCTCATGATCTTGCGGGCTGCACCGGCCTGAATGACCATCACGCTGACGTTGTGCGTGACGACGTCGTGCAGTTCGCGGGCGATCCGCGCGCGTTCGTGCTCGACCGCCCGGCGCAGTGTCTCGGCCTGTTCGCGTTCCAGGGCGGCGAGCCGGGTCCGCCCCTCGTCGGTGCGGAGTTTCCAGGTACGGAGGCCGAGGGCGGCCCCGGCCATCGGGACCAGGATCAGCAGGACGACGTACTCGTTGGGGACGACCGGTGTCACCGAGTTCCCCGAGGTGCTGACCAGGAGGACCGACACGGGCAGGGCCGCCAGGGTCGCCGTCCGGTACGGGCTGAACACGGCCGCGCTGTAGACGGCGATGACGAACGCGTAGAAGGTCAGCCGCAGGACGCTCTGCGGCGTCGCGAGCGTCGCGGCCGTCACGACGCACAGCACGGCGAGCGGAAAGCGGCGGCGCAGCGCCAGGGCGCCCGAGGCGACGGCCGCGAGGGTCACCATGAGGACCAGGCCGCCGGTACCGGACGGCCGCGGGTTCGCGACCCGCACACCGGGCGCGATCTCGCGCACCACGACGTTGCCGACGTTGTCGACGCCGTAGTAGACGGTGGCGATCCCGAGGACCAGCGCCAGCAGTACGTCGAACTGCCGGGCGCGCCGGGTGAGCCGCAGCGGCGGACCGGTCGGCACCCTGGCGTCGCGGACCGCCCGACGGACCGGGACCGCCGGCCACGCCGACGTCGTACGTACGTTCATCACCGGCTCATTGTCGCCGCCGCACGGCTCCCCGGAGTCCGCCCCGGCGGTCGGTTTCCGGCGCCCGCGTACATCGGGCGCCTACATCGCGGGGATGACGTCCGGGCGGCTCGTTCCGATGCGGTACGGCAAAGGGCCCGGGCGGTCGACGCGCGGGGGCCGGGCCTGCTCCTAGCGTCCACGGAGTCCGATGCCCATGTCGAAGGAGCCCATTCCCATGACCACGCCGATGATCGAACTGCGCGAGGTGAGCCGGCGGTACGACGACGGCCCGCCCGCGCTGCGACACGTGTCGCTGACCGTGCGGAGCGGCGAGGCCGTCGCCGTCCTCGGCCCTTCAGGCAGCGGCAAGTCCACCCTGCTCAACCTGCTCGCGGGCCTGGACCGGCCGGACACCGGGACCGTCACCGTGGCCGGGGTGCGCGTGGACGGACTGGACGAGACCGGGGCGGCGCTGCACCGGCGGAACAGGGTCGGCATGGTCTTCCAGTTCTTCAACCTGCTCGACGACCTCACGGTCGCCGACAACGTCGTGCTGCCCGCGCGGCTCGCGGGCATGGGCCGTGCGGAGGCGGACCGGCGCGCGGCGGAGCTCCTGGAGAACCTCGGCATCGACCGGCACGCCCGCGCCCACCCGGGGCGGCTGTCCGGCGGAGAGCGCCAACGCGTCGCGGTGGCACGGGCGTTGATGAACCGGCCGCCGCTGCTCCTGGCCGACGAACCGACCGGGGCCCTGGACACGGCCGCGGGACAGGACGTCAGCAAGCTGCTCGCCGACCTCAACGCCGAGGGCCAGACCGTCGTCGTGGTCACCCACGACCTCGCACTGGCCCGCTCCTGCACCAGCCGTACGGTCGGGATCGCCGACGGCCGGATCACCGAGGACGTCCCGTCGCGGAACCTCGCCCCGGAGACCGCCCGATGAGCGCGCTCGGCAGGGTGGTGCGTTCGGGGGTGGGACGGCGCCGGGTGCAGACGCTGGTGATCGGACTCACCACGATGATGGCGGTGGCCGCCTCCGTCCTAGGAGGGTCGCTCCTCGTGGTCTCCGGCGCGCCCTTCGACGACGCCTTCGCCCGGCAGCACGGCGCACACCTGTCCGTCCGGTTCGACGCGCGCGAGGTGAGCGCCGCACAGCTGACGCGGTCCAAGGACGCCGAAGGGGTCAGCGGCGCGGCCGGTCCCTTCCGCACGGCCACGGTCACCCCGCGGGCCGACGCGGCGGGCCCCGGCTGGCCGATGACCGTGGCCGGGCGTTCCGGTCCCGGCCGTGACGTGGACGAGGTGGCGCTGACCGAGGGACGGTGGCCCACCCGCTCCGGTGAGATCGTGCTGTCCGCCGACTCCCCGCAGATCCCGACCCCGGGCAGGAGGATCGCCTTCCCCGGGCTGCCCGGGGAGCCGACGCTGACGGTGGTCGGAGTCGCCCGCTCGGTCACCCGGACCGCGGACGCCTGGGTGCTCCCGTCCCAGATGCCCGCACTCACCGCCTCCGGCAGCGGCGGTTACCAGATGCTCTACCGCTTCACCTCGGCGAACAGCGCGGCGCGGATCGCCGCGGGCAACAGGGCCGTGACGGCGTCCCTCCCGGCGGGTGCGGTCGTCGGCGACCAGTCCTGGCTCACCGTCAGGAAGGACGCCGAGCGCGAAACCGCCCTCTACGTCCCGTTCCTCGCCGCGTTCGGCGCGCTGGGCCTGGTCATGTCGGTGCTCGTCGTCGGCAACGTCATCGCCTCGGCCGTCGGCATGGGAACGCGTCGCATCGGCATCCTCAAGGCCGTCGGTTTCACCCCGGCCCAGGTCGTGCGCGCCTACGTGGGCCAGGCACTGGTCCCGGCCGCCGCCGGGACGGTCCTCGGCGTGCTCGCCGGGCACCTGCTCGCCGTCCCCGTGCTGGCCGAGGCCGAGGAGGTGTACGGCACCTCGTCCCTGGCCGTCGAGCCACGGGTCGACCTGGCGGTGGTCGCCGGGATGCTCGGCCTGGTGGCGGCGACGGCGTGGGCGAGTGCCCGGCGGGCGGGCCGGCTGCGTACGGCCGACGCGCTCCTCGCGGGGCGCAGCGCGTCCGCGGGGCGCGGCCGGTGGGCGGCGCGCCTGGCCGGACGGCTGCCGCTGCCGCGCCCGGTCGCCCTGGGCCTGACCCGGCCCTTCGCACGGCCCGCCCGTGCGCTGGCCATGGGCGCGGCGATCCTGTTCGGCACCGTCGCCGTCACCTTCACCGTGGGGATGGGCTCCTCGCTCGGCCGGGTGATGGAGGCCAAGGCGCACGACGTCGCCGACGTGGTCGTACCCGCGCCCATGCCGGACTTCGGACCCCGGGGCCCCGGTCCCGGGGAGCGGCGGCCCGGGACCGATCCGGCCGCGGTCGCCGCGGCCGTCCGGTCCGCCGACGGCACCGGGAGGTACTACCGCGCCACGACGGTCCGGGCGACCTTGGCCGGTCCGACCGGCATCGTCGACGTGACCGCCTTCACCGGCGACGCCTCCTGGGGCGGCTACACGATGGTCTCGGGCCGCTGGTTCGACGAGCCGGGCGAGGCCGTGGTCCCCACCCCCTTCCTGGCCGCCACCGGCAGCCGCGTCGGCGACACCGTCACCCTCGGCGGTCTGGCCCGGCCGGTCACGGTCCGGATCGTCGGCGAGGTCCTCGACCCCCGCAACGACGGCATGCAGGTCTTCGTCGACGCCCCGACCCTCACGGCCGCACGCCCCGACCCGACGGACACGAGCCATCACATCGAGGTTGCCCCGGGCACCGACGTGTCCGCCTACGTCACCGCCCTGAACAAGGCCCTGGCGCCGCTGGGGGCCACCGCACGGACCGGCGCGCTCCACGGCGGCAGCGACATGGCCGCCACCCTCGACGCGCTGTCCGCGACCCTCACGCTGATGCTCGTCGCCGTGGCCGCGCTCGGCGTGCTCAACGGCGTACTGCTCGACACCCGCGAGCGCGTCCGGGAGCTCGGTGTGCACAAGGCCCTGGGCATGACTCCCCGGCAGACCGTCGCGATGGTCCTCACCTCGGTCCTCGTGACCGGACTCGCCGCGGGCGCGCTGGGCGTGCCGCTCGGCGTGGCGCTGCACGCCCAGGTCCTCCCGGCCATGGGCGACAGCGTGGGGCTCCGCCTCCCCGGCTCAGTCATGGCCGTCCACGGCTGGGGAGAGTCGCTGGTGCTCGCACTCGGCGGCCTGCTCATCGCCGTCCTGGGCGCGCTCCTGCCCGCCTGCTGGGCCGCCAGGACCCGGACCGCCACGGCCCTGCGCACCGAATAGGGGCGGGGCCGGGACGCATGGCTCCGGTGCCTGTGGCCCGGACTTCCGCCGACGTGGTCTCAGGGGGAGCGGAGTGCGGTGCGGGGGCCCGGCAATGATGAGGGCAGGATTGTGCAGGCGCACGGCTCACCACTGCCGGAGAAGACCGGCAACTCGCCGTCGAAGGGAGAACTCGTGGCGCGGATCGTCCGGCGGCAAGGCGTGGAAGCGTTTGTGGGATATCACGCGTTCGGGTTGCAGGAATCCGACGATGCGGACCTGCCGGTCGCTTTCCTGGACGAGTTCGACTTCGGCTCCTTTCTCGTCGCCCGCCCCGGGCGTCTGGACATCACCAGTGGCGGCCACACCCACACCGCAACGGTGGACGTCGAGGTGTGGGACGGTACTCCGCCCCCGCAGGATCCGGCCGACTGGGACGAACAGGCCGAGGCCGGCTTCGACTCCACCAGCGGACGACTGGCGGTCTGGTCCATGCACACGGGCCGGACGGACGACGTCGTGCTGGCGGACTCGGGTGGCTCCTGGCGGGTCCGGGTCGGTTGCGCCGGCCGGGCAGAGGCCGCTGCCCTGTCGGCGGGCGACGGCACCGGAGCCGGGGTGGAGCGCTACCTCGTCCAGTTCTGGCCGGCGGACGCGTAGGCGGGGAGCGCGCCGACGGGGCGGTGGCCCGGTGGCGGTGCGCTCCCGGGGCGGCTCACCGCACCCGGGCGTGGATCACGCATGACGCGGCAGACGGCTCGGTGGGCAGGCCGAGCCGTTCCGTGTGCTCACGGTGCCGCTCCGTTCGGCCGTTCGGGTGGTCGCCGGTCGGGTGCGGATGCGGAGTAATCGGTCTTTCGTGCGAGCTCTCATACCAGAGCGGGACGGATGGCGGGCAAGTTCGACAACTCCCCGCCGCGCCCGTGTGATGGACGACTACCGTGTGTTGCCGGTGATCAACGGTGGGCTCACGAATTCCGAGCCCGCCCGACCGACGAACCGAGCCTGACCGACCACCGTAGGTGCCACCGCATGGATGCCGATTCCTGGTGCCCCACGTACCGAGGACACTGATGTCTCAACTTCGCGCACCTGCAGCGCGACCGGAACGCCGAGAGGGCGGACGGCACGGCCGACCCGGTGCCCGTTCCCACTCGGCCGCGGCCAGACCCCGCGCCGCCCAGCCGTCCCCCGAGACGCGTATACGCCCCCAACTGCTGCGCACCGCGGTGCTGCCGACCGTCGCCGCGGTGCTGAGCGGGGCCGCAGCGGTCATCTTCACCGTCCGCTCCACGGGAGCCGGGCCGTCCACCGCGCTCTGGATCGCCCTGGGCGCGGCCGGTGCGCTCGCGATCGCCGCGGTGCTGGCCGCGTTCCTCGCCGCCAACCGGGTCGCCAACACCGTCTTCGGACGGTGCCTGGCGCTCCGCCGTGCCAGCGTCCAGGGGCAGGCGGAACTGCAGCGCGTGCTGGAGCGGCTCCGCAACGGCGAGCAGGTGCCCGTACGGAAGCCCGCCCCGCCCGTCGCTCCGGGGGGTGACGCCTTCGAGCTGCTCGCCCAGGAGATGGGCCGTCAGCAGGAGGCCGCGGTGGCCTCGGTCGTCGAGGCGTCCCGGCTCGCCGACCACTCCGGCGAGGACCAGAAGGTCGAGGTATTCGTCAACCTCGCCCGGCGGCTGCAGTCGCTCGTGCACCGCGAGATCCAGCTGCTCGACGAGCTGGAGCACGAGGTCGAGGACCCCGACCTGCTCAAGGGCCTCTTCCACGTCGACCACCTGGCCACCCGCATCCGCAGGCACGCCGAGAACCTCGCCGTCCTCGGCGGCGCGGTGTCCCGGCGGCAGTGGAGCAACCCGGTCAGCATGACCGAGGTCCTGCGCTCGGCGATCGCGGAGGTCGAGCAGTACCCGAGGGTCAAGCTCGTGCCGCCGATCGCCGGCACGCTGCGCGGCCACGCCGTGGCGGATGTGATCCACCTGCTGGCCGAACTGGTGGAGAACGCGACCGTCTTCTCCGCCCCGCAGACCCAGGTGCTCCTGCGCGCCCAGCAGGTCACCGCCGGGCTGGCACTGGAGGTGGAGGACCGGGGGCTGGGCCTGCCGGGCAACGAGCAGAAGCGGATGAACGCACTGCTCGCCGACCCCGACCAGGTCAACGTGGCCCGCCTGCTGCAGGACGGCCGGATCGGGCTGTTCGTCGTCGCGTCCCTGGCCCGTCGGCACGGCATCGCGGTCCGGCTGCAGAGCAACATCTACGGAGGCACCCAGGCCGTACTCGTCCTTCCGCAGACCCTGCTGGGAGGGGACGGGGACACCGGGGAGGCGAACGAGGCTGCCCCGGCCCCGCAGCCGGGGGTCGCGCACCACCCGCCGGCCGAGCCCGGCGGCCACCACCGACCGGACCAGGGCCCCGGCCCGTCCCCGGTCCCCGCGCCGGGACCGCAGACGGACACCACCCGCCGGCCGTACGTCCCCGGCCAGCCGCTGCGTCTGCACCAGACGCCCGAGCAGGAACCGGACCGGGGCGAGGCCCCGCCGCTCCCGCTGCGCGCGGACCGGCCCGCCCCGGACGGCCCCCGCCCCGAGGCCGACGCCCCCGGAGCCCCCCGGCCCGAACCCGGGGCGGTGCGCGGCACCATGAGCCGCCCCCAACTGCCCAGGCGCGCCAACCAGGAACACCTGGTACCGCAGCTCAGGGAAGCACCCGCACCGCGCACCGAGGACGAACAGGCCCTGCACGACCCGGGGCTCATGGCGGCCTTCCGCCGGGGCATCGAACTCGCCGAGGCCCGTGCCGAATCCGAGTCCGAGACGGACACCGTCCGGGAACCGGACCCGGCCACCGAGGCGCGGACGGCACCGCAGCCGTGGCAGCCCCGGGCCCCGCTCGAACCGCTGCCGGTACGCGGACGGACCACGGCCGTCACCCCGTACCCGGTCCCCGGCACGACCCCGGGCCCCGGAACGGGCGAGGCTCCGGCCGGCGACCCCCTCGAAACGAACACCTCCAAGGAGTAGATGCACCATGGCGACCGATATGCCGTCCGGTCAGGTCTCGGACCTCGACTGGCTGCTGAGCGGACTGGTCCAGCGCGTCCCGTACACACGCAGTGCGGTTCTCCTCTCCGCCGACGGGCTGGTGAAATCCCTCCATGGCATGGACGCCGACAGCGCCGACCACATGGCGGCGCTGGCGGCCGGCCTGTACTCGCTCGGCCGCAGCGCCGGCGCGCGCTTCGGCGACAGCGGCGAGGTGCGCCAGGTGGTGGTCGAACTCGACTCGACCCTGCTGTTCGTCTCCACCGCCGGCTCCGGCACCTGCCTCGCCGTCCTCGCCGGACGCGAGGCGGACGCGGCGGTGCTCGGCTACGAGATGACGATGCTGGTCAAGAGCGTCCGGCCCTACCTGATGACGCCGACGAGACAAGCGGCCGGCACGCCGAGCCCCACGGGGCTGTGAGGGTGTCGGTCCAGCAGGACGGGCCGCTGCTCGACGACGCGGCGGGCCGGCTGATCCGCCCGTACACCGTGAGCAACGGCCGTACCCGTCCGACGGCCGTGCTCGATCTGCTCTCCCTGGTGATGGCCACGGGCACCGAGCCGCAGATCCACCTCGGCCCCGAGCACTCCGTCGCGCTGGGGCTGTGCGGCGGCCCCACGTCGGTGGCCGAGATCGCCGCCCATCTGCGGCTGCCCGCGGTCGTCACCAAGGTGCTCGTCTCCGACCTGGTCGACTGCGGAGCAGTCACCGCGCACCCGCCCGCCTTCCAAGACATGCCCACCGACCGATCCCTGCTGGAGGCAGTGCTCGATGGCTTACGACGACAGCTCTGACGGCTTCGGCAGCCCCGCCGCGTACGAGAACGACGCAGGCTCCGAGGGCTACGGCGGCCCGCAGGGCTACCCGATGCCGCAGGGCTACGGAACTCCGCAGGCCCACGGGGAGGCCCAGGGGTACGGAGCCCCGCAGGCCCAGGGCTACGGAGCCGCACAGGCCCACGAGGAGGCCCGGGGCTACGGAACTCCGCAGGGCTATGGAGCGCCGCAGGGATACGGCGACCCGCAGTCCTACGGAGAGACCCCGGCCCCCGGGAGCCCGCAGGACTACGGGAGCGGGCAGTACTACGGCGACACGCACCACTACGGGGACGCCCGGGGGCGGGGAAGCACCGGGGCGGAGTTCGGGGCAGTGCCCGCGCAGGGCTCGCCGGACTACGGCACCGGGCCGGACTACGGCACCGGGCCGGACTACGGCACCGGGCCGGGCCACGGCGACGCGCAGGACCACGGAGCCGGACCGGAGCACGGCGGCCACGGTGACGCCCCGGACCCCGCGGACCTCGCCGGTCCCACCGGTCCCGCCGCCTCCGAGGGCTTTCCCGTCGCGCTCAAGGTGCTGGTGGCGGGCGGATTCGGCGTCGGCAAGACCACGTTCGTCGGCGCGGTCAGCGAAATCGCACCGCTGAGCACGGAAGAGCTGCTGACCCAGGTCAGCGCCGCGACCGACAGCCTCGACGGCATCGAGTCCAAGACGTCCACCACCGTGGCGATGGACTTCGGCCGGATCACCCTCGACGAGCAGCACGTGCTCTATCTGTTCGGCACCCCCGGCCAGGAACGTTTCTGGTTCATGTGGGACGAGCTCTCCCAGGGGGCGCTGGGAGCGGTCGTGATCGCGGACACCCGCAGGCTCGCGGACTGCTTCGCCGCCGTCGACTTCTTCGAACGGCGAGGCATCGGATTCATCGTCGCGGTGAACGAGTTCGACGGCGCC
The DNA here is from genome assembly GCF_040612315.1 of Streptomyces sp. NPDC006435. Taxonomy (NCBI): domain Bacteria; kingdom Bacillati; phylum Actinomycetota; class Actinomycetes; order Kitasatosporales; family Streptomycetaceae; genus Streptomyces; species Streptomyces sp. NPDC006435. The sequence goes on from NZ_JBEXPY010000011.1 coordinate 111,558, forward strand.
TTCCGCTACGCGCCCGAGGAGGTACGCGCCGCGCTCGACCTCGGGCCGGACGTGCCGGTGGTGCTCTGCGACGCCCGGATCGCCAGCTCGGGAACCGGCGCCCTGGTCACCCTGGTCCAGCATCTGATCAACGCCACCTCGGCACCGGCCCCGTTGACCGGTTTCGGGGCCCACCCGTGACCCGGAGCACCACCCGACGGATGCTGCTCACGCCCGCCGACCGCGACGCCCCGGTCCGCACCCGACGACTGCGGACCCTGGGGCTCGGGGAGCGTGCCGACGCGTCCTTCGACAACTTCGACGCCTTCGCCGACAGGGTGGCCGAAGTGACCGACGTGCCCTTCTCGATGGTCAACTTCATCGACGGGAACCGGCAGTTCTTCGCGGGACTGCACACCCCGACCGGCACCCACCGGGGCTCCGACCTCGGGGCCGCGGCCGCGGGCAGCAGCCGCAGCGGCCGGTACGTGGCGCTCGACCGCGGCTACTGCCCCCACGTCGTCGTACGGCGCAAGGCGCTCGTCCTGGAGGACGTCTGCGACTACCCCCGGTTCGCCGGCAACCCGGTCGTCGACGAGATAGGCATCCGCTCCTACCTCGGCGCCCCCCTCATCGACCGCACGGGCGTCGCCCTGGGCGCCGTCTGCGCGGTCGACACGGTGCCCCGCCCATGGGGCAGGGCCGGGCTGGACACCATCAAGTCCCTTGCCAGGGAACTCGTCGGACACATCCACCAGCGGGAGGAGAACGGCATCGGCATCTGAACCGGCACTGCCCGGCCCTCTCCGGCCCGTGGCCGGACCCGCTCGGCCCGGACCACCGGCCGATCCATCCCGATCCGTCCCGCCCGGCGTGCCGCCTCAGACCTCGACCGTCGTACCGTCCAGGAAGGTCAGCACCACCGAGTCCGCCTCCACCCGCACCCGCACCGCGTCGCGCAGCGCCTCCGGATGCACGGTGTCCCGGGACAGGGCGACCAGCGAGACGTGGATGCTGCGACCGCCCGGATGCGGACGGCTGCGCAGATACGGGACCGCGGAATGCGGGCCGTACGCGTTGGACTGGACGTCACGCGCCACGGCGGCTCCCTCGGCGCCACCGTCCCAGCCGTGCAGCGCGATCAGGGCGCTGCTCAGCCCGTCGGCCGTCCGGGCGAGCGCCCAGTCCGGCCCCGACACGGCGAACGGGCTCCGTGCGTGCGCGACCGCGTGACCGCCCTCCCGCACCACCGCCCCCTCGGGTGCCTCGACCCGGTGCACCCGGATCTCCCACGGACCGTGCAGCACGCTCGTCGTCCCGATCCGGTACGCCCGCTCGTCGCCCGGCAGCCGGGCCGCGTACCAGGAAGCGGCGACCCGGTCCGCGCAGCGCAGCGGATGGATGCGGCGGCGCCGCGACGGGGTGCCGTCCGGGGCCACCAGCGCCAGATGCCCGTCGATCGAGCGGGACACCGCGTGCGGGGCGGCCTCCGGAGCCGTCGCCGTCGAGAAGGCGAAACCCGCGTAGTGCGGATCGGCCGTTCCCTCGGCCGGGTCGGCCGTCTCGTCGTACGGCGGATTGTGGTCGCTGCCGTGGTTGATCAGCCGGACGATCCCGTCGTCGCGGGTGCCGTGCAGCAGCCAGCCCGGGGCGGGCAGCGCCGTGTACCGGTCGGACTCCTCGACGGGCAGCGGGAGTTCGCGCGCCGTCCACACCGCATGGTCCGCCGGGAGCAGCAGCCCGAGGAAGCCCTTGCTCGCCCAGTACGGCGAGGCGGGGCCGGAGTACGGCTGGGTGGTCGGCAGGAACGTGTCGTACCAGCCCAGCGTCAGCAGGCCGCGCTCGTCCGGCACCCCGCGCTCCACGAAGTGCCGCATGGTGCCCGAGGCGAGCCGGCGGGTGAGCCCCGGCGCGAGCGGGGTGCAGTCGGCCAGCGCCCCCATCCACACCGGCGCCAGGGCGGCGAACCGGTAGGTCAGCGAACGGCCCTGGTGCACCGGGGCGCCGTCGGATCCGAAGAAGTGCTGGTAGTCCTCCAGGAACCGGCCGAGCCGCTGCCGGTAGACCTCGGTCCTGCCCCCGTCGTCGGTGCCCGCCATCCGCGACCACAACAGCGGGTACAGGTGCATCGCCCAGCCGATGTAGTAGTCGAAGTTCTGGCCGTCGCCGTCGGTGTACCAGCCGTCGCCGACGTACCAGTCCTCGATCCTGTCCAGGTTGCTCTCGATGTCCGACCGGCTGTACGGGGCGCCGACCGAGGCGAGGAACTGCTCGGACACCACCTGGAAGAGCCGCCAGTTGTTGTCCCAGGTGCGCCCGCCGACGAATCCGGAGAACCAGTCGACGACCCGCTCCTGCACCCGGGCGTCCAGCCGGTCCCAGATCCACGGCCGGGTCTCGTGCAGCGCCACCGCGACCGACGCCGCCTCGACCATCTGCTGCGAGCAGTCCGTCAGCTCCGGCCACGCCTCCCCGCTCGCGGGATCCGTGCCGGCCGCCAGCCCCGCCGCGTACCGTTCGACCAGCGCCGGGTCGACCGCCCCGCCCGCGCCCGCGATGCGGCAGGCGGCGAGCAGGAACGACCGGGCGAATCCTTCGAGACCGTCCGAGACGACCCCCGACCAGCTGCCGCGGCCGGGCAGCCGGTACTGGGCGAGGCCGGGGGTCGCGTACGGCACCAGGGCGTCCAGCAGCCGGTCGGCCGTCGCCTCCCAGTGGGCCCTGGTCCAGCCGGTGCGGGAGGACAGGAGCCGGTCGGGCGGCGGCAGGTGCAGATGCGGTGCGACGGACACGGTGGTGCTCCTCGGAATGGGGGGTGCGGGGGCGGATCAGCGGGAAAGCACGGCTCGGTGGGTGTGACCGCGGGAGCCGCCGACGGCGATGGTGAGCACGGGCCTGCGGCCCGGGGCGACGCTCACCGAGGCGTCGGCGTCCACCACCGACCGCACGGGGAACGGCAGCTCGACCGAGAGCGTGGTGAGCGTCCGTCCCGGGTCCGCGACCGCGACGCGGACCCGCCCGCCGTGGTGCTGCACGAGCACCGACGCCGGGCCCGACGCGGTGATCCCGGCGGCCGTCCCGGCACCCCAGAAGTTCACGGCGGTCAGCCCCGCCCGGCGCACCTCCACGGCCTGCGCGGTCGCGTCGTCGGCGACGGTCCGCACCGGCCGGGACCGCGCCCAGGCGGCGGTCGCCGCCGCCGAGGCGCCGGGCAGCAGCACGTAGCAGTAGCGGGCGTCGGCGGGGGAGACGCCGTGGTCCACCCACAGCGTCAGATAGCGGCGGGTGACGGGATCGGTGCTGCCGCCGGTGTCCGCACCGGAGTTGATGTCCCGCCAGGTGCCGGTGCGCTGTTCCCGCAGGGCGTGCAGGGCGGCCCGGTCGGGGAACACATAGCCGCCGACGCCTTCCACGTGTGCCCACCGGGCCCCGTCGAACTCATGGGTCCAGCCCTGCTCGACGGGCTGGCGGAGGCCGTCGACCAGCAGCCGGTGGCGGCCGTCGGCGCCCAGGCTGCGGTTCTCCACGACCGTCTCGATGCGGCGGCCGTCGGTCGACGTGATGCCCGCCCCGAGCGCGATCACCGCGTTGTCCAGCAGGAACCACGACTTCCTGGCCCGCAGCGTGGTGTCGGGGGCACCGAGCACCTCCATCGCGGCCGCCACGTACCTGCCGTCCAGCACGGCACCGCCCGCGACGGCGTTGGACGGGCGGTGGGTGGACGTGCCCGCGCCCGTGCCGAGATCGGCGCGCGGCCGGGTGTCGACCGTGGTGCCGGGCAGCCGGTACGGGTCGACGGTCGGCCAGAAGCCGTCGTTGTACTGCCGCAGGTCGTCGCCGTCGTACAGGTACGTCATGCCGTCGCCGGTGTACCAGCCGTGCAGGTTCTCGCCGTTGCCCGCCTCGTACGCCGAGATCCGCTTCGACGACAGCGACAGCGCGCAGGCCCAGCCGGGGCGGCGGTGCACCACGCGGTCCATGTCGGCGAAGACCGAACTGCCGGTGGTACGGGGCCCGACGGGGACGGTGTCGTCGTTCAGGACGGCCTTGGCCAGGGCGAGTTGGGGCAGGCTCGCGAGGGCCCCGAAGGGGGTGGCGCGGTTGCGGACCAGCCAGCCCTTGACCAGCGCGCGCCAGCGGTCCGCGTACCCGGCGGGGGCGCCGGAGGCCAGGAGCAGGATCGCCGCGAGGGCCGCCGCGCCGTCGCGGTGGTCACCGGCGCGCTCCCGGGAGACCGCCCGGCCGCGCACCGAATCCATCATCAGCCCGTCGAGGACCACCGGGGCGAAGGTCCGCTCGACGGCCTCGTACATCACCGAGACCTTCGGGTCGGTCACCGCCCACTCGGAGCCGGCCAGCAGCGCCAGCAGATGGGCCGTGCCGCTGAGCAGCACGACGCCGTACGTACCGGTGTAGGCGACCACGTCGTGCTGGACGAACGACCCGTCCTCGTAGAACCCGTCCCCCGAAGCGGCGTACCGGAAGAGGCTGTTGCGGCCCGCGTAGCGCACGTCGGACAGCGCGTCGCGGGCCGAGACGAGCTTGCCGGGGTCCCGCCCCAGCAGCCCGCGCAGCGCCACGACGACCGCCTTGTCGGTGCGGTTGGCACCGGTCTCGGCGAGCGCGGGGTGGTTGGTGCGGCGGTCCGCGTCCGGGCAGAACCGGTCGACGACCGCGAGGTAGTCCGCGAGGTCGGCCGCGGGAAGCCGGTCGCGCAGGACGACGGCGCAGTCCATCAGGGCGCGCGGGGCGCCGATCTCCCAGAACCACCAGTTGCCGGTCTCGGGCCTGGTCGGGTTGTACGCGGTGTCGTGGGTGAGGCGCAGCGCCGCGACGAGGGCGTCCGCCACCTCGGCGCTGCCCGCGAGGGAGGTGCCCGCGGTGGCCCAGGCGGTCGCGAGGGTGCGCAGCCGGGTGTAGCTCTGGCCGAAGTTGCCGGGGGCGGTGAGCGGCGCGAGGTCGGACCAGAGCGCGGTGCGTCCCGTGCCGCGGTCGAGGGTGTCCCACAGGCCCCGGGCCGTGGTGTCCAGGGCCGCGACGGCGGTGGCGAGATCGGGGTCGGCGGGGTCGGGGACGCCGCCGGTGAGCAGCGCCTCGGCCCGCTGGAGCAGGGTGTCGAAACCGACGGCCGCCGCCCCGCCGGCCGTCGTCCCGTCGGTCGCCGCCGTGCCGGGGGCGGCCAGGGCGGTGCCGGGCGCGGCCAGCAGTGCGGTGGCGGTGGTGGCGCCGCCCGCCATCAGGAGGGTTCTTCTGCCGATGTCCACGGTGGACTCCTTGTGGTGGCGGTCAGTCGGCCAGGGTGGACGGGTCGACGAGGGGCTTCGGGAGGTCCAGCGCGGCCAGCTCGGCCCGGCCGACGGCGTCGATCGGGAACGCCCAGGTGTTCACGAAGAAGTCCGTCAGGTCGTGGCCGGCGACCCGGCTGGAGTACGTGGCCAGGGCCCGATAGCGCTTCTCGTCCTCCGTGTAGTGGGACTGCGGGTTCTCCTCGCGGACCAGCTTGTGCATCCGGGGCCAGAAGTCCTCGCCGAAGGCCAGCTCCAGCTGGCGCAGCGGAACGAGCTTCTCGTACGCGCCGAAGGACTTCTCGTACGTCAGCCCCGGTGTGCCGAACTTCTGCCGGGCCGACCGGAAGGGGTCGAGACCCGTCTTCGGGTCGACGGTGAGGAGGTTGGAGGGCTGTCCGAGGGTGCGCTGCGCGGCCAGCGAGTAGATGTTGACCGTGACCTCGGTCAGACCGCCGGGCTTGTAGGCGAACTGCTGATGCAGGTGGCCGAGTTCGTGGTACAGGCCCCAGCCGCGGGTCCGGAGTCCCTCCACGGTCGTGGCCCGGTCCAGGTAGGCCCGCGGGAAGCCGTTGTAGCCGTGCGTGGCGTAGGCGCCGACGCCGCTGGGCACCTTGCTGACCTCGGTGAAGTGGTACGGGCCCGCCTTGCGCCGGTGCACCGGCCGCGAACCGTCCAGGCCGCTGATCCGGGCGTGCGACTCGATGATCGTCTCGACCAGTTCGAGCAGTGCCGCGTGGTCCTGGTCCCGGTACAGCAGCGCGCCCTCGCGGGTGAGCGTCATGATCGTGCGCGGCGCGTGGAGCTCCACGTACGGCGACGCGGTGAGCGTGTCCAACTGCCGCTGGTAGTCCGCCTCCGAGGTGCGGCCCAGGGTGAAGACCGGCATGGGCACGGCTCCGGAGCGGAACAGCACGCCCGCCTTCTCGCCGTTCCCGGTCAGGGTGAGGTGGACCGGGCCGCCGTGCGGGTCCGTCACCGTGTTCGCGCCCTCGGTGAGCGGATGGGCGCGGGGCTCGGTGATCCCGCCGTAGTAGTCCCAGGCGCCGATCCAGAGGGTGGGCAGCAGGCCGTCGTGCGCCTGGACCGTCAGGGAGAGGGGCGTGCCGCCGGGGACGTACAGACCGGTGGGCTGGAACTCCGAGCCGCGCAGGGCCTGTCCGAGCCGCAGCCGCTCGGCCTCGGCGGCGGGCCGGGCGGTCACGGTCAGCCCGACCGGGCGAGACCCCCGGTGCCCGGCGGCGGTACCGGCCGTCGAGGCCCGGGCGGTCCCGGCACCGAGCGCGATCGCCGTGCCCGCTCCGGCCACCGCGGCGAGAACCGAACGGCGGCCGACGGGGGAGGGGACGGCGGAAGGAGTGGCGGAGGGCGCCCCCACGGAAGGCGCCACGGAAGACGCCGCGGAAGACGCGGCGGAAGGCGTGACGGAGGAGCCGGCGGATTCGGTGGGCATGCGCATGCGGAACTCTCCCTGCGAACGAGTGAGGGGCAGAAGGCGTGCGGAACGAGTGCTGCTCGGCGCCAGCATGTAAGCGGTTGCTATGGAGAGGCAAGAGGAGGTGGGGAGTTACTGTTATTTTCTATGGCCGACTGCGGACAGGCTGGAAGTAACCGATCACATACCGGTGGACCGGGCGGAACGCGGCGCGACGGAATCGCGTACCACGATGTGGGTGCCGAGCCGCAGCGCGCCCGTGGTGGGCTCGCGCCAGTCGTCCTCGTCCCCGCCGGTCACGGCGAGCCGCACCGCCTGACGGCCCATCTCCTCCAGCGGCACATGGACGGTGGTGAGGCGCGGCCGCAGTTCCTGGGCCACCGGGATGTCGTCGTACCCCACCAGGGACACGTCCTTCGGGATCCGCACCCCGGCCTCCTCCAGCGCCTGCGCCGCACCCGCCGCCACCATGTCGTTGGCGGCGAACACCGCGGTGAAGTCCGGTCCGTCCCGCAGCAGTTCGGCCATCCTCCGGTGGCCGAAGCCGCGGCTGAAGGCGCCGGGGTGCACCAGGTCCGGGTCCGGCGCGATCCCGCGCAGCTCCAGGGCCCGCCGGTGGCCGGCCAGCCGGTCGCGGGTGGTGGAGAGCTTCGGCGGGCCGCCGAGGTAGAGGATCCGCTCGTGCCCCTGCATCAGCAGATGGTCGGTGATGGCGAAGGCGCCGCCCTCGTTGTCGTACTCGACCGCGACGGTCGGGGCCTGCTCGCCCAGCGGCGGCCTGCCGCACAGCACCAGTTTCGATCCGCCCGCGTCCAGTTCGCGGGCCCGGCGGGCCAGTTCGGTGGTGTAGCCGCGGTCCGCGATGGAGCCGCCGACCACGACCACCGCGTCCGCCCTGCGCTCGTGCATCAGGTCGATGAAGGCCAGTTCGCGCTGCGGGTCGCCCTGGGTGCAGCAGACCAGGCAGAGCCGTCCGCCCAGCGCCGCCTCCCGCTCCACCCCGCGCGCGATGTACGCGTAGAACGGGTCGACGACCTCGTTGACGATGATGCCGACGGTGCGGTTGGAGACCCCGGCCAGCGCGCGGGCGTGGGCGTTGACGACGTAGCCGAGCTCGCGCATCGCGGACTCGACCCGCTCCCGGGTCGCCTCCGCGACCGGGTAGTTGCGGTTCAGCACACGGGAGACCGTGGCCGTCGATACGCCCGCGCGCCGCGCGACGTCGGTGACCGTCGCGCGCCGTTGTCCGTCCGCGGCTGTGCTCTGCCGGCGCATCCGGCTCACCCCCTGGAGGCTGTTGTGTGACGCCGAGCCTAGAGCCTGCGGGAGGACGGGACTCATGCGATCCTCCCCAGGTCGGCCCGGTGCACCGGGTGTTCCAGCGCCGCGCCCCGCGCGTACCGGGCCAGCTCCTCGACGGCCAGTGCCCCGAGCCGCCCCACCTCGTTGCCCTGGGCGCCCGCCAGGTGCGGGGTGAGGAAGACGTTGGGCAGGTCCCACAGCGGGTGGTCCCCGGGCAGCGGCTCGGGGTGCGTCACGTCCAGGACCGCGTCCAGCCGCCCGCTGACCAGGTGCCCGGTCAGCGCCTCGGTGTCCACCAGCGGTCCGCGCGCGGTGTTGACCAGCAGGGTGCCCGGGCGCATCAGGGCGATCCGGCGGGCGTCGATGATCCCGCGCGTCTCGGGTGTGTCGGGGGCGTGGAGGGTCACCACGTCGCTGGTCGCGACCAGGGTGTCCAGATCGGTCGGGGTGACGCCGAGCGACCGCGCCCCGGCCGCGTCGACATAGGGGTCGTGGAGCAGCACCTCCGCGTCCAGGACCCGCAGCAGTTCGATGACCCGGCGGCCGATCCGGGATGCCCCGACGACGCCGACGGTCAGCCCGTGCGTGCCGAGCCAGTGCTGGCGGTCGAGGTCGGCGTGGGTGCGGTGGGTGCGCCGGGTGCGGAAGAGACCGGCCAGCGGGAACACCCGCTTGGCGCCCATGATGATCGCCGCCAGGGTGAACTCGGCGACCGGCACGGCGTTGGCGGCGGCGGCCGAGGAGACGACCAGTCCGCGGTCGAACGCGGCCGGGGACAGGAAGGTCTTCACCGTGCCGGCCGCGTGGATCACGGCCCGCAGCTCGGGTGCCCGGTCCAGCAGCCCGGCATCCACCGGTGGGCAGCCCCAGCCGGTGAGCAGGACCTCGGCGCGGCCCAGCGCCGCCGCGGCCCCGGGGGAGTCGAACTCGCTGATCGCGGACGGGGTGAGGAGGTCGGCGGTTTCCTCGAGGCGGGCCCGTACGGGTGGCGGAAAGACGTCGTCGAGCAGACCGGGGTCCATGACTAGGACCGTGCGCGGCCGTCGCGGGGACGCTGCCGCAGCATCGCTACCGGAATGAGCCGGTGCCTCTTCGGTGGTTCGCACCCTGCCTCCGGACAGTAATCGCGTTCTATGGAATGACCGGCACGCTAAGGAGCGTGATGACCGGACGTCAAGCTCCCGTACATCTCAACTGTCCGTTTCGCTGGCATATTTATGGACTGTTGGCGCCTGATTCCGTCATCGGGAGCGATGTGGACCGGATGGTGTTCGCTCAGATCCCTTGACGCTTGGGTTAACCGCTTACTAACTTGCGGCCCCAGAAGGCCCACCACGCGCCACCCAGCCGAACAGGACGCACCAATGGCTGAAACAGCACCCCCGTTGCCGCGGGAGAAACGGCGACCGAAGGCCGAGACACCCGCCCCGCCCGCCACCGGGGCCGCCGTCGCGCAGCACCGGCTCACGCTCCGCCGGCGGCTCAAGCGGGACCGGGTGATGCTCCTGCTCACCCTGCCCGGCCTGCTGTACTTCATCGTCTTCCACTACGTCCCGCTGCTCGGGTACGTCGTGGCGTTCCAGGACTACCAGCCGTACCTCGGCTACATGCACAGCGTCTGGGTGGGGTTCGCCAACTTCTCCGCCGCGTTCGGCGAACCGGCCTTCTGGTCCGCGACGTTCAACACCCTGGAGATCGCCCTCGTCCAGCTGGTGTTCTTCTTCCCGATCCCGATCGCGCTGGCCCTGCTGCTCAACAGCATCGCCAGCGACCGCGTCAGGCGCTTCGTGCAGAGCGTCGTCTACCTGCCGCACTTCATCGGCTGGGTCATCATCGTCTCGATCTTCCAGCAGATCCTGGGCGGCGCCGGACTCCTGCCCGACGTCCTCGGCGGCATGGGCCTGCCGCGCTACGACATGATGAGCGACCCCGACGCCTTCCCCTGGCTGCTGACGCTCCAGGTGGCCTGGAAGGATGCCGGCTGGGGCACGATCATCATCCTCGCCGCGCTGCTCAACATCGACAAACAGCAGTACGAGGCCGCCGCGATCGACGGCGCCGGACCGCGACGACGGCTGTGGCACGTGACACTGCCGGGCATCGCACCCGTCCTCATCCTGCTGCTGATCCTCAACCTCGGGCAGATCCTCTCCGTCGGCTTCGAGCAGATCCTGCTCCAGCGCGACGCGGTCGGCCCGGACGCCGGCGAGGTCCTCGACACCTACGTCTATTACCACGGCATCAAGGACAACGACTGGGGCGTCGCCGCCGCCGTCGGCCTCGTCAAGGCGGTCATCGGCACCGCACTCGTCCTGGGCGCGAACAAGTTCGCCCACCGACTCGGCCACGAAGGGGTGTACCGCGGTGCTGACCGCTGAGAAGAAGCGCGCCACGACGGAATCCACCGCACCGGCGCCCCGCCCCGCCCCCGCCCGGAAGTCCGACGGACGGCCCCCGTGGATGGAACGGCCGACCCGTCTCGGACAGACCGCCAAGGCGATCGCCGTCGTCGTGGTCGTCCTCGCCGTCGCCTACCCGCTGGTCGGCGTGATCGGCACGAGCTTCGCCTCGCAGACCGACATCATCAAGAGCTCCGGCCTCGTCCTGTGGCCGGACCACCCCACCCTGGACGCCTACCGCACCATCTTCACCGGCGGGGTCGTCACCCGGGCGCTGATCGTCTCCATCGGCATCACCGTCCTCGGCACCCTCGCCAGCCTCCTCGTCACCGTCGGCATGGCCTACGGCCTCTCCCGCCGCGACGTCACCGGCTCCCGCTTCATCCTGATGACCGCCCTGTTCACGATGCTCTTCAACGCGGGCATCATCCCGAACTTCCTGCTGGTCAAGGGACTCGGCCTGTACGACACCTACGCGGCGCTCGTCATGCCCACCCTGGTCAGCGCCTTCAACCTGGTCGTCCTGCGGTCCTTCTTCATGAACCTGCCGGACGAGCTGTACGACGCCGCGAAGGTCGACGGAGCGGGCGACTTCCGCATCCTGGTCCGGATCGTCCTGCCGCTGTCCAAGGCCGTCCTCGCCGTGATCAGCCTCTTCTACGCGGTGACGTACTGGAACGCCTTCTTCAACGCGCTCCTGTACCTCAACGACTCCGACAAGTGGCCGCTGCCGATGGTGCTGCGCACCTACGTCCTCCAGGGCCAGAGCCTGAACGCCGCCTCGGCGGGCGAGGCGCTCGCCCCGCAGCAGGCCGTGCAGATGGCCGTCCTGGTGATCGCCGTCGTACCGATCCTCTGCGTCTACCCGTTCCTCCAGCGCTACTTCACCAAGGGCGTGCTCACCGGCGCCGTCAAGGGCTGAGAAACCACCCGACGGCCTTTCGAGCGCAACCGCCGCCCCCCACTCCTTCCTTCCCCTCTCCCAAGGAGACCCAGGTGTCGAGCTCCACCCCCATCAACCGCAGAGCACTCTTCCGCATGGGCGCGGGCATCGGTCTGGGACTGGCCGCCGCCCCGCTGCTCGCCGCCTGCGGCGACGGCGGCGCGACCGCGAAGGCGGAGGCCAAGAGCGCCTCGCTGCTGCCCGGCACCGCGGTCCGCAACATCGGCCTCGAACCCGACCTGGCGGGCACCGCCGCCGGTGTCCCGCAGGGCTTCTTCAAGTACCCGGCCGAGCCGCTGCGCGCCACGAAGGGCGCCCCGCTCAAGGGTGCGAAGCCGATCAGCGCGACGATGGAGACCTTCTCCCCGCCGCCGCCCGCCCGCGGTTCCAACGCCGCCTGGCAGGCGATCGAGAAGCTCCTCGGCGGCCGGGTGGACATCACCGCCGTCCCCGCCGACGACTACGGCACCAAGTTCTCCACCATGGTCGCCAGCGACAGCCTGCCCGACCTGTTCATGTACCCGGAGAGCGGCGGCGTCGACAACAAGGCCGCCTTCCTCCAGGCCAAGTGCGCCGACCTGACCCCGCACCTGGCCGGGGACAGGATCAAGGACTACCCGAACCTGGCCGCGATCCCGAAGGGCGCCTGGCAGGCCGCGATCTTCGGCGGGAAGCTGTACGGCATCCCGATCGCCCGCACCGGCACCGGCGGCGCCGGCTTCTACCGTCACGACCTGTTCGAGGAGGCCGGCGTCACGAGCCTCGACCAGATCACCGACCTCGACCGGTTCGTCGAGCTCTGCAAGGAACTGACCCGGCCCAAGAAGGACCAGTACGCCATCATCGCGGGCGCCACCACGATGCTCGCCATGTCCGCGGGCGCGCCCAGCAGTTGGCGGCTGGACGGGAAGACCGGGAAGTTCACCCTCGACCTGGAGACGCCGGAGTACCGCAAGGCGGTGGAAACCGCCCGGCTGCTGTACGAGGCGGGCTGCTTCTACCCCGGCACCCTCCAGATGTCCGGGGCGCAGAAGGCCCAGTACACGGACATGTTCAAGAACGGCAAGGGTGCGTACGTCTACGACGGCATGCCCACCTACCTGGCGCCCGGCGTCGGCTACATCGCATCGATGAAGGCGATCGACGAGAAGTACGACCCGCGCCCGTTCGTGCCGGTCGGCAAGGACGCGGTCGCCTGGATGGACAACGTCGCCCTCCAGAACACCCACGTCAAGAAGGCGTCGGAGGACCGCGTCAAGGAGATCCTGGCCCTCGCCGACTTCGCCGCTTCCCCGTTCGGCAGCCAGGAGTACACGCTCATCAACTACGGCGTCGAGGGCACGGACTTCACCCGCGACGCCCAGGGCAACCCGGCCCTCACCAAGCAGGGCACCCAGGACGTCACCGTGCCCTGGAAGTTCATGGCCTCCGCCGTCCCCGCGATCTTCAGCGCCGACTCGGAGCAGGGCGTCCGCCACGTCCACGACGCGTTCACGAGGATGATCCCGATGATGGTGCCCGACCCGGTGCTCCAGTACTCGTCCCCCACCTGGGACTCGAAGGGCACCGGCAGCCTCTACACGCTCAAGCAGGACGGGCTCAAGGACGTCATCGCGGGCCGCAAGCCCATGTCCGCCTACGACCAGCTCGTCAAGGACTACCTGGCCAAGGGCGGCGAGCAGGCCCGCGGCGAATTCGAGGAAGCCTTCCAGAAGGGGAAGAAGTGACCACGACACGACGCACGGCCCTCCGGCTCGGCGGCACGGCGGTGGCGGCCGCCGTCGCCGTGCCCGCCCTCGGCTCGCCCGCCGCCGCCCGGTCGCACGGCTTCGACCCGCGGCCCGGCTCGGACGGCGTCGGCGACCCGCTCTTCCCGACCCTCGGCAACGGCGGCTACCAGGTCGTCCACTACGACCTGACCTTCGACTTCACCCCGGTCACCTACGACTTCACCGCCGCCGTGCGGATCGAGGCCAGGGCCACCCAGGACCTCTCCTCGTTCAACCTGGACACCGACGGCCACACCATCGACTCCGTCACCGTCGCCGGCCGCCCCGCCACCTGGGAGATCTCGCCCGGAAAGAGCGGCCAGGAGCTCACCGTCACCCCGGCCCGCCCGCTGCACGACGGCCGGGCGTTCACCACCGAGGTGCGCTACCGGGGCAACGGCAAGGCACCCCGACTCGGCCTGACCGGCTGGAAGTTCGGCACCGACGGCGGCTTCGCCTCCGCCGCCCAGTCCTCCCGCGCCGACACCTTCCTGCCCTGCAACGACACCCCCTCCGACAAGGCGACCTGGACCTTCCACATCAGCGCGCCCGAGGGCTACGTCGCCGCCGCCAACGGCGAACTGCTCCACAAGTCCCCGCGCGCCGACGGCTCCACCGTCTGGCACTTCGCCCTGCGCGAGCGCATGGCGACCGAACTCATCGGCATCGCCGTCGTCAAGGGCACCTACCTGTACGGCACCAGCCACCGCGGACTGCCGCTGCGCCACATCGTGCCCCGGGGCCAGGAGGACAAGTACGCCCCGATCGTCGCCCGTACCGCCGACCATCTGGCCTGGCTGGAGGCGAAGTTCGGCCGCTACCCGTTCTCCGTCTACGGCGTCCACATCTACGACGGCTACACCGACGCCCTGGAGAACCAGACCCTCTCGCTGTTCTCCACCAACTGGTTCAAACCCAACGCCCAGGGACAGCCCGGCTACGAGACCACCATGGTCCACGAGCTCGTCCACCAGTGGTTCGGCGACTCCGTCACCCCGAACGACTGGCAGCAGGCATGGCTCAACGAGGGCCCCGCCGTGTACTACGCCGGGGTGTACGGCGAGGAGCGCGGCTGGTCGGTCCTGGAGGACAAGATGAAGGCGACGTACGAGAAGCTCGACGCGGTCCGCGCCGCCGACGGCCCGCCCGGACTGCCCCGGGCGCTCGGCGGCACCAACATCTACGACGGCGGCGCACTCGTCCTGTACGCCCTCGACAAGCAGGTCGGACAACGGAGGTTCGACCGGATCATGCGCGAGTGGGTGCGGCGTTTCAAGGACTCCACGTACACCAGCGAGGACTTCATCCGGCACGCCGTCGACGTCACCGGCGACAGGTCCCTCGACCCGTTCCTGCGCGACTGGCTCTTCGGGGCCGTGAACCCGCCCATGCCCGGCCACCCCGACTGGAGGGCCACCGCGTGAACCGACCGGCGCACGTCGTACGAGGACCGTCGCCGCCGCCTTCGCCGCCCTGCTGAACCGGACTCCTCACCGCCCCGGGCCGCACCCGGGGCGGGTGCCCGGCGGCAGATGGACCCGGGCGGCGGGCGGCGCGTTCGCCGGGTCCCGGTCAGCGGCGCAGGAACGCGCCGATCCGCTCCCGCAGCCCCCGAGGATCCAGCCCGTGGGCGGCGAGGTGCTCGTCCATCTGCCCGTACCTGCGCAGCTCGGCCCGCCCCACACCGAGCCCCAGCACCCGGTGCGGCAGCTCGGCGAGGGCGTCGTTCGCCGCGGCCGTGGACGTGCCCGCCAGGTAGGGCTCCACGACCACCACGTCGGCGGCGTCCTGCCCGCCGACCGCCCGGCGCAGCCCGGCCCCGTCGAACGGGCGCACCGTGGCCGCGTACAGCACGGTCACGTCCAGCCCCTCGGTCGCCGCGAGCACGTTGTCGAGCATCGGCCCGACCGCGACCACCACCCCGCCCGTCCCCTCCCGCACCGTGATGAACCCGGCCCCCGAGCCGACCGGCCGGGCCACCGCGTTCGACTGCAGCGACAGCCGCAGGTACACCCGGTCGTCCCCGACCGCGGCCTCCCGCAGCAGTTCCTCGGCCTCGTCGGGATGGCCCGGCACCTGGACCGTCCAACCCTCCAGGGTGTCCATGAGGGCGACGTCGCCCGGCGCCATGTGGGTGAAGCCGCCGGCCGGCCAGTCGTACGAGGCCCCCGCGCTCACCAGCACCCCGCCCACCCCCTGGTGGCCGAAGTCCAGCTTGACCTGCTCGAACGGCCGCTCCACCAGAAAACTGGCGAAGGTGTGCACGATCGGCCGCAGACCGGTGAGCGCCATTCCCGCGCCCGCCCCGATCAGCAGTTGCTCCCTGATGCCGACGTTGACGACCCGGTCCGGATGGGCCCGCTCGGCCCGGGCGAAGCCGTCGCGGCTGATCTCGGCCAGCACCAGGGCCAGCCGCGGGTCCTCGTCCAGCAGCTGCGACGTGGTCGAGATGAAGCGGTCACGCATCGTGTCCATGTGAAGTGTCCCTCTTCTGCATCGCTGTTTCGGTGGGGCGGCGCTCGCTCGGAGCGCTCAGTCCTTCGGGTCGACGCGGGCGACCACGGCCCGCGGCCGTCCGGGGTGCGGCGCGGTGAAGGCCGCGTACAGCGCCTCGTGGTCCCGGCCGTCCACGGAGTCGACCGACCAGCCCGCGGCCTCGAAACGGGCCGCGATCCCGCCGGGCCGGCCGTGGGACGACGAAGCGTTGTCGATCACCACGGTGTGCAACTGCTCCAGCCCGGCCGGGCCCGCGTAGGCGATCGCCTCGTGATTGCTGCCCTCGTCCAGCTCGGCGTCGCCGATCAGCACCCACACCCGGGGGTCGGTGAGCCCCTGGGCCCGCAGACCGAGCACGCTCCCCACGGCCAGCGGCAGCCCGTGCCCCAGCGACCCGCTGCCGATCTCCGCCCCCGGCACCAGCGTCCGGTCCGGGTGGTGCCCGAGCGGCGAGTCGTACGCCCCGAACCCCGGCAGCAGCTCCTCGTCGAAGAAGCCGTGCGCGGCCAGGACGGCGTAGTACGCCATCGGCCCATGTCCCTTGGACAGCAGGAACCGGTCGCGGCCGGGCGCGTCGACGGTGTCGGGCGCGACCCGCAGCACCCGGTCGTACAGCACCCACAGCACGTCCAGCGTGGACGTCGCGGCGGGGCCGTGCTTCTCGTCCCCGGTCATCAGGCCCATCAGGCGGTTCATGTCGCGGTGGTCGGGTGTCCGTGCGGTGGTCGTGTTCGTCATGGGACCAGCGTTGAACATCAAGCATGGTTGAGGTCAAGCGGCGAAAGGAGTTCGTGACCACCCCGCCGAGTGCGGTATTGTTCTCATGCGCGTTCGGCCAGGGGAAACCCCAGGTCAGGCGGGTATCGGGACGTGGCGCAGCTTGGTAGCGCACTTGACTGGGGGTCAAGGGGTCGCAGGTTCAAATCCTGTCGTCCCGACTGGAGACAGTCGCAGGTCAGGGCCGGTTTCGGAGGTATCCGAAACCGGCCCTTGACCATTCTTGAGGACCAGTTGGGGACCGGTGTCCTCGACCGAGGCCGACGGGTCATGGAGATCGGGCCCGCAGCGAGCGCGGTGCGCGCAACACGCCGAGGTGCGCGGAGAGCGCCGCCCCGGCAGCCGTGATCTTGTGCATGTCGGGGTGCAGGTATCGCTGGGCCGTGGTCAGCGACCCGTGGCCGGCGATGCGTCGCAGGACGTGGACCTGCACGCCTGCGTCGGCGAACCAGGTCGGTCCGGTGTGCCGGAGGCCGTGGCGGCGCAGGCGCTCGTGGCCGAGCCTGGTGACCACGTCGTCCCGGTGCGCGGCGTCGCGCAGGACGGCGGTGGGGACGCGTCCGCCGTGCGGGCCGGTGAACAGGCGGGCATCGGGATCGGACCGGCGGACAGAACGTGCTGAGCGACGAGGGGACGGATCTCCTCGACGATGGGAACCTTGCGGGCCCGCTTGCCCTTGGTGCCTTTGTCGGTCAGCCCCCAAACCGCACATGGACGAGAGCGCCGGCCTCCGGCCCGCCCCTCCTGTACGAGGAGGGGCGCGGCGTTTCTGTCAGGGGCACGGGAACGGTGTGCCGCGCCCCGCGCCTACTCGGGCCGGGCAGCGCGCGTTGCCCCGGGACTGCCCTTCGGTTCCTTCCCCCGGGCCGAGGGCCCCGCCAGGCCACGACGCGCCGTCGGGTACCTGCAACCCAACGACGTGACAGCACCGTGCCCGCCGTGCCCGGCATCATCGACGCCCTCACCGCCCGCGGCCACACCTTCGTGACGGTGCCGCGGCTCCTGGCCCCGGCAGGGCCGAGCCGGGCGAGGTCTACCACTGAGGAACCCGGCCCCGCCGCCCTCCCACCACCTGCCGTTGCCGTCCTCCCGGCGCCCCTCATGGGACGCTCCGTTCCGCCGCGAGGCCGCCGCCCACCAGGTCCAGGCCGTGCCGGAGCCGCCGGAAGTAGGTGGCCCGGCTGATGTGGAGCCGCTGGGCGAGCCACTGATGGGTCCGCGGCCGTCCGAGGTAGTAGTGCTGGAGAATCCACCCGGCCTCGGCCTCCTCCCGCACCTCGCTGTCCGCCAGCCGCCGCACCGCCTCCCACAGGTCCGCGCGCAGCTCCGCCACCGTCCGGGGGCGCGGCGAGGAGAGCAGCGGGCTCTCGGCCAGCCGGGCCGGGTCGGCGATGTCGGCGAGGGCGCGGGCCACCTCCTGGCCGGTCGGACGCGGGCCGCCACGCATCCCCGAGGCGCGGGCGAGCCGCTCCGTCCAGTCGGGCAGCGCGGCGGAGCCGAAGTCCTGGCTGAAGATCTCGGGCTTGCGCCCGCAGCGGTAGACGTCGTCGGTGGTGGTGCCGTGACGCTGGAAGCGCAGCCCGCGCAGCAGTCGCTGGTAGTCCGGGTTCGGGGTGGACACCGTCAGCAGCAGGCCGCCCACGATGACCTGGCGCAGCAGGCTGCGCAGCAGGTGCGCGTGGGCGCCCCGATCGGGGCAGTAGGCCGCGCCGAGCAGCCATCCCCCGGTGCCGCGCGGGCGGCCGAGCAGCCGGTCCGTGTGCTGCTGGAGCAGCGGTTCCACACAGTTCATGGTGCGTTCGGTGACCTGCTGGGTGTTCGTCAGGCCGATGATCCGGTCGCCGCGGTTCCGGATCAACTGGAAGCTGGCGGGGTCGTCGACGAGCCAGCGTTCCACCAGGCGGTCGGTCCAGCGCACGTCCAGCCCGCCCTGCCGGGCCCACCGGCGCATCAGGGTGCCGATGGCGTCGGCGTCGTCCGGGGCGGCGGTGTGGATCACGTCCCGGGTCACGCTGATGGGGAACATGGTCTCGCGGACGGCGTCGTCGTCGGCCAGGGCCATGATCCCCTCGATGAGACGGCTGCGGCGGTCGGCGGCGGGTTCGTCGGCCAGCAGCTTCTTGCGGTGGGCCAGTGCACGGGCCCACGCGCCGCGGTGGGTGGCGGGCCGACGCCAGCGATGGGCCAGTTCGATCACCCCGCGGAAGGGCTCGGCGAGGGCCAACCCGAGTTCGGTGGGGACGACCGGGCTGAGCCCGGCCAGGGTGTCGAACAGGTCCGGGTCGGCGTCGAGCAGTTCCTCGTCCGCCGACCACACCGTGGCCAGCCGGACCAGGGCGTGCTGCCACGGCCCGGCGGGCCGCTCCCGGGAGAGCCGCTCCACGATCTCCCGGGCGGCGCCGTCGGCCACCGCCCCGGCCGCGGTCGGCGGCGCACCCGCGTGGACGGCCCGGCAGGCCGCGTCGGCGATCAGCGGGTTGCCCGCGGCGAGCCGGACGATCAGTTCCCGGGACCGCGCGTCGGTCACCCGCGCCTCCGTCGCCAGACGCCCGATCCGCGCGTCCGGCCACGGGCCGGTCTCCAGGACCGCGACCCCCGTGCCGGCCCATCCCGGCCGGGCCAGCAGGGAGCGCCTGCTGACCACGAGGACGGGCCGGCCGCTTCCCGGCGGGCGCAGCCGCAGCGGCTCCAGCGCGGCCAGGGCGTGGTCGTGGTCGGCGCTGTCCACGACCAGCGGACCCGGGGTGTCCTCGGCGAGCGCGGCAGGCAGCCGCTCCAGGGCGCCGGGCCGGTCGAGGTCGAGGAGGGAGACGGGCCCGAGTCCGGCGGCTAACCGGGACTTCCCGCTGCCGAGCGGGCCGGTGAGATTGGCCAGATCACGACTTGCCACCACCTCCCGCAGGGAGTTCGGCGTGGCTTGTACCGGCGATGCGGCTGCAGGTGCCTCGCCCATCGGACCTCCAGGATCACTTCGGTGCACGGCCTCCTGTCATAGCGATCAGAGACCGATCATTCAAGTGGTCACGCATCCGGAACTTCCCTGGTACCAGCGGGGCGTGAGACTTCGCTGAGACCTCACGCCCCGTCTCCCCGGGCAGACTTGTGCTCCGTCGTCCCGCCGGACATGTTCAAGGGGAGGGCCATGGGGACCCACACGATGTCGCCACTCGGTCTGAGCAGCACCGAGGAAGCGGTGTACCGGTTTTTCCTGCGGAATCCGGGCGCCGCCGTCCGTGACGCGCGCACCGCCGCGCCGATGGACGGGGAGGGCGTGGACCGGGCCGCGGCGCGGCTGCGCGACCGGGGGCTGCTGCACGGGAGCGAGGAGCGGACCTGGGCCACGGACCCGGGGGTGGTGGTGGCGCGGCTGGCGGAGGAGCAGCTGGACGCCGCCTACCGGACGCTGCGCCGCCTCGCCGACCCGCGGCCGATCCTGCGCTCCCTGTGGCGGGACGCCCCCGCCGCCCCCTCCTACGCGGGCGGCGGGGGCGTCCACGCGGGATCCGCGATAGCCCTGGACCGCCTGGAGGACCTGGGGCAGGCCCTCGCCCGGATCGACCGGGCGGCCTTCCACGCCGACGCCGAGATCCTGGCGGCGGTGCCCAACCGGGCCCTGGCCCCGCTGAGCACGGCCCACACGCTCTCACTCGGCCTGCGCTGCCTGCGGCGCGGCGTCCGGGTACGAATCCTGATGGGGAGCGAGGCTCCGACGTCCCGGACCGGCGCGGACCACCTCCGGCGGCTGCGCTCCCACGGCGCGGAGGTCAGGGTCGCGGAGGGGCTCTCGGAACTGGTGCTGGTCTACGACCGGCGCACCGCGCTGGTCCCCGTCGACGCGCACGACATCGACCGGGGCGTGCTGTGCATCGAGGAGAGCGGACCGGTGAGCAGTCTCGTCACCCTCTTCGAGAGGTTGTGGGCGGCGGCGACGGACCTCGCCGACCGTCCCGCGCCGAAGCCGGGCACCGACAGCCTCACCGGGACCCAGCGCACGGTGCTGCTCCTCATGTGCACCGCCACCAAGGACGAGGCGGGCGCCCGGGCGGCGGGCATGTCGCTGCGCACCTACCGGCGCCATGTCTCCGATCTGCTGGCCCTGCTGGGCGCGTGCAGCAGGGCCCAGGCGGCGCTGCTGGCCCGCGAACGCGGCTGGGTGTGACCCCGGGCCCGGTGCGCGGGCCGGGGCGTCATGCGGCCGGGGTTCCCGCGCCGACCGGGCCGAGCACGGGCAGCGGCCGGCCGAACTCGCGGCGCAGCGCCGACCGGGCCGCGAGCAGGCCGCACATGCCGTGCACCCCGGGGCCGGGCGGGGTGGCCGCCGAGCAGAGGTAGACGCCGGGCAGCGGGGTCCGGTAGGGGTCCCACCGGGGGACGGGCCGGAACACGGTCTGCCGCAGGCCGATCGCCCCGGTCGCGATGTCGCCGCCCACGTAGTTGGGGTTGTAGGCGGCGTAGTCCCGTCCGGACAGCCCGCGTTGGGCGACGATGGAGTCGGTGAAGCCCGGCGCGTACCGCTCGATGGCCGCGCGGATCACGGGCAGCGGGTCGCGCGCGCTGCCGTGCGGCAGATGGGCGTACGCCCACACCGGGCGGCGCCCGGCCACCTCGCGCCCCGGGTCGGTCACGGCCGGGTCGACGACCAGGACGAACGGTGAATCCCCCTCCCTGCCACGGGCGTTGGCGGTCTCCTGGCGGAAGATCTCGGCCGCCGTGCCGCCCAGGTGCACGGTGCCCGCGCGACCGGTCTCCGGGGCCGACCAGGGGATCGGTCCGGAGACCAGGAAGTCCGCCTTGCCCGCGGCCGGGCCGTACCGGTACCGGGACAGCCACCGGGTGTAGCCGGGCGGCAGGGCGCCCCCGGCGAGGTCGGGCAGCGCGGTCGGCGCGATGTCCAGCAGGACGGCCCGCGCCCCCGCCAGTTCCCGCAGGTCGGTGATCTTCCGCCCGGTATGCAGTTCCCCTCCGTGTGCCCGGATGTCGTCGGCCATGGCCTCGGCGATGCGGTGGCTGCCGCCGCGCGGCAGCGGCCAGCCGGGGCCATGGGCCAACTGGGCCAGCAGCAGCCCGACCCCGGCGCCGGGCAGCGAGGGCAGTGGGCCGACGACGTGCGCGGCGGCCCCGGCGAGCAGCGCGGGGGCCGCCGCGCCGCGGAAAGCACGGGGGCCGAGCCGGGTCCCGTGGAGCAGGACCCGGCTCAGTACGGCGGGTGCGGCGCGCAGCCCGCGCGGGCTGCGCAGATCGGACAGCAGCAGGTCGACCATGGCGTCGCTGTGTGTCAGCAGCGGTTCCATCAGCCGCCGCCAGCGCGGCCCGTCCGGGCCGAGGCCCGCGCAGGTGGCGTCAAGGTCGTGGTGGGCGAGGGCCACCCGGTCGCCGTCCAGCGGATGGGCGTAGCTGACTTCGGGCCGCAGCATCCGCACGCCCCGTCCGGCGAGGCCGAACTCCCGGAAGAACGGCGAGGCCGCCGCCATGGGGTGGACGGCCGCGCAGATGTCGTGCACCACCTCGGAGTCGAACAGCGCGGCGCCGCGCAGTCCCCCGCCGATCGTGTCGGCGGCCTCGTGCACGGCCACCCGCAGTCCGGCGCGGGCCAGGGCGACCGCGGCGGCCAGCCCGTTCGGCCCGCTGCCCACGACCGCCGCGTCCACCGTGCTCACCGGACGGCTCCCGCGCCCGGCAGGGCGGCCGGGACCGGCTCGGGCACCGGACCGGAGCCCGGCACCGCGCCCTGGGCCCCGTCCGGTACGGGGTCCGGCGCGGGGCGTCCGCCGAGGGGACCGTCGGCGAACTGGGTGGCGGCCAGCCGCCGGTAGAGGGCGTCGTTGCCGAGGAGTTCGGTGTGCGTGCCCACGGCGCGCACCCGGCCCTCGTCCAGGACCACGATCCGGTCGGCCTCGGCCACCGTGGAGATCCGGTGGGCGATGGCGACGACGGCGCACCGCCCGGCGATGCCGCGCAGGCTGTCGCGCAGCGCCGCCTCGGCGTCGGAGTCCAGGTGCGCGGTGGCCTCGTCGAGCAGCATCACGTCGGGCTTCTGGAGCAACGCCCGTGCCACGCAGAGCCGTTGCCGCTGCCCGCCGGAGAGTCCGGTGCCCTGGTCACCGAGGAGGGTGTCGAGGCCGTCCGGCAGTTCTGCCACCACCTCGGTGAGACCGGCGAGTTCGACGGCCTCGGCGATCTCCGCCTCGGTGGCGTCCGGCGCGGCGTACACGATGTTCTCGCGGAGGGTTCCGCGCATCGCGGCGTTGTCCTGCTGGACGTAGCCGACCCGGCCGCGGATCTCGGCGGACGGGAGGTGGGCGATGTCCCTGCCGTCGAGGAGGAT
Source organism: Streptomyces sp. NPDC006435 (assembly GCF_040612315.1). Lineage (NCBI taxonomy): Bacteria > Bacillati > Actinomycetota > Actinomycetes > Kitasatosporales > Streptomycetaceae > Streptomyces > Streptomyces sp. NPDC006435. The sequence continues at coordinate 134,268 of NZ_JBEXPY010000011.1, forward strand.
CGCGCCGCCCCGGGGCCGGTAGAACCGCTCGATGAGCTGGAAGACGGTGGTCTTGCCCGCGCCGGAGGCGCCCACCACGGCGGTGAGCCCGTGGGCGGGGACGGTGAACGACACGCCTTCCAGCACCGGCCGGTCGCCGTAGCCGAAGGAGACGTCGCGGAACTCCACCGCGGGGTGGCCGCCCCGCGGGGCCGGACGGGCGGCCGGGTCGCCGGCGGGGGCGTCGGTCCGGTCGTCGGCCGGGTCCGCGGTGCCGGCCGGGTGATCGTCCTCCTGCGGCAGGATGTCGAGTTCGTCCACGCGCTGGACGGCCGCCCGGCCCTGGAGGTAGGTGCCGATCGAGAGGAAGACCAGGACCAGCGGCGACACCAGGTAGAACAGGTACATCGTGAACGCCGAGAAGTCGGCCAGGCTGATGGAGCCGGTGACGACGCGGGCCATGCCGATGCCCATCACGGCGGCGAGCGACGCCTGGAGACCGACATTCAGCGCGGGCGTGAACATGGCGTTCAGCACGGTGACCCGGTTGCCGGAGACGCGGGCGCGGTCGGCGGACTCCGCCAGGCGGCGCTGCTCACGGCCCTCGGCGTTGGCGGCCTTCACCGTCGTCAGGGCGGCGAGCACGCGCTGCAGGTCGGCACCGAAGTCGCCGGTGTCCTCCCGGTTGGCCAGGGCGGCCCGGCGCAGCGCGCGGGCCAGCCACACCGACCCGGTCCCGGCGATACCGAGGCACCCGACGGCGACCAGCAGCAGCCAGATGTCGGTGAACGCCATCATCACCACGGCGCCGACCACGATCAGCCCGTTGAGGACGATCTGGGCGAGGCTCTGGGTGAGCGCGATCTTCATCAGGGAGGTGTCGGCGACCAGCCGGGTGTGCAGGTCGCCCTGGCGCCGGGTGTCGAGGTGCGCGCAGTCGGCCCGGAGCACCTTGCCCGAGAGCAGGACCCGGGCGTCGCGGACGATGTTCTCCCCCGCCCTGCCGATGAGACAGCCCTGGGCGGCGGAGAGCACGGCGTCCAGCAGGAACAGCACGACCAGAGCCACGACGATCCCGACCACCGGGCGGTGGTCCCCGGCGTTCCTGATCAGGTCGGCCAGCAGCACCGGCTGCGTCAGGGTGCACACCACGCCCAGCAGCCCGAGGGCGGTGCCCCCGAGCAGCAGCCGCCACTGCCCGCGCGTCAGGTTCCGCACGGTGCCGCCGGACGCCGCCGCAGTGGCCGTCATGAGCGCTCCTCACCGGAGGCGGGGCGGCGGTAGCGGCTGATGTGGACGCCGCTCCCCTCGGGCAGGAACGGGCCGCCCGCCCAGTCGCCCTGCCGGGACACCAGGACGAGACCGGCGTCGGCGGCGTAGGAGTCGACGTCCTCGGCGGTGGTGAGCCGGGTGATCTCGGTGCCGATGCTCACCCGGCCGCCCTCGTGCACCAGGTGCGAGGCGTGCCAGAGCCCGCCGGGGATCAGGGTGGAGTAGGTCTGCACGCCGGTGCCCGGTTCGGCGTAGGGAATGAAGAAGGAGGTGCGGGCGCGTCCCTCGTGCAGGGCGGTCACGAAGCCGGGGTTGTGGGTCTCCACGACGAGGGTGCCGCCGGGTGCCAGGTGCCGGGCCGCGCGCGCGACGGCCGTCCGCTGCTCCGTCGGGTCGCAGATCAGTGAGAGGGTGGCGCAGACGCAGTAGACCAGCCCGTACCGGGAGTCGTCGGCGTAGGTGCGGATGTCGCCGTGCACCGGGGTGACCGGGGCGCCGGTGGCGTCGATGGTTTCGCACAGCCGCTGGAGCATCTCCGGCGAGGAGTCCACACCGACGACCCCGCCGGAGAGCCGGGCAAGCGGGACGGCGACGCGTCCGGTGCCCACGCCGAGTTCGAGGGTGCCTCCGCCGGGGTGCCAGGAGGCGAGGACCTCGGCGGTGCGTTCGGCGGAGCCGTCGTGGGGCAGCAGGCGGTCGTAGAAGTCGGCGAACACCCTTCCGTAGCCGATGTCCTGGACCTCGGGGGCGGTGGCCACGGAGGCCCAGGAGGGGGCGGCGGTGCTCATACGGTCTCGCTTTCTCGCGCCGGTGCCGCGGTCTCGCGCATCGGTGTGTAGGGGGAGAGGAAGAGGATCTCGGGCTCCTCGGTCTCGTCGTAGCCCGAGTTCTGGACCAGGGCGAACTGGAAGCCCTTGACGTCCGGAGTGCCGGACCGCTCGATCTCCTCGCGGAAGAATTTGCGCAGGATACGGAAGGAGGGCAGGGTCACGGCCACCTCGAACCCGCGGTCGAGGACGCGCAGGATCTCGCTGCCCAGGTCGTACACCGCCTTCTCGCTGCGCCGTTCGGGGAACCAGACGAACTGGCGGGCGCGGCGGCCCTGGATGACCTCCAGCGCGGACCAGTCGGAGGTCTCGCCCGCCTCGTCGAGGGTGCGGTAGTAGAACTGGAAGTCGTGCTGGGCCGGAGTCGGGGCGAAGAAGCGCCAGTTGGGGAAGATGCTGGAGAGCGGGTCGAGCCGCTGGACCCGGCCGAAGGACGGGTGCGGGTGCTGGCAGCAGACGGCGCCGAGGAAGGTGAGGCCGGCCACGAGGCGGACCTTGCCGTCCGTGCCGCCGAAGGCGCGGGTCAGCAGTGAGCCCGTGGCGCGCGGGAGACGGGGGTTGCTCATCGGTTCTCCTCCTCGGACGCGGCGGTCCGGCCGGACGGCTCCGTCCCGGTCAGGGGTCCGGGCCCGGACCCCGGTCCCCGCCCGGCGGTGTCGGCCAGGAAGGCCAGCAGGTGGCGGAGCGTCTCGGCGGCGTACTGGGGGTCCGTGAGGACGCCGTCGTGGTCGGCGCCCTCGATGACGACGTTTCGGACGGTCCGGTCCCCGCTGTGGGCGTCGGCGAGGTCCTTGTGCATCAGCAGGTGCTCGGGGTCGCGGTCCACGGTCCGTTGGGCGGAGAGCACCAGGGCGTGGGTGTCCAGGGCGTCGAGTGGCCCGGTGAAGGAGGGGAAGTCCTGCTCGACGGCCTTCCACTCACGCACCGCGGCGGTCCACACGCGGGAGTCCGCGAATTCCATCCTGACCTTGTCCCGCACCTGTTCGGGCAGGTTGGCGACCGGCTCGGGCGTCCGCATCAGCGCCCCGAACCCCAGCCGCAGGCTGATGGCCATGGTGCGCAGGCCCTCCCCGATCCGCGGCGCGGTCGTGCCCTGCTGCGCCGACCGGGTGAGCTGGCCGGGGTGCGAACTGTCCACGTAGACGACGGAGTTCACCCGGGATCCCAGCCTGACCGCCGCACGGCGGGAGATCTCGCCGCCCAGGGAGTGGCCCATCAGCACCACCTGGCGCCCCTCGGGGACCGCCGCGTCGATCAGGTCGACCAGGTCGTCGACCGACTCCTCCAGCGTGTACTCCCCGTCCGCGCGGCGCCGGCTGGGGCCGTAGCCGGCCCTGCTGTACATCAGCCACTGCCGGTCCCCGCCGCCGAGGGCGCGGACGATCCAGGCGAAGTACGCGGGGCAGGCGCCCAGTCCGTGGACGAAGACCACCACCGGGTTCGTACTCCGGCCGTCGAGGGTGCTCTGCACGCTCAGTTCGTTGCCGTGCCGGGTGGTGACGACGGAGCTGCCGTGCGGGGTGTCGGTGACGCGCAGCCGCCGGGCCACCGCGACCGTCCCCAGCACGGCCGCGCCGCCCGCCGCCAGCAGGGCCACCGCGGCCGGCATGGTGTCGTCGCGGCCCGCCACCGCGGGGTGGCTGCGCGGCGTGCTGGTGTAGGCGACCATCGGGTGCATCGCGGCGAAGGCCGGAAGGAACCTGCCGAGGCCCATGACGTAGCCGTTGGCCATGTGGAAGAGGACGGCGCCGCTCAGCACCGGGCGGGTCAGCCGGCCGCCCTTCAGGTAGAGCACCGGGAACAGGCACTCCAGGCCCAGCACACCGTAGACGAGGGCGCGGGCCGAGCGCGGGTAGCGCTGGGTCAGCTTCCAGGCCCCCTCGTGCCCGTACGTCCTGGTCCGCATCACCCCCGCCAGCGCGGCCCCCGACCGCCAGTCGGGACCCAGCAGCTTGACCCAGCCGGAGATCAGGTAGGACAGGTTTCCCTGGAGCGCGACGTACCAGATCAGGGCGTCCTGGGTGCGGGACGAGGGGGCGAGTCTGGCCAGCCCGGTCGCGGTCTGCACCATGGTGGACGCCTGGTCGGAGCCGTCGGTGCCGTAGCGCTCGGCCGGGTAGAGCAACGCCCCGCTGACGCCGAGGTAGAGGGTTGCGGCCCCGCGCCACCGGCCGTTGCCGGGCAGCATGAGGGCCGCGCTCGCGGCCACCCGTCCGGCGTGCAGCGCCCGGTTGGTCCGCTCGTCGGAGGCCAGGTCCAGCAGCTTGCGGAAGGGCCTGCCGTAACGGGCGTACGCGTCGCGGGAGATGGCCCATTCGTTCAGTCGGCTCGACCGGTGCTCCCGGCGGCGCGCGAGGTGTTCGACGCTGGACAGCAGGGACGTCGCCGCCGCCAGCCGCTCGGAGGCGCCCATGGCTTGCTCGCGGGAGAGGGGGACGGGGCCTTGCAGGGCGGACAGGACCGCGCGCAGCGTCGGCCGCTGTCTGCGGGGGCCACTCGGTCGGGTGGGGCGTGAGGGCATGGACGGGCCTTCCGTGCTGGGGACGAACGAGGTTGGGCCGCCGGTGGGAGGCGGGGGTGTCGGGGGGGACGGGGCGGAGGGCGGCGGACGGCTCCCGGGCCGGTACGGGGTCCCACGGGCCGGGCAGGGTGCTGTCCGGGGTCGTACCGGGTTCGTTCGGGACGGGTTCCTGCCGGGCCGGGCTCATGCCGTGCGGGGTCCGTCCGTGCCGGGGCCGGGCCGTGAGTCAGGGCGTGGTGGTGGCATGGGCGGGCGACCGCCCTGGAGGCGCTCGTCCCCATGTCACCCACGCACCGTCGTTTCCGGCCGGCCCCGGCACGGTGGCCGCGGCTCCCCGTGCCGGGGCCGGGGACGACGGGCCTACCGCTCGGCGCCCGTGCCGCCGGGGCGGCCCACCGCCCCCTGGGACGCCGCCGCGTTCACGGGGCGTCCCCACCGGGGACGGGGACGGCGCAATGGGTTCACATGGGGAGCTCGATGTCGCTGCCGGTGTAGTTGTAACCGGCGACGAAGGCGTTCACCAGGGCGACGCCGATGGCCACGCCGGCCACGACCCCGGGGGTCGCGGCGACCGGCGCGAAGGTCGACAGCGCCCGGCCGGGGTCGGACTCGGACAGACCGCCGGCACCGCGCAGGGCGGCCGGTGTCGGAGACGTGCTCACAGGGTTCTCCTCACTGGAGTGATGGAACGAAATGGTCTGGTGTCGGGGGAAACGCGACTACATCGGGAGTTCGATGTCGCTCCCGGCCGTGCGGCCGACCGCGTAACCGGCGAGGAACGCGACTCCCACGCCGGCCACGATGGCCACCGGGGTCGCGGCGACCGGCGCGAGGGCCGACAGCGTCACGCCGGGGTCGGACTCGGTCAGGGCACCGGTCGCGGTCAGGACGGCCGGAGCCGAGGATCTGCTCATGAAACTCTCCTACTGGTGAGGTGTCGGGTACTGATGAGGTGCCGGGCCACCCGCAGCGGGCGGCCCGTCGGGCCTACTGCGGGAGCTGTGTGGTGCTTCCGGTGAGGCAGACCGAGATGTCGACGCAGGCCGTCATGGTGAACGTGACGGAGGCGACCGGAACGGTGTCGAGCGGCGCCCGGCCGGGGTCGGACTCGGACAGGGCACCGGTCTCGGACAGAACGGCCGGTATCGAAGCGGTACTCAAGGACTTCTCCTTGCTGGTGGGCGGCCGGTGGGGTGACGTCATGGGCGGGCGGCGCAGACGGGACGGACCCACAGATCGGGGCGCCGAGTGGCGTCGGCCGCGTACCCGGCCGACGGACGGCCTTCGCGTCGTGGAGCCGTCATGGGTACGGCAACCGACGCGGGCGGCCCCTGATGGGACACGGCTCCGACGGGAGGGGGTCGGGACGGGCCGCCCCGGTGGGAGCGGCGGGTGTCCGGGCCACGCGCCGGGCGTCTTCCCCGGCCGGTACGGGTGGCGGGGTGCCGCCGCCTACATCGGGAGCTCGATGTCGCTGCCGCCGGCCAGCTCGCGGACGGCTACGCCGGCCGCGAAGGCGACCACCACGGCACTCGCGGTGGCCACGACGGCCGGGGTCGCGGCGACCGGGGACGCGCCCCCGAACACCCGGCCACCGGCGTTCTCGTCGAGCGGGGCGATGCCCCTGGTCCAACCGGGCTGTCTGAATTCGGGCATGTTTCTCCTTCATGGGCGGGCCGCCACCGGGGCGCCCTCATCCAGGCGCGCGCAAGCGCACCCGGGGCTCGGCACCCCGCGTGAACAGACGTTCTGTGATGCGCTCCACACGATGCCGAGAGCCCGGCGGAAAGGGAAGGCCACTCCGCTGGCATGAGGATGCGGGCTCCGAAGCAACATGCTGCGGGTTCGGGCACGGGGGTGTGCGGCGCGTACCGTTTCCGTCAATCCGCCCTGGAACACGTGGTGTTGGGAGAGGCAAAGGGGTGCAGGTTCAAATCCTGTCGTCCCGACTCGTGAGAGTCGTGGTTCAGGGGCCGTGCCGGAGAGATCCGGCACGGCCCCTGAACCCTTTTCGTGTTTCCCGTATGGAGCAGTTCCGATCGTGTCCGGGCCGGACGTCGGTGGAGGGTGGTCGTGACGCGCCGGCCGACGACCGGGGCGGGACAGGGAGCGAGAGATGACCCGGAACGACGGTTCCCGGCCGGCGGAGCAGTGGATCGCGAAGGGCAACGCGGCGGTCCTCCAGAGGTTCCCCTTCGACGACACCCGCGACTTCGACGACGCGCGGCACGGTTTCCTGGGCGCCGCCGAGGAGACGGTGGTGCGCGACGCGGACGGCCGCCCGGTCTGGGACCTCGGCGCCTACGGGTTCCTGCGGGGGGAATGCCCCGAGACGGCCAATCCGAGCCTGTGGCGCCAGAGCGGGCTCTGCGCCGAGCACGGCCTCTTCGAGGTGGTCGAGGGCATCTACCAGGTACGCGGATTCGACCTGTCCAACATGACGGTGGTCGAGGGCGAGCGGGGCATCCTGGTGATCGACCCCCTGATCTCCTCGGAGACCGCCGCGGCCGCCCTCGCCCTGTACCGCGCCCACCGGGGCGACCGGCCGGTCGCCGGGGTCCTCTACACGCACAGTCACGTCGACCACTTCGGCGGTGTGCGGGGCGTCGTGACCGACGACGAGGTCGCGGGCGGCGTCCCGGTCATCGCTCCCCGGGGGTTCCTGGAACACGCGGTCAAGGAGAACGTCTACGCGGGCACGGCGATGGCCCGCCGTGCCGCCTACATGTACGGGGCCGCGCTGCCGAAGGGGGAGCGGGGACAGATCGGCACGGGACTGGGGCAGACCACCTCGACCGGGACGGTCGGCCTGATCGCCCCGACACTGGACGTCACCCGCACCGGGCAGACGGAGACCGTGGACGGCATCCGCATGGTCTTCCAGATGACGCCCGGCACCGAGGCCCCCGCCGAGCTGAACATCCACTTCCCCGACCACGCCGCCCTGTGCATGGCCGAGAACGCCACCCACAACCTGCACAATCTGCTCACCCTGCGCGGGGCCGAGGTGCGCGATCCGCGGCAGTGGGCCCACTACCTCACCGAGGCCGTCGGCCTCTTCGGCGACGACACCGACGTGGCCTTCGCCTCGCACCACTGGCCGGTCCGGGGCCGCGAGCGCGTCATCGAGTTCCTCTCCGAGCAGCGCGACGTCTACGCCTATCTGCACGACCAGACCCTCCGCAGACTCAACCAGGGGTACACGCCGCTGGAGATCGCCGAGGAGCTGGTGATGCCCCCGGCCCTGGAGCGGGCCTGGCACACCCACGGCTACTACGGTTCGGTCAGCCACAACGTGAAGGCCGTCTACCAGCGGTACCTGGGCTGGTTCGACGGCAACCCGGCCCACCGGTGGGAACACCCCCCGGTCGAGAGCGCCACGAGGTACGTCGAGTTCATGGGGGGCGCCGACGAGGTGCTGCGCCGCGCACGCCGGTCGTTCGCCGAGGGCGACTACCGCTGGGTGGTCCAGGTGGTCGACCACGTGGTGTTCGCCGATCCCGGCAACGCGGACGCCCGGGAGCTGCAGGCCGACGCGCTGGAGCAGCTGGGGTACGGCAGCGAGAACGGGACCTGGCGCAACTTCTACCTCACCGGGGCGCTGGAGCTGCGGCACGGCTCCGTGGGCACCCCGACGACCACGGCCTCTCCCGACCTGCTGGGCGCGCTGACCCTGGACCAGCTCTTCGACGCCCTCGCCGTCCGGGTCGACGGGCCGGGCTCCTGGGACGCGGACATCTGCGTGCGCTGGCGGCCGAAGGGCGGCGACCCGGTCACCATGCGCCTGCGCAACGGCGTCCTCACCCATGTCACGGGCGACGGCCCGGCCGCCTGCGAACCGGACGTCGAGGTGACGCTGGGCGAGGACGACCTGCGGGCGGTGCTGCTGGGCGCGGCGGCCCTCCCCGAACTGGTGGAGCGGGGCGGGGCGGAGGTGGAGGGCGACCCCGGGAAGGTGACCGAGCTGCTCGGCCACCTCGACGAGCCGGATCCCGATTTCGCCGTCGTCGTGCCGTGAGCGGCCGTCGCCCCCGGCTCACCCGAACGACCGGTTCCCCTCGCCGCGTGCGGAGAACCGGGGTCCTCTGAACTCCGGGGCCCGCGAACCACGGGGGCTTCCGAACTGCGGGGGAAGGCGGCGCACCACGACCGGAGGAGGAACCCGTGGCCGAGGACGGGGAAGCCGGGACGCCCGGGGAAGCGGAGCGTGAACTGCGGGAGCTGCGCGGACGCGTGGCCGCGCTGGAGGCCGGGGCGGCCGCGCCCCGCGGGCGGCACCGGGTGCGGTCCTCCCTCGCGGTGGTGCTCGTCCTGATCGGGTGTCTGCTCGCCCCGCTGGGGATCGTCGCCGCGTGGGCGGCGGACGAGGTCGGTGACACCGACCGCTACGTCGCGACCGTGGCGCCGCTCGCCTCCGACCCCGATGTGCAGGACGCCGTCGCAGGCCGGGTGACCGACGCGCTCATGACCCGTATCGACCTGTCGACACTGCTCTCCGACGTCGCCGCCGAGGACCGCCCACGACTGGAGAAGGCCCTGGGGAGGCTCGGGGACGCGCTGGAGGGGGCCGTGCGCAGCTTCGTGCACGACAAGGCCCGGGAGATCGTGGCCTCCGACGCCTTCGAGCGGGTCTGGACCCGGGCGAACCGGGCGGCCCACGCCTCCGTGGACAAGGCGCTGACCGGCAGCGGCGGCGGTGCGGTGGAGCTGGAGGGGGACGCCGTCACGCTGGACCTGGGGCCGGTCGTCGACCGGGTGAAACAGCGTCTCGTCGACGAGGGGATGAAGGCCGCCGGACGGATCCCCGAGGTGCACACCGACTTCACGCTGGTGAAGTCGCAGGACATCGGACGGGTCAGGACCTGGACGCGCCTCCTCCAGCTGGCGGGCGCCTGGCTCCCGGTCCTGGTCGTCCTGCTGGTCGGCGGCGGTGTCCTGCTCTCGGTCCGGCGGCGCAGGGCCCTGGTCGTCGGCGCGCTCGGGGTCGCGGCCACCACCGCGCTGCTCGGCGTCGCCCTGCGCGTCTTCAGGGCGTTCTATCTGGACGCCCTGCCGCCGGACGTCTCCCGGGCGGCCGCCGGATCGGTCTACGACGTGCTCACCCACTTCCTGCACACGATGGTCCGGATGACCGCGGCCCTCGGTGTCGTCGTCGCCCTGTCCGCCTGGCTCACCGGCACCGGTCGCAGAGCCGCTCTCGTCAGGAACCTGTGGACCTCGGGCATCGGGGCCGCGCGGGCCACCGCCGACCGGGCGGGACTGCGGACCGGCCCGGTCGGTCCGTTCGTGCGCCGGTACCGGACCTGGATCGTCTGGATCCTCGTGGCGGCCGGGCTCGTGACCTACCTCCTGTGGTCCCACCCCACCGGCTGGGTGGTCGTCGGCCTGGCCCTGGCCCTGCTGTTCGCCCTCGCGGTGACGGACTTCCTGGCCGGCGGAACCGATACCGACGCCGACGTCGGTGTCGATGCGGACGAGGCGGTGGGGCGCAAGGGCTGACGTCCTCCGGCGCCAGTGGTGCGGGTGCGGGCGCGGGCGCGGCTCAGCCGGCGGGCCCGTCCGCCGCGAAGGAGGGGCGCCGGTCCGCGAGCCGCCGCTCGGTCCACAGGAGCCGTCGTTCCAGTACGGGGCGGCAGCCGGCGGGCGCCACCGCGAGGACGCCGGACAGGAGGACGCGGCAGCGGGCGAGCACCATGGGGGCGTTCGAGGCGGCGTCGAGGACGTCGTCCAGGCCGATCCGCAGCAGTTCCTCCCAGCCGGGCACGGACATCACCAGGCGCACGGCGCCCGTCCGGTCGGCGATGGCCCGGGTGGGTCGTCCGGTGTCGCCGGCGACGAGGCGGCGCAGCAGGTCCTCCAGGGTGTCCAGGACCTGTACGGCGGTGGCGGGGTCGTTGATCGCGGGGGAGAGCGCCCGCAATCCGATGTCGGCGAGCAGCCGGAAGGCGAGCGCCGGGTCCTGGTGGAACGTGCGCTCCTTCCCCACCACCACCGCCCCCAGGACGTCCTCCTCGGGCACCGCACCGCCGTGGACGTCGGCCACCACGTCGCCCCGGTACAGGGTGTCTCCCACCCGGGCACGCAGGACGACGACCGCGCCCGTGCGCGCGGCGGCCCTCGCCGGCCGGACGAGGTCGAGCTGCTCGACGAGCACGGCGTTACCCCGCCAGCGGACGGAGGAGACCGGTTCGGACGTCTCCGGTCCGTCGGGGAGGGCGGGCCGCGGCTCCCCGTCGCCGACGGGCGGGTAGTACATGGCGAGCGCTTCCAGGCCGCGGCCGCGCAGATCGTCCAGGACGTGGGAGAGCTGGATGGAGCGCAGGGCGTCGAGCTGCAGCCTGCGCACGAGCAGCAGGGTGAGCGCGGCGAGGACCAGGGTCGTGACGGGGACGGCCAGGGAGACGCTCGGGCGGGAACCGATGGTCAGGAGCGAGGCCACGGTGAAGGCCAGCACGCCGATCGTGAACGCGAAGACCCGCCAGACCACGGGGTCCGAACGGAAGAGGGCGAGGCGGTGGCTGAAGTTGCCGGCCGCCCACTGCACGACCAGGAACAGCAGGGAGAAGATCAGGGTGGTGATGCTCAGCACCCCCAGCCCGACCACCTTGAGCACGTCCACGACCCGGTCGGACGCGACCCGGGCGCCGCCGTCGATCCTCGACAGGAGGATGCCCAGTGCGACCGCCACGGCCACGGCCACCGCGTGGGCGCTCCCGGCGCGCAGCGCCCGCCGGGGACGTACGACACGTTCGGCCGAACGGCCCAGGCCGAGCAGCATCATCGGCGGTTCGTGCACAGCGCTCTCCCCTCACCGGGGCCGCGGGGACGTCCGCCCGCGGTGCGGTTTCCCGCACCCCGTGAATCGAATCGGGCGAAATGCACCCTATGCTCAATTCGCTTACTTTGGGGTTCCGTCGATCGCGCGCAGTCGCGCCTGGAGGAGCCTCATGGCCACGTTGACCGTATGGAAGTTCGATACGCCGGAGGGGGCCGGCAGCGTGGAGGACACGCTTCTGAACCTGCAGAAGCAGGAGCTGATCAAGGTGCTGGACGCGGCCACGGTCAGCTGGCCCGCGGAGGCGGGGAAGCCGAGGACGAAGCAGCTGCACAACCTCGCGGGAGCGGGCGCCCTCTCCGGCACGTTCTGGGGGATGCTCTTCGGCCTGCTCTTCTTCATGCCGCTGCTCGGCGCGGCGGTCGGCGCCGCGGCCGGTGCGCTGGGCGGCAAGATGGCCGACATCGGCATCGACGACGACTTCATCGACTCGGTCAAGTCGCAGGTGACCCCGGGTACTTCGGCGCTCTTCCTGCTCTCCCAGGACGCCGTGGTAGAGCGGGTGCGCAACGCCTTTCCCGGCGGTCACACCGAGCTGATCCACTCCAACCTGGACAGTGAGAAGGAGGCCAGGCTCCGCGAGGTCTTCGCGCACTGAGCCCGCGGCCCCGGACGGGGCGCCGTGCGACGACACCGGCCGGGAACATCCGTCCGGTGTCATTGCACGAGAAGCGTCCTGATGTCCAACTTCCGTTCTCTCAAGGTCACTTGACACTATAGTGCTCACCGATTCGCCGTTCGGGAACGGGGAGTGACGGATGGCGCTGGACGATGTCCTGGCACATTTGACCTTCAGGGAAAGATTCACCCGCAGGAGAGTGCGCTTCGAGCGCGGATCCGGTGCGCTCGTCATCCAGGTCGAGGGCGGGCCCGACCCCGTCCGGCAATGGCTCGACGCCCTGGTCAAGAGCTACCGGGGCATCGTGCCGGTCAACAATCCGAGCGACGTCCGGGCCGGGGCGGTCGAGGAACCCGGAGAGCCCGGGGGAGCCGGTGTTCCCGAGGGGGAGCGGGGCGACCGGGGAGAGGGCGATCAGGAGGACCTGGTCGTCGAGCAGTTGCAGGCGATGACCGAGGGCTGCGGATACGGGGGCCGGGTGGCCCACGGCCTGCCGATGGTCTTCCCGCGCTTCGCCGCCGCCCGCACGGCGCTCTACGAGTGGCAGCCGGTCCCCACCCAGTCCCGGCCGCGGCAGATCGGGGACCTGAAGAGGCAGATCAGGGAGGCGATCACCGAGGAGCGCCGGCAGACACTGCCCGAGCTGCGCCCCCGGATCGACCCCCTCCTGGAGGACCCGTACGTCAGCGAGGGCATGGGCGGACTGGTCGGCCTGCTGCTGAAGACGGTCAACGCCTTCCGCTTCCCCCACCACCGGACGGTCCGCTGGTACGGCACCGAGCGCTTTCCCCGGCAACGCACCTTCGAGGCGGTCTGCGAGCAACTGGAACGCCTGCGCGAGGAGCCGGCGGAGGCGAAACAACTGCTGCTCGTCGAGGCGCTGCTCGCCGACATCGACGCGCACTACGGGATCGTCCGCCGGCTCAACCGGGCGCGTCGCCCGGTCCTCCTCCTGCCGGACGTGGACACCGTCCCCGCGCGGCGGATCATCCGGGACCGGCTCATCGCCGCGTACGACGGGGAGTCCCGCGGCCTGCGCGTGTACCCGGTGGTCGTCACCACATCGGAACCCGGCGGGGCCACGCCCGAGGAGGGCGCCGGGCCGCCGGTGCCGCCGGACGGACTCGCCGGGGCACTCCGCGAACGCTTCGCCGAACGGGTGCGGGTCGGGGAGATGCGGAGCCTGGGCGACCACACCCCGCTGCCCAGCCGACTGGTCCAGGTCACTCTGGAGGAGAACCCCGAACCGCTGCCCACGGGGCGGCCGGGGCGCCGGATCCTGGGGCCGGTGACCGCCGTGGTCACGTCCCTGGCACTCGTGGCGTCCGGCCTCGGCGTCTACTACGGCTTCTTCCGTGAGCCGGAGAGCTGCGGCAGGGGCCTCCAGGTCCACGACGCGGAGTGTCTGGGAGTCTCCGACGGCAGCGGTGTGTTCATGCCCGGGGTCAAGGGCATGCCCGAGGTCTTCGCGCACATCGCGGAACAGAACAGGGCGGTCGCCGGCAAGAAGCACGCGACGGTCGCCCTGCTCATCCCGATGGAGTCGGGCGACCCGGCGGTGCGGCGGCAGATCCTCAGCGAGGTGCAGGGCGCCTATCTGGCCCAGGCCGGGGCGAACGGGGCCGACGCCGCGAAGCCGCCCATCCGCCTCGTCCTCGCGAACCCCGGCAGGGCGTACGGGCAGTGGAGGACGACGGTCGATCAACTCGTGCGGCAGGAACCGGACCTGAGAGCGGTCGTCGGCTTCAACCTCAGCCTGACGAAGACCAAGGAAGCCCTCACGTACGTGACCAACACCCTGAAGTTGCCCGCCGTCGCGAGCGTGGTGACGGCCGACGACTTCTCCAACCCGGAGGGCCGGCAGAAGGTCCCGTTCCCCGGTCTCGCCCGGGTGGTGTCCACCACCAAGGACCAGGCCCGCGCGCTCCTCGCCTTCGACCCCGGCCTGGCGGGGACGGAGACGGCCCTGGTCACCGACGACCGGCCGGGCGACGACTACAACCGCTCGCTGCGGGACGCCTTCACCGAGGCCAGGGCCGCCAAGGGCCGGGGCGGCGTCCAGGACATGCGCTTCGAGTCCCCCGGCGTCGAGGAAGCGGGCGTCACCCCCAACGAGTTCGAGGACTTCGCGGGCAACATCTGCCGCTCCAACGCCCACGTCGTCTACTTCGCCGGCCGGGCCCTGCACCTGAAGCTCTTCGTGAACAAGCTGGCCACCACCTACTGCCGCGAGAAGAAGTCGTACACCGTGATCACCGGCTCCGACGCCACGACGCTCGACCAGCGGCTCGACGACGGCCACCGGGCCCTGCTCCAGGGCGACCCGGGCTCCGGCAAACCCTCCGTCACCATCCGCTACGCGGCCCCGGCACACCCCGACGCGTGGTCCATCGAACTCGCGAGGTGGCAGAAGGACCCGCGCCGCAGGACGCAGCGCCCGCCGCTGTACCTCCGGGAGGCCCAGGACGCCATGGCCGCCCTGCGGCGCGACATCACGGCGCAGGGCGGAGCCATCGGGGACGTCTACCTCGACGACGGACGCACCATCGTCACGTACGACGTCGTCCTGACCGCGTCCAGGGCGCTGGCACGGGCGGTCCACACCAGCGGGCAGGAAGTGCCGACGGCCGACCGGATCCGCAAGGACCTCGGCAAGCTGAACGCCGATCTGCGCGTCCGGGGCGCCGGCGGCTGGATCTGCCTCACCAACGCGGGCAACCCGTACAACAAGGCGCTGTCCGTGGTCCACCTCGAACCCGGCTCGAAGAAGCTGACGTTCGAGGGGGTGGCCTGGCCGACCGGGCGCGCCCCCGCGCAGGAGGACGACTGCGTGATCCCGGCACACCCGTAGCGGCGGGGGCGCCGGAGCCCGGACGGACCGGGCCCCGGTCCCGCCCCGACGGGGACGGGACCGGGACGGCCCCCGCTACCGGACCGGCGTGCCGGAGGACACCGCACCCGGCGCCGGTGCGTGGCCCGCGGGACGGGTGGTGAAGGTGCCCCGGCCCTGCGTCCGGCTGCGCAGCCGGGTCGCGTAGCCGAACAGCTCCGCCAGCGGCACGGTCGCGGTGATCACCGAGGTGCCCGCCCGGGCGGCCGAACCCGAGACCCGGCCGCGCCGCGCCGCCAGATCGCCGAGCACCCCGCCCACGGCGTCGTCCGGCACCGTGACGGTGACCTCCGCCACCGGCTCCAGCACCACCATCGCGCAGGCGCGCAACGCCTCACGGAGCGCGAACCGGCCGGCCGTGCGGAACGCCATCTCCGAGGAGTCCTTGGAGTGGGTGGCCCCGTCGGTCAGCACGACCCGCAGCCCGGTCACCGGATGCCCGCCGAGCGGCCCCTCGGCCAGGGCGTCCCGGCAACCGGCCTCCACCGCCCGGACGTACTCCTGCGGCACCCGCCCGCCGACGACGGTCGACGCGAACACGAAGCCGTCGTCGTCACCGGCGCGGTCGCCGGGGGCGTCCGACGGTTCCACGTCGAGGACGACATGGGCGAACTGCCCGGCGCCGCCGTCCTGCTTCACGTGCCGGTACACCAGCCCGGACACCCCGCGCACGACCGTCTCCCGGCAGGCCACCCGCGGCCGGCCGACGCCGATCTCCAGTCCGTGAGCACGACGGATCTTCTCCACCGCGACCTCCAGATGCAGTTCCCCCATGCCCGACAGCACCGTCTGACCGGTCTCGGGATCGGTCCGCACCCGCAGCGAGGGGTCCTCCTCGGCCAGCCGGGCCAGCGCCGTCACCAGCCGTTCGGTGTCGGTGCTGCGACGGGCCTCCACCGCCACGGAGACGACCGGCTCGGCCGAGGACGGCGGTTCGAGGACCAGGGGCGCCGCCGGATCGCACAGGGTGGTACCGGCCCGGCCGCTCCTGAGCCCGATCACCGCGACGATGTCCCCGGCCACCGCCGTGTCCACATCGGTGTGCCGGTCGGCCCGCACCCGCAGGATGCGGCCCACCCGCTCGGTGCGCCCGGCGCCCGCGTCCAGCACCGTGTCCCCCTTCCGCAGCGTTCCCGAGTACACCCGCAGGTAGTTCAGGCGGCCGGTGGCCGTCGAGGTCACCTTGAACACCAGCGCGGCGAACGGCGCCGCCGGATCGGCCGCGCGTTCCCGCACCTCGCCGTCCAGGGTGCCGCGTACCGCCGGAACGTCCAGCGGCGAGGGCAGACAGGACACGACGGCCTCCAGCAGCGGCTCGACACCGCGGTTGCGGTAGGCGGAGCCGCACAGCACCACCACGCCCTCCCCGGTGCGGGTGAGGTCGCGCAGCGCGGTGCCCAGGGTCCGTTCCCCGAGCGCCGACCGCTCGCAGAACTCCTCCAGCGCGGCCGGATGGAGCTCCGCCACCGTCTCCTCCAGGAGCCGCCTGCGCCGGTGCGCCTCCTCGCGCAGGGCGTCCGGCACCGGCCGTTCCTCGACACCGTCGCCGTCGGCCCACACCAGCGCCCGCATGCGCACCAGGTCCACCACGCCGGTGAAGTCGTCCTCGCTGCCGATCGGCAGCTGGACCACCAGCGGAACCGTGTGCAGCCGGTCCCTGATCGACGCGACCGCGGTGTCGAGGTCGGCACCGGCCCGGTCCAGCTTGTTCACGAAGGCGATCCGCGGCACCCCGTGCCGGTCCGCCTGCCGCCACACCGACTCGCTCTGCGGTTCGACGCCCGCGACGGCGTCGAACACCGCGACCGCGCCGTCGAGCACCCGCAGCGAGCGCTCCACCTCGTCGGAGAAGTCGACGTGGCCCGGGGTGTCGATGAGGTTGATCCGGTGACCGTCCCAGACGCAGCTCACCGCGGCGGCGAAGATGGTGATCCCGCGGTCGCGTTCCTGGGGGTCGAAGTCGGTGACGGTGGTGCCGTCGTGGACCTCGCCCCGTTTGTGGACGGCGCCGGTCAGATGGAGGATCCGTTCGGTGACGGTGGTCTTTCCCGCGTCGACGTGGGCGAGGATGCCCAGGTTGCGGACGTCGGTCGGGGTGCCGGTGGGAAGACGGCGGATGTCGGTACGCACGGCCCATGGCCTTTCGGGGTGATCCGGAACGGGTCGGCGCGATTTCCCGGACGGACCGGCCCGTGACCGGGCCGCACGAAGCCCCTGACGCGGCGCCCCGCACGGGGCGGGACGCGATGGCGCTCCGGCGCCGGTGGTTGCTCGGGGTCAGTCGTTCGTCGCGGGTGTCCGGTGCGGGCCGCGCAGCCCGCCCCGGGCGCACGAGGACACCAGGATCACCTCGTACCGTGACCGGGGGACGACGACAGCGGCGCGATGGCGCACGACCGGTCTCCCCTCACTCGTCACGGTGCGCGCCACGAAGCCGTCGTGGTGCGCGATTCGTGGCGACTGTAGTGAACCCCGGACCGGTCGGTAAACCGGATATTCGTCCGTCACGTCTTCCCCGACGACCTCATGTTCCGTGACGGGGGCGGGCGTTGAAGGCCGCTTCGATTGATGAAACGATCCCGGCACATGGCACGGGGCAAAGGGGAAGGAATCACAACGATGGACGAGGAGCACGGTCTCACCGCCGCCACGGTGTTCGACGCCCTGGGCGCGGACTACGAGCGGGCGTTCGGTGAATCCGCCGCCCATCACGCCTCGTTGAGCCGACTGCTGGACCGGCTCGCACCGCACAGCCGGGTCCTGGACGTCGGCAGCGGAACGGGACGGCCGACCGCGCGGGCCCTGGTCGGGGCGGGTCACCGGGTGCTGGGGGTCGACATCTCGCCCGTCATGGTCGAACTGGCGGCGAAGCAGGTGCCGGAAGCGGACTTCGAATGCGCGGACATCCTCGAACTCCCTCTGGAGGAGGGGGGCTTCGATGCCGTCTGCATCTACTTCTCGATGCTGCAGATGTCCCGCGACGAGCAGTCCCGGCTGCTGCACAAGGCGCGGCGGCTGCTGGTTCCCGGAGGCCAGCTGGTCGTCGCGACGGTGCCCCTGGACGTGGAGGACGTCGGGGTCGTCTTCATGGGACAGCCGGTGCGCGCGACCAGCTTCGGCCCGGAGGAGTTCACCGAACTGGTCACCGGGGCCGGTTTCTCGGTCGTGTGGGAGCAGAGCACCCTGTTCACCCCGGACCACGAGGCCGCGGCGACCGAACCGCAGCTGTTCCTGCACTGCCGACGGGTCTGACATGCCGACGGGTCCGGCCTCCGGGAGTCACCTCCGGGGGCCGGACCCGTCGCCGGATCAGCGCTCGACCGGCAGCGATTTCGGGGTGCCGCGCAGGTCCCGCACCCCGGGACGCCGCCGGGCGACGAGGGCGCCGGGGCGCCCGCAGGCGTGCAGCGGGTCCTTCCAGCGGCGCAGCGCCTGCCCGCCGCACCTGCGCCACTGCGCGGGCGAGAGGGGGACGGGCTGCCCGCCCCGCGTCACCAGCGCGTTCACCGGAGCCATCGGGTCC
The DNA here is from genome assembly GCF_040612315.1 of Streptomyces sp. NPDC006435. Classification (NCBI taxonomy): domain Bacteria; kingdom Bacillati; phylum Actinomycetota; class Actinomycetes; order Kitasatosporales; family Streptomycetaceae; genus Streptomyces; species Streptomyces sp. NPDC006435. Next base: position 152,734 of record NZ_JBEXPY010000011.1, read on the forward strand.
GCCGCCGCGGCCTTGGCGAGCAGCACCCCGATCACCAGCGGGGCCAGGGTCACGGCCAGGGTCGTGCCGGCGGCGGCCACGTGCTGGAGGCGGGGGCGGTGCGGGGTGTCGGGAAGCATGCGGCCATTGGACCCCGGCGGCCCGTCCGGGGGATGGGCCGGCGTACTCAGCCCGGTGGGCCCGTAGTACTCATGCGTATGTGTGTCCGATACCCGGCGCCCGCGACCGTCCCTACACCGTGGTGCCGGGGCCCCTGCCCGTTCCCGAGGCGGCCTTGATGCCCTTGGTGATGTCGTCCATCACGGAGAGCTTCGGGGCCTTGGAGCTGACGTCGAAGCCGGAACGGACGACGACCATCATGTTCTCGGCATGGGGGGACGGGAAGGCCAGCGACTGGACGTACCCGTCGTCGCCGTTCTTCGTCACGACCTTCCAGCGCACCAGGTACCCCTTCTCGCCGGCCACGGTGACCGCCTCCGACTTGAGCTCCTCGTGCGAGGTGATGCCCCCGTAGATCTTCTCGCCGTACGACTCGGAGGCGTTGGCGGAGATGTCCTTCAGTGCCGTGGCCCTGGGCGTCGTGGTGTCGAGCTCCAGCATCTTCGCGGGCGTGGAGAACACCCCGCCGCGCACGCACTTCTCGGACGTGTTGCCGGGGCAGGGGTAATTGCCCGTGGTCACTCCCGCGCCCGCGACCCCCGAGGTGCCCTCCCAGCCGTCCGGCACCGGGAGGCTGATGCCGCTGGCGAGGTCGGTGGCGTAGCCGTCCTCGGCCTGCGGGGCCCGCTGCCCGGGGGGCCCGTCCCCGTCCTCGCCCCCCGGTGCGCCCGGTCCGCGTCCGGCGTCGTCGGAGGGCGGGGCGGACGGTGTCGCGGACGCGTGCTTCCCGGGGTCGTCGGAGCGGTCCGACCACAGGAGGACGCCGCCCCCGACGACGGCGAGGGCCACCACACCGGCGGTGATGCCGATGCCGACGCGCGTCCGGCGGCGCCGGGCCTCGGCGGGAGGCAGGCGGAGATGATCGGTCCACCGGGTGCCGTCCCACCAGCGTTCGTGGACGGGGCCTGTTCCTGTGTGCCCGGGGTCTGGGTGCCAGCCGGGCGGACTCATCTGGGTCACGGGCCCCACCGTAGAACGGTTGCGTGAGAATCGCATGAATCAGCTGTGCCGACGGGGACGGGGTGCTCCGCCGTCCCCGCACGATCCCCTGTGGGAGGCCGAACGATGAGCGAACGACCGGCGGTACGGATCGAGCGCGACGGCGCCGTGTTCACGGTGATCCTGAGCAGGCCCGAGGTCCGCAACGCGGTGGACGGGCCGACCGCGAGCCGGCTGGCCGACGCCTTCCGCGAGTTCGACGACGACCCGGACGCGTCCGTCGCCGTGCTGTGGGGCGAGGGCGGCACGTTCTGCGCGGGCGCCGATCTGAAGGGCATCGGCACGGAGCGGGGCAACAAGGTCCTGGCCGACGGGGACGGGCCGATGGGGCCGACCCGGATGCGCCTGGGCAAGCCCGTCATCGCGGCGGTCGCCGGTCACGCGGTGGCCGGGGGCCTGGAACTGGCCCTCTGGTGCGATCTCCGGGTGGCCGAGGAGGACGCGGTGTTCGGGGTGTTCTGCCGCCGCTGGGGCGTGCCGCTGGTGGACGGCGGAACGGTACGGCTGCCGCGCCTGATCGGCGAGAGCCGGGCCATGGACATGATCCTCACCGGGCGGCCCGTCCCGGCCGCCGAGGCGTACGCCATGGGACTCGCCAACCGGATCGTGCCGCCCGGCGGGGCGCGCGGGGCGGCGGAGCGGCTGGCCCGGGAGATCGCCGCCTTCCCACAACTTTGCCTGCGCCACGACCGGTTGTCGGTGCTCGAACAGCACGGCCTGGGCGAGTCGGAGGCGCTGGCCGCGGAGTACCGGCACGGCCTGGTGCCGCTGACCGCAGGGGAGACGCAGGCCGGCGCCGAACGGTTCGGGAACGGCGCGGGCCGCCACGGATCCTTCGACCGAGACGACCGAGACGACCGAGACGACCGAGACGACCGAGACGACCGAGACGACCGAGACGACCGGGGCGACTGAGACGACCGAGACGACCGGGGCGACGGGGGCGACCGGGACCGGACGGCGGACGGGCCGGGCGGATCGAAAATCATGACGATGCCGCGCCCGGAGCCGCCTACGCTCAGCGGATGTCGAGCAACCATTATCCGGCCAAGCCCGTGCCCGGTGACCGCGTCGCCGTGCTGTCCCCCTCCTCCGGCCTCCCCGGTCTTCTGCCGCTGCCCCATGAGTTGGGGCTGCGCAGGCTCCGCGAAGAGTTCGGACTCGAACCGGTGGAGTACCCGACGACGCGGAAGATGGGCTCCACCCCGCAGGAACGGGCGGCCGACATCCACGCGGCGTTCGCCGACCCCGACATCAAGGCCGTGATCTCCAGCATCGGCGGCGACGACCAGATCACCGTGCTGCCGTACCTGGACCGCGACCTGCTGCGTGCCAACCCCAAGCCCTTCTTCGGGTACAGCGACAACACCAACCTGCTGGTGTTCCTCGACAACCTGGGCATCGTCGGGTACCACGGCGGCACGGTGATGTGCGAGCTCGGGCGGCCCGGCGCGATGCACCCGCTGACCGCCGACTCCCTGCGGGCCGCGCTCTTCACCCACGGTGCCTTCGAGCTCACCCCGCCCAAGGAGACCAACGGCGCGAACGGCCGGTGGGAGGACCCGGGGACCTTCGACTCCGAACCCGAGATGCTCCCCTGCGACGGCTGGATCTGGCACAACGCCGACGGCCGGACCGTGAAGGGCGCGAGCTGGGGCGGGAACGTGGAGATCCTCTCCTGGCTGCTGATGGCCGACCGCGAGATCGGGCCGGTGGAAAACTACGCGGGGCGGGTGCTGTTCCTGGAGACGTCCGAGGAGATGCCGACGGCCGACGAGGTCTACTGGATCCTGCGGAGCATGGGGGAGCGGGGGCTGCTCGCCCAGTTCCCGGCCCTCCTCATGGCCCGGGCCAAGAACTGGTCGTTCGAACAGCCGCTCGGCGCCGAGGAGGGGGAGCGGTACCGCGAGGAGCAGCGGCAGGCGGTCCTGCGGGCGTTGGACGAGTACGCCCCCGGGACCATGGCCGTCCTCGACGTCGACTTCGGCCACACCGACCCGCAGCTGATCATCCCGTACGGCGGACAGATCGAGGTGGACGGAGCGGGCCGCCGCATCGTCGTCACCTACTGAGCGGGGAAGGGCCGGAGGGAGGGGCACGGACGGAAAGCGGGCGGGGACGGGAAAGCGGACGCGGGTGGGACAGCGGCCGCGGACGGGTGCTTGAACGGCGCCCGAGCTTTGGTCCGACCATATGCGGTGTGTGACATAGTTGAGGATCGGGCAGCAGAAGCGACGGCAACCGGACGATTCCGGCCGAGGCAGGGGGTGACGGATGCCCGTCGAATGGCAACCCGTACGACAGTCCCGTACGCATGAGCTCGTGCTCCAGAGCATCGAGGAGCGGGTGTTCTCCGGCGAGCTCAGGGCGGGCGACCGGCTGCCGCCCGAGCGTGAGCTCGCACCCGTGCTCGGGGTCAGCCGGTCCGCGCTGCGCGAGGCACTGAGGGTGCTGGAGACCATCGGCGTGCTGGTCGCGCAGCCGGGCCGGGGGCCGGACGCCGGGGCGCGGATCGTGCGCAACCCCGACGACGCGCTCGGGCGGCTGCTGCGCCTGCACTTCGCCCTGGGCAGCTACAGCCTGGAGGACGTCCTGGAGGCGCGGGTCGTGCTGGAGCGGTCCAGCTTCGAGGCGGCCGCGAGACACGCCTCGGCGGAGGACCTCGACGAGGCGGAGGCGCTGGTCGCGCGGATGGGCGAACCGGGTGTCGGAGTGGCCGAGTTCAACGACCTGGACACCCGCTTCCATGTGCACATCGCCCGCAGCTCCGGCAACGAACTGACCTCCACGCTCACCTCCGCCGTCCGCGAGTCGGTGCGACCGCTGATCCTGCGGGCGCTGGAGGAGGCGGAGGACTGGCCGGCCGCGGCCGCCGCGCTCGACGCGGAACACGCCGAACTGCTCGGCCTGGTGCGGGCGGGGCAGGGGGCGAAGGCCGCGGACCTGGTCGAGAAGCACATCCGCAGCCTGCACGGCACGCTGGTCGACGGGAACTCCGGCCACGAGTGAGGCGACGCCGGACCCGCCCCGGACCCGGTCCGGGGCGGGCGGGCGCGGAATCCGGGGCCGCGTCCATTCTTGTCAGGTTCATGACTTAATGGGTTCGCGGTGCGACCGGCACGTGCGCACCGCCTCCTTCATGTTTCGGACCGAGGCTAGTATGGTCGGACCATAAAACTGGAGAAACGATCGGAGAGACCCATGCGCATCGGACTCTTCGCCACCTGTCTGGGAGACACCCTCTTCCCCGAGGCGGTGAAATCGACCGCGGTCCTGCTCGCCCGCCTGGGCCACGACGTGGTCTTCCCACCGGGGCAGACCTGCTGCGGCCAGATGCACGTCAACACCGGCTACCAGCGCGAACCCCTGCCCCTGGTGCGGAACTTCGCGGAACAGTTCGGTGACGCCTCGATCGAGGCCGTCGTCATGCCGTCCGGTTCCTGCGCGGGCTCGGTCCGCCACCAGCACGAGATCGTCGCCGAGCGGTACGGGGACGCGGCGCTCCGGTCGGGCGTGGCCACCGTCAGGGCCAAGACGTACGAACTGTCGGAGCTCCTCGTCGACGTCCTGGGAGTCGAGGACGTCGGCGCGTACTTCCCGCACCGGGTGACGTATCACCCCACCTGCCACTCCCTGCGCATGCTCCGCGTCGGCGACAAGCCGCTGAAGCTGCTGCGCGCCGTCGACTCGATCGACCTCGTCGAGCTGCCGGAGGCCGACTCCTGCTGCGGATTCGGCGGCACCTTCGCCGTCAAGAACGCCGAGACGTCCACCGCGATGCTCCAGGACAAGATGCGCAACATCGCCGGGACCGGTGCCGGTGTCTGCACGGCGGGCGACTCGTCCTGCCTGATGCACATCGGCGGCGGGCTCTCCCGGATCGGGTCGGGCACCCGCACCCTGCACCTCGCCCAGATCCTTTCCGCCACCCGCACTTCGCCGTACGTCCCGACGGAGGCCGTCCGATGAGCAGTACCTTCCTCGGCATGCCCGCGCCCCCGCCCCGCTCCCCGTACGGGACGGGCAACCTGCGCGGCGACCGGAAGTTCCCCCGTGCCGCGCACGACGAGCTGCGCAACGAACAACTGCGCCGCAACCTCGGCCGCGCCACCCGCACCATCCGCGCCAAACGCCTCGACGTCACCGGCGAGCTGCCCGACTGGGAGGCGCTGCGCGAAGCCGGTTCGGCCATCAAGACCGACACCATGAACCGGCTCCCCGAACTCCTGGAACAGCTGGAGCGGAAGGTCACCGAGCACGGCGGCACCGTCCACTGGGCGCGCGACGGCGCCGAGGCCAACGAGATCGTCGCCCGGCTGGTCGAGGCGACGGGCAGCAGGGACGTCATCAAGGTCAAGTCGATGGCCACCCAGGAGATCGGCCTCAACGAGCATCTCGAATCGGTCGGTATCACCCCGTACGAGACGGACCTCGCCGAACTGATCGTCCAGCTCGCGCACGACAAGCCGTCGCACATCCTGGTGCCCGCGATCCACCGCAACCGCGACGAGATCCGGCAGATCTTCCTCAAGGGGATCCCGGGCGTCGACCCGGGCCTGGACAACGTGCCCGCGCACCTCGCCGCCGCCGCCCGCGCCTATCTGCGCGAGAAGTTCATGACCACCGAGGTCGCGGTCTCGGGCGCCAACTTCGGCATCGCCGAGACCGGAACCCTGTCCGTCGTGGAGTCCGAGGGCAACGGCCGCATGTGCCTGACGATGCCCGACACCCTGATCACCGTCATGGGCATCGAGAAGGTGCTGCCGCGCCATCAGGACCTGGAGGTCTTCCTCCAGTTGCTGCCCCGCTCCTCCACCGGCGAGCGGATGAACCCGTACACCTCGCTGTGGACCGGCGTGACGCCGGGCGACGGGCCGCAGGACTTCCACCTGATCCTGCTCGACAACGGACGCACCGCAGCGCTCGCCGACCGGATCGGCCGCGAGGCGCTCAACTGCATCCGCTGCTCGGCCTGCCTCAACGTCTGCCCGGTGTACGAACGGACCGGCGGCCACGCGTACGGCTCGACGTACCCGGGGCCGATCGGGGCCGTCCTGACACCGCAGCTCGCGGGGATGCACGCGGCCAAGGACGACCCCAACAGCTCGCTGCCGTACGCCTCCAGCCTCTGCGGCGCCTGCTTCGACGCCTGCCCCGTCAAGATCGACATCCCGTCGCTGCTGGTCGAACTGCGCCACCAGAACACCGAACAGACCGGTGTCACCGCCGAGAAGCTCGCCATGAGGGCCGCGGCCACCGTCATGAAGCACCCGAAACTCTTCACGGCGGCGCAGAAGGGCGCGGGGCTCGGCCGGGTGCTGGGCGGCCGGGACGGGAAGATCTCGCACCTGCCGCCGCCGTTCGACGGCTGGAGCGACAGCCGGGACACCGCCGTCCCGCCGAAGCGGACCTTCCGCTCCTGGCTGGCGTCGGCCGAGGGCGCCGCGACGATGCGGGACGCCGCCGACGAGTACCGGAGGAACGAGAAGGACGAGAAGGACGGGAAGAAGGAGAAGGACGCATGACGACCGCCCGTGACACGGTACTGGGCCGGATCAAGGACGCCCTGGCCCTCGCCCCCGCCCGGGACGTCACCGTCCCGCGTGCCTACCGCACCGGCCGAACCCTCCCCGACGACGAACGCCTGGCCCTGTTCACCGACCGGCTCGTCGACTACCGGGCGACGGTGCACACCTGCACCGCCGACCGCACCGCCCAGGTCCTCGCCGAGGTGCTGCGGGAACGCGGGGCCCGGCGGATCGGCGCGCCGGCCGGACTCGACGAGCAGTGGCTCGGAGCGTACGACGGCGAGGTCCAGCAGGACTCCGACACCATCCCGGCCCCCCGGCTCGGCGAACTGGACGGGGTCGTCACGGCCTCGGCCGTCGGCTGCGCCGAGACGGGCACCATCTTCCTCGACGGCTCGTCCGACCAGGGACGCCGGGCGCTGTCCCTCGTGCCCGACCTGCACGTGTGCGTCGTCGACCTGTCGAAGGTCGAGGTCGGCGTCCCGGAGGCGGTGGCGCGGCTGGTGCCGGGCCGGCCGACCACACTGATCAGCGGCCCCTCGGCCACGTCCGACATCGAACTGGAACGGGTGGAGGGCGTGCACGGCCCGCGCACGCTGGCGGTGGTGATCCGGACGGACGTGTGAACGGACGGGGCGCGCGGTCACCGGACCGCGCGCCCCGGAGCTCAGCCGTGCGTGACCGACGGCGGACCGAGGACGACACGGGTCGTCGCCGCGTCCTCGGCCCAGCGGACCTCCACCGTGTCCCCGTCCACGTCCACCCCGCTCACCACCGCGTCCAGCGGCGTCGCACCAGGCTCCGCGGTCAGCGAGCCGAGCGCCACCAGCAGCACCGTGCCCTCCGCCGCCGCGGACAGCCGGGGCACCACCGCCCAGGGGGTGTACGCGGTGCCCTGCGGCGCCCGCACCTCGTCCCGGTCCTCCCAGCCGTACAGGCCGTGCAGCGCGGAGACCACCGTGTCGTCGCGGCCGGTCGCCCAGCCGGTCTGCTCCACCCGGGCCCCGGGCGGGGCGCCGAGCACCCGGTGCACCCGCAGTTCGTACCGGCCGCGGGCCACGGTGACGCTCTCCACGCGCAGCCCCGGCACCATCGCCGGGCCGGACGTGAACACCGGGCGGTGCCAGGAGGCGGCCCACCCCCAGCCGTCGCCCGCACCGGCGCCCAGCGCGCGGACGACCCGGCGGCCGCTGCGCACCCCGGCGACGACCACGGCCAGATGGTTGTCCGCGACGTTCCCCCGCGCCGTGGGACCGGTCACCGTGGAGTACGACTGCCGGCTGTACAGCGGGTCGTCCTGGACCTGCGCCTCGCCCTCGTGCGGGCGCACGTGGTCGCTGCCGTGGTTGTGCAGCCGCACGATCCCGTCCGCGCGGGTGGACTGGACGAGCAGTCCGGGGGCGGGCAGGGCGAGCACCCGGTCGGGGCCCTCGCTCGGCGCGGGCTCCTCGGTCGCGGTCCACAGCGGATGGTCCCCGGGGGCCAGCAGCGCGACGAACGCCTTGGACGCCCAGTACGGCGAGGCGGGGCCCGAGTAGTTCTGCAACGACGCCTCGTGCGGACCGTGCCAGCCCAGGCTCAGCAACCCGTCCGCACCGGCCGCGCCCCGGTCCAGGAAGTAGCGCAGCGCCCCGTTGACCACCCGCCGCGAGGCGCCCGGCGCCAGCGGCGTGTGCCCGGTGACGGCGCCGAGCGCGACCGACGAGGCGGCGGCGAAGCGGTACGGCAGCGAGCGGCCGAAGTGGATCGGCGCGCCGTCGCCGCCGAACAGCAGCGAGAAGCCCTCCAGGTGTTCGCGCAGCCGGGCCCCGTAGTGCGCGGACAGTTCGGCGTCGCCCGACAGGTGCGCGTCCAGCACGGGGTAGAGGTGCAGCGCCCAGCCGTTGTAGTGGTCGAAGGCGCGCCCGTCGCCGTCCGAGTACCAGCCGTCCCCCCGGTACCAGCCCTCCAGCAGGTCCAGGGCGCGCTGCCTCGCCCGCGCCGTCACCGCGTCGCCCCGGCCCACGGACTCCAGGAATCCGGCCACGGAGTAGGGGAACAGGTACCAGTTGTTGGGGGCGGGGGTGTGGAGCAGCGCGTCGCGCAGCCACCGCGCGGCCCGGTCCTGCACCCCGGGGTCCAGCCGGTCCCACAGCCACGGCCGGGTCAGCCGCAGCCCGATGGCGACCGAGGCGGACTCGACCATCGGCTGGCCGAAGACGGCGTGGTCGCGGATCAGCGGCCAGGACTCGGCGTCGTCCCGGCCGGGGGCACGGGTGCCGGCCGCGAGCCCGTCGGCGTACCGGTCGAGCCAGCCGTGCGGGTCCGCGCCGTTCGCGCCCGCCACCCGGAAGGCGGCGGCGAGGAACGTGCGGGCGTAGCCCTCCAGGCCGTCGGAGCGCACCCCGGACACGGACGGCCGGCCCGGCAGGTCCAGCAGCGCGCCGCCCGGGGTGGCCCACCGCCAGGCGGCCCGGAGCAGCCCGTCCGCCGCGGCCTCCCAGTGCGCGCGGGTGTAACCGGTGTACGGGCTGGCGGCCCGGTCGTCGGCGGGGAGTCCGAGCGGGGAGCCCGGGTGGGGAGCGGTCATGCGGGAGATGCCAGCCTTTCGCGTCGTACGGGACGGGCGGGCCGTCGCCCGCGGCCCGGTGACCGGCCGTACCGGTCGTCGTGGCCCGTCGCCCCGCGGACGGGTGCGCGCCGTCCCGACTCCTGTCCTGAATCGGATCACTGGGAATCCTGATCGACTGATCGATAAGGGTCAAGAGATTGATCAATTTTGAATCAAAACGGTCAAACGATCATTCGATGGATATCGAGCCGCGCCTGCCGTGCGCGGGCGGCGGCTCCGGCGAACCGGACCGCCCGCGTCCGTGTTCACCAGGCGTCCCGTGCGTACCGCCGTCCCCGGGAGGCACTCTTGCGGTCCCACGCAACGGTCCCTAACGTCAACGGACTTGAGAGCGAACGCGGAAGGGAGGGGCACATGGAGATCAAGAAGGTCGTGGTCCGCGAGGAAGAGGCGAAGAACCGCGAACGGCAGACGATCGAGAAGCGCCCGACGCGCTGAGCCGGCGCGTTCCGGCGAAGCCGGCACCTGACGTGACCGGCACACGGGGCCGGCGCCGCCGGGCCGGACAGTGACGACAAGGGCGGACGCGGGGCACGTCCCGGCGTCCGCCCCCGTGCCGTGGGAGGCGCATGTGCGAATACATCTCGTGACGATGCCGTGGCAGCCGCTGGAACTTCCCTCGCTCCAGGTGGGATTGCTGCACGCGTTGCTGAACCGCGTCCGGCCGGACGACGAGGTGCGCGAGTTCCACGGCTCCCTGCGCTGGGCGGAGTTCCTGCTCGAACGCTCACGGGGGGAGCTGCGCCCCGGCGACCACATCGCGGTGGGAAGCGAATCGATCTTCGACGGGCTGGGGGACTGGGTGTTCTCCGGCGTCCTGTACGGCGATCCCGAATGGGGCGTGGCGCGGCTGAAGGAGTACGCCGCGCGGCGCGGCACCGACATCGGCACGGCGACCGCGATGCGGGTGCACGCCGCGGACTTCGTCGACGCGAGCGCGAGCGCGATCCTCGGCGACGCCCCCGACGTCGTGGGGTTCACCTCCACGTTCATGCAGAACGTCTCCTCGCTGGCGCTCGCCGCGGAACTCAAACGCCGCCGCCCCTCGCTGACCGTCGTGTTCGGCGGCAGCAACTGCGAGGGCCCGATGGGGCACGCCCTGCACCGCAACCACCGCTTCGTCGACCACGTGGTGCGCGGCGAGGGGGAGTACGCCCTGCCCGCCCTGCTCGCCCACCTCGACGCGGGCACCGCACCCTTTGACGTACCCGGGCTGTGCTGGTGGGACGGCGAGGAGTCCCGGGCCAACGAGGAGTCCCGGCGCACCGTCGCACCCGGCGACATCCCCTCGCCCGACTACGACCTGTGGCAGGAGGCCGTCGACACCTCCCCGCTCGCGGAGTACGTACACCCGAAACTGGTCGTGGAGGGGGCCCGCGGCTGCTGGTGGGGCGAGAAGCACCACTGCACCTTCTGCGGCCTCAACGGATCGGCCATGACCTTCCGCGCCAAGACCGGGGACCGCCTCTGGGCCGAGGTCGACCACCTGGTCCGGCGGCACCGCATCCTGGACGTCGTCACCGTCGACAACATCATCGACATGGCGTACTTCAAGGACTTCCTCCCGCTCGCCGCCGACAGCGGCTGGGACCTGCGCATGCACTACGAGGTCAAGTCCAACCTCACCGCCGAGCAGCTGGAACTGCTCGCCCGGGCGGGCTCGGTCCACATCCAGCCCGGCATCGAGAGCCTCAACAACAAGGCCCTGGACCTCATGGACAAGGGAGTCAGCGGCGCCCGCAACGTCCGCACCCTCCGCGAGTGCGAGAACCACTCGCTCACCTGCTCCTGGAACTACCTGTACGGCTTCCCCGGCGAGACCGCCGAGGACTACGCCTCCGTCATCGCCCAGATGCCGGCCCTCGTCCACCTCCAGCCGCCCGGCGGCGCCCACCGCATCCAGCTGGAGCGGTTCAGCCCCAACTTCGCCGACCCCGCGCTGGGCTTCCACCGGCGGACGCCCGCCGAGATGTACCACCACGTCTACGACCTGCCCGAGAGCGAACTGGCCGACCTGGTCTACCTCTTCGACACCCCGCCCGCCGGCATCGGCGGCGGGACCGAGGCCCGGCTCAGGGCCGCGGCGCGCGACTGGTACACCGGTCACCCCACCTCCACCCTGGTCATGGAACAGCCGGAGGCGGCGGACGGCGAGGAGGCGCTCCTCGTCCACGACCGACGGCACGGCTGGCCGGAGCGCACGCACCGGCTGACCGGCTGGCGGGCCGCCGCCCTCCGTCACCTGGAGGCGGGCCGCACCCCGGCCGCCCTGCACCGGCTGCTCACCACCGACGGGAACCCGCCGTCCGCCGGGGCGCTCGACGCGTGGCTCGGCGAAGCGGTCGCCCTGGGACTCCTCTTCGACGACGGGCGGACCCATGTGGCGCTGCCCACCTGGCACGTCCCGGTCCGCTCCGTCGACCGCGCCCCCGGCCCGGACGACACCCCGCTCCAGGAAGGGAGCGCCACCCGATGAGCCCCCTGCCCGCACCCCCGGCCCGACCCGCCCCCGCCCTGCCCACCGGACAGGTGCCGCACCGCATCCGGGGACGGCTGGTGACGGTGGACGAACCCCTCCGACTGGGCTCGGGCGGCCGACGCGCCGCGGCACAGGTCCGGTTCCTGCGCGAGTGCCAGAGCCACGACCTCGTCGTGCGATGGTTCCCGGCCACCGACGACCCCCTGTTCACCGGGCCCGCGCGGGAGGTCTCCGCGACGGCCGGCCTGCTGCGCCACCTGCCCGCCCCCGCCCCGCTGCCCGGAGAGCCGCCGGCCCTCGCCGAATGGCGGGAACGCCACGCCTACGGACAGCTCTACCACCGGAACGGACCGGACTTCGTGACCGTCATGGATCGCAGGGACCCCTCGGCCGCGGCCCGCTTCACGATCGACGACCCCGACCTGCTGGCCGCGTTCCGCACCCTCCAGGACGCCACCGCGGTGGCCGGTCTGGACGCGACCGGCCGCGAGGCGGTGGACCTGCTGGCGGGGGAACGCCTCGCACGGGTGACCGACGGCTGGGTGGTGGCGCTGCCGCCGCGCATCCGGCGGTGGCCCGTCCCCTGCTCCGACATCTGAACGGATGGAGCAGCCGCCCAGCCCCCCTTCCCCCGCCCGTGTCGGGGGACCGCCGCGCCCGCTGCCGCGCCACCGCCCCTTCCTGCTGCTGTGCGGGGAACAGATCGCCAGCTCCGTGGGACGCCAGGTCACCACCCTGGCGCTCGCGCTGATCGCCGTGACCCGGCTGGACGCGGGACCGTTCGGCGCCTCCGCGCTGATGGCGCTGAGCTATCTCCCCGGAGCGCTCCTCAGCCCGTTCGCCGGTCTGCTCGCCGACCGGGCCCGGCTGCGTGCCCTGACGGTCCTGCTCACGGTCCTCCAGACGCTCGTGGTCGGCTCGGTGCCCCTGGCGGCCGCCCTGGACCGGCTCGGCCTGCCCCAGCTGTACGTCGTGGCCACCGTGTCCGGCGCGCTGACCTCCATGCTCGCCGTGTCCCTCCAGGCGGCCCTGCCCCGGGTCGTGCACCCCGGACAACTGCTGTCCGCCAACTCCGCGCTGACCGGCGCCCGTACCACCGGACAGATCGGCGGCCCCGCCCTGGGCGGAGTGCTGGTGGGCCTGACCGGCGCGTCGACGGCGCTGCTGGCCGCGTGCGCGGCGTACGGCGTCGAGGCACTGCTGCTCCTCGCGCTCCCCGCCGCGCTCGACACCCCCGCCGAACGCCGCCACCCGCGACCGGGCTCCCGGACGGCCGCGCTGCGCGGCGGACTGGCGGTGGTGCGCGGCGAACGGCTGCTGCGCCGGCAGGTGCTCGCCGGGGCCGGGTTCAACCTCGGCAGCGGGGCGGCCGACGCGCTCTTCGTGCTGTACGCCACCCGCGATCTGGGGCTGCCACCCTGGCAGTTGGGCACGGTCTACGCCGCGTTCAGCGTCGCCACCGTCCTCGGGGTGCTGCTGGCGCGGCGGTTCGCCACCACGGCGGGACTGGCCGCGGCGACCCGGGTCTGTGCGGTGGTCGCCGCCCTCGCGATCTTCCTGATCCCGGCCGCCTCGCTGCTGCCGGCCTTCCCGGCGCTGCTCGGGTACCAGTTCGTCTTCGGCCTCGCGGCCACGGTCTGGGCCATCTCCATGACCACCACCCAGCAGCTGATCACACCGCCCGAACTCCAGGGCAGGGTCGCCGGGGTCGTCCAGGCCGCCCTCACCGCCACGGTGCCGGTCGGCGCGCTCGGCGGCGGGGCGCTGGCCGCCTGGCTGGGCAACGTACCGGTGCTCACGGGCGGGGCGACGGTGGCGCTGCTGGCCGCCGCCCGCCTCTGGGCGCGATGAGGGACGCACCGGCGCGGACCGTTCCCCGGAACCGGAGCACCGGCGACCGGCCCCGCACACGCCTCGGCCCTCCCCGGTCGCCGACCGCGGCCTGTCGTCCGCCGCGTGCCGTGACCCGGGAGGGCCGGAGAAGAGGGGAAGGTCAGACGATGCCTTCCTCGATCTCCGCCTGCTCGCGGGCGTTGCCGTACGCGGACGGCGTGCTGTACGAACGGCGGGCGACGAACCACCACACGGTGGCCAGGACCAGCACCGCGATCAGCGCGATCGACGCGTAGTTCATCGAGTCGACCGTCACCGGGGACGACTGCGGCAGCAGGAACAGCACGGTCACGATCGCCACCCACACGACGGCGATCCAGCCGATCGGCTTGCTCCACCGGCCCAGGTGCCAGGGGCCGCGCTCGAAGCGGTTGCCGGAGCGCAGCTTCAGGAAGATCGGGATCGCGTATGCGGGCGTGATGCCGATGACGTTGATCGCGGTCACCGCGCCGTACGCGGTGGCGGAGTACAGCGACGGCAGCGCGAGCACACCGGCGACGACGACCGACAGCCACACCGCGTTTACGGGGGTCTGGGTGCGCGCGCTCACCTTGTGCCACAGCGCCGAGCCCGGCAGGGCGTTGTCACGGCTGAACGCGAACACCATCCGGCTGGCGGCGGCGACCTCGGCGTTGCCGCAGAACAGCTGCGCCGCGATCACGATCAGGAGCAGGGCGGTGGCCCCGGAGGTGCCCAGCGCGTCGATCATGATCTGGGCGGGCGGGACGCCGGTGGCGCTCTCCTGGGTGCCGACGTAGTCCTGGATCGCGAAGGTCAGACCGGCGAGCAGGACGAAACCGGCGATCCAGGAGACCCAGATCGCCCGGACGATGCCCTTGGCGGCCGTCACCGAGGCGTTCGAGGTCTCCTCCGACAGGTGGGCCGAGGCGTCGTAGCCGCAGAAGGTGTATTGCGCGAGCAACAACCCGATCGCCGCGACGTACAACGGGTTCTCCCAGCCCGTGTCGTTGACGAACTCGGTGAAGACGAACGACGGCGACTGGTGGTTCGAGGGCACGATCGCGAGCACGGCGACGATCACACCGACACCGATGAGGTGCCACCACACGCTGATGGAGTTGAGCACGCTGACGAGGCGGACGCCGAAGAGGTTCAGCACCGCGTGCAGCAGCAGGATGCAGACGAAGATGATCATCGTCTTGCCCGGGGTGGGGGTGAATCCCCACTGCAGGTTCATCAGCGCGCCGGTGAACAGGGCGGCACCGTAGTCGATGCCCGCGATCGCGCCCAGCAGACCCAGCAGATTCAGCCAGCCGGTGTACCAGCCCCACTTGCGGCCGCCGAGCCGGTCGGCCATGTAGTACAGCGCCCCCGAGGTCGGGTAGGCGCTGGTGACCTCGGCGAGCGCCATGCCGACGCAGAGGACGAAGAGACCGACACCGGCCCAGCCCCAGAGCATCACCGCCGGGCCACCCGTGGACATGCCGAAGCCGTACAGGGTCATGCAGCCGGACAGGATCGAGATGACGGAGAAGCTGATGGCGAAGTTGCCGAAGCCCCCCATGCGACGGGCGAGCACCGGCTGGTAGCCGAGTTCGCGCAGCCGTTCCTCCTCGTCCACCGGATGGGAAAGCTCCGCACCCGGCTTGGCCGGGGTGGGTATGGACATCGGGAAAACCTCCATGAGCGGGATGGATCAGGGGCGGAAAGGGACGGAAAGGGGGATGGTTCCGGCAGGGGCGGCGTCGCGGCGCGACGGATCAGCCGCGCGACCTCCGGCCCGGGGTGCGGGAAGCGGCGAGGCAGCGGCTGCGGGCGCGCAGGAAGACGTCCTCCGCGTCTCCCGGTGACTTGCCGCCACGGGTGCGGTACGCCCAGGGAACCGAGGTGAAGTAGGGGCCGAGCTCCTCGAACACCGCGGCGGCGTCGGCGAACTGGAGGGCGCCCCACAGTGCGTGGGCCAGGTGGTTGAGGTCGAGCAGGGAGTGGGAGATCGGAGCCGTGCGCCGGAACCAGAGCTCCAGCGCGCGGACGGCGTCCCGCTCTGCGTCCTCGGTGACCCAGTGCAGGTCGAGCGCCTTCTCGTGGCCCTGCTCGCGACGGTAGCGCTCGACCCGCACGTACAGGGGAAGCACGTGCAGCGCGGAACCCTCGGGGGCCGAGGAGGCCGCCCACTGGACGAAGTTGACCGCCTCGGAGAGACTCCCGCCGGCCTTTCGCGCGTACACGAACTGGAGCATCCGGTGGTAGGCCTCGCGGTTGTACGGGTCGCGCTTGTCGGCCTCCGCCAGCAACCCCCACGGACCGGGGAACAGCATCGGTCCCGGTGGGTGCAGCCGGTGTTCCTCCAGCTGCTGCCGCTCGTCGAGCTGGGACAGGGCAAGCAGGCACACCCACGGCACCGGGTCGGTGGGGGAGGCGTTCGCGGCCGACCGGCAGGCCGACCAGGCGTCCTGCCACAGTTCCCGGGCACGGTGGTGGCCCTCGCGGTGGGCCCGTACGGCCCGCTCGACGACGACGCGGGCGTGCATCACCGCGGCGGCGATGCTCCGGGGCTCCTCGGCCAGCCAGGCCTGCACCGCGTCCGAACCGGCGGCAACCGCGCCGAGCACCTGGGTGCGCTGGGTCCACAGGGTCCAGTCCGGAGTGCTTTCCAGCAGACTCCGCATGGACATCCAGCGCCCGGTGCGCAAATCCTGTAAGGCGACACGTAAATCGTTGTCGTGGCCTGCCGGATGATAAACCGGCCGGAAATCACTGTTGGCCATGGACTCGCCCTGTCCCCGTGCGACGGGACGGCATGTGACGGATGGAAGTTCTTCTCAGCACGTCACGCAACCCGGTGGCATGGCACTTGTGCGGAAGCGGGAGAACCGGGAGTCGGCGCCCCGGTTCTCGGCGAAAGGTGTCGGTCTCATCAATCCTCAAGGACGTGGGGGGTGAAGCAGCTGTTGAAAAACGAACTGCTCGAAAGCGTCCGGTTGTTGCTCGGCGGTGAGTGTAGAGGCAGTTGCTCCGTTCTTCGGACCGATTCGCGGATCTTACTCAAGTGGTCCGAATCCCAAGGACGTTGACCGGCACCCCGAATGTTCCGGACAGGGGGCCGTTCGGCCCTTGACGTACGCGGTGGTCTGCACCACTCTGGGCGGCGCAGTTCAAAGATCACGATTCCGTTCAAGCCGCAGAGCTTCCGCACAGCTGGAGTGTCGATGACAGGCCCGGTACTCGCTGTGGACCAGGGGACATCGGGGACGAAGGCGCTGGTGATCTGCCCCGAGCGCGGCGTGATCGGTTCCGCTTCGGTGCCGGTGACGACCCGTCACAGCGGTGGGGGAGCGGTGGAGGCGGATCCCGGCGAACTCCTCGGCTCGGTCGTCGAGGCGGGACGCCGGGCCCTGCAGGAAGCTGCCGAACCGGTGGTCGCCGTCGGCCTCGCCAACCAGGGCGAGACGGTGCTCGCCTGGGACCCGGACACCGGGCGCCCGCTCACCGGCGCGATCGTCTGGCAGGACCGGAGGTCCGCCCCGATCTGCGCCGAGCTCTCCTCCCGCGACGAGGAATTGACCCAACTCACCGGACTGCCCCTCGACCCGTACTTCGCCGCCCCCAAGATGGCCTGGATCCGCCGGGAACTGACCCGCGAGGGCGTCGTCACCACCAGCGACTCCTGGCTGGTCCACCAGCTGACCGGAGCGTTCGTGACGGACGCGGCGACCGCGGGCCGCACCCAGCTGCTCGACCTGGACCGGGCCGCCTGGTCGCCCGAGGCCCTGGACGCCTTCGGCCTGGCCGACGAACGCCTCCCCGCCGTCGTCGACTGCGACGGCACGGTCGGCACGACGACCGCCTTCGGCGCCGAACTCCCGCTGACCGGCCTCATCGTCGACCAGCAGGCCGCCCTCCTCGCCCAGAACGCGTTGGACCCGGGCAACGCCAAGTGCACCTACGGAACGGGCGCGTTCCTCCTCGCCCAGACCGGAACCGCCCCGCGCCGCGGCTCCACCGGACTGGTCAGTTGCGTCGCCTGGCGGCTCGGCGGCACCACCAACTACTGCCTCGACGGGCAGGTCTACACCGCCGCCTCCGCCGTCGACTGGCTCACCGGCCTCGGGGTGATCTCCGGCGCGGCCGACCTCGACCCGGTCGGCACCGGGGTCCCCGACTCCGGCGGCGTCACCTTCGTACCGACACTGGCCGGCCTCGCCGCCCCCTGGTGGCGCGGCGACCTGCGCGGATCGGTGACCGGCCTCGGCCTCGACACCACCGCCGGACACCTGGCCCGCGCCCTGTGCGAGGGCATCGCGGCACAGGTGGTCGAACTCGCCGAGGCGGTCGCGACCGACCTCGGCTCCCCGCTGACCTCGCTCCGCGTCGACGGCGGCCTGACCCGCTCCACGCTGCTCATGCAGACCCAGGCCGATCTGCTGCAACGCCCCGTCGAGGTGTCCGCGCTGCCCGACGCCACCGCACTCGGCGTCGGGGCCGTCGCCCGGCTCGGCCTCGACCCGCGACTCCCGCTCCGGCGGGCCGTGCCCGAATGGAAGCCCGCCGCCGTGTACGAACCCCGGATCGGCGCCGACGAGGCGGCCGAACGGCTCGGCCGGTTCCGGGCGGCCGTACAGACCCTCCTGGACCATGCCTGACACGTACGGGAACCACGCGATGCCCCACACGACCACGACGACCGGCCCCCTGCCGACCGACGGCCCGCCCTACGACGTGACCGTCGTCGGCGCGGGCGTCGTCGGCACCGCCATCGCCCGCGAACTCGCCCGCCACCGCCTGCGCATCGCACTCCTCGACGCCTCGGACGACATCGGCAACGCCACGTCCAAGGCCAACACCGCCATCCTGCACACCGGCTTCGACGCCGTCCCCGGATCGCTGGAGGCCCGGCTCGTACGCGAGGGAGCGCACCTGCTGCGCGCGTACGCGGCCGGCGCGGGCATTCCCGTCGAACGCGTCGGAGCCCTCCTCGTCGCCTGGGACGAGGAACAACTCGCCGCGCTCCCCGCCCTGTTGGCCAAGGCCGTGCGCAACGACTACCACGCGGCCCGCCTCCTGGACGCGGCGGAACTGTACGCCCGCGAACCCCACCTGGGGCCCGGCGCCCTCGGCGCGCTCGAAGTGCCCGACGAGAGCATCATCTGCCCCTGGACGACCCCGCTCGCCTACGCCACCCAGGCCGTGCGCGCCGGAGTCCACCTGCACCTCGGCTGCCGGGTGCGGCACATCGACAGCGACGACGACCTGCACACCCTCACCACCGACCGGGGCCCGCTGCGCACCCGCCACCTGATCAACGCCGCCGGGCTGCACGCCGACGAGATCGACCGGGAACTGGGCCACGACGTCTTCACCGTCACCCCGCGCCGCGGCCAGCTCATCGTCTTCGACAAGCTCGCCCGGGACCTCGTCGACCACATCCTGCTGCCCGTGCCCACCGCCGCGGGCAAGGGCGTCCTGGTCGCACCCACCGTCTTCGGCAACGTCCTGCTCGGCCCCACCGCCGAGGAGCTCGACGACAAGACCGCCACCGGATCGACCGCCGACGGGATCGCCCTGCTGCGGGAGAAGGGCCACCGCATCCTGCCCGAGCTGCTCGACGAGGAGGTCACCGCCGTCTACGCCGGACTGCGGGCCGCCACCGGCCAGGAGGACTACCGCATCCGGTCCCACCCGGAACAGCGGTACATCGTCGTCGGCGGCATCCGCTCCACCGGACTCACCGCCTCCCTGGCCATCGCCGGGTACGTCACCGGACTGCTCGGCGACTCGGGACTCGACCTCTCCGCCCCCGCCGAACTGCCGCCCGTCACCATGCCCAACCTCGGCGAGGCGTTCCCGCGCCCCTACCAGGACGCCGGACTGATCGCCTCGGACCCGGCCTACGGCACACTCGTCTGCCACTGCGAACGGGTCTCCGCGGGCGAGATCAGGGACGCCCTCGCCAGTCCGGTGCCGCCCCGCTCCCCGGACGGCCTGCGCCGCAGGACCAGGGCGGGCAACGGGCGCTGCCAAGGCTTCCACTGCGGGGCCGCGGTCCGCGCACTGTTCGAGGAGGAACGGTCATGACCCGGCGCGAACGGACCGTCGACGTACTGGTCGTCGGCGGCGGCCCGGCCGGCCTCGGCGCCGGGGCCGAACTCGCCGCGTCCGGCGCCGGCCGGGTCGAGATCCTGGAACGCGAACAGACCGCGGGCGGCGTCCCCCGCCACTGCGCCCACGGCGGATTCGGCGACCGGACCCCCCTCCTCGGCGGGGGAACGACCGGACCCGCGTACGCCCGGAGCTGTGTGGCCGCCGCCGTGCGGTCCGGGGCCGTCCTGCGCACCGGGGTCACCGTCACCGGCTGGGCCGGACCGCTGACCGTCGACACCACCGCCCCCACCGGCCTCGAACGGATCACAGCCCGCGCCGTCGTCCTCGCCACCGGCGCCCGCGAACGCCCCCGCAGCGCCCGCCTCGTCCCCGGCAGCCGCCCGCCCGGCGTCTACACCACCGGCGAACTCCAGCAGGCCGTCCACCTGTACCGGCAGCGGATCGGGACCCGGGCGGTCGTCATCGGCGACGAGCCCGTCGGCCGCGCCGCGGTCGACACCCTGCGCGTCGCCGGTGCGGACGTCGTCGCCGTGGTCACCGACCGGCCGCACTCCCGGCTCGCCGCCCTGACCCGGAGCGGGGACCACCCGCCGGTCCTCGACGACACCACCGTCACCGCGCTGACCGGCCGGGAACGCCTCACCGGAGTGGCGGTGCGCCACCGCGACGGCCGGACCACCACCCTGCGCTGCGACACCGTGGTCTTCACCGGCGACTGGATCCCCGACCACGAACTGGCCCGCCGCGGCGCGATCACCCTGGACCCCGGCACCCGCGGCCCGGCGTACGACGCCGCCCACCGCACGACGAGGGACGGGGTCTTCGCCGTCGGCAACCTGCTGCACGGCGTGGAGAGCGCCGCCTTCGCCGCGGCCGAGGGCCGGGCCGTCGCCGCGCCCCTGCTGCACCACCTGGCCACGGGCGTGTGGCCCGAGGGGCGCCCGCCCGTCACGGTCGCGGCCCCGCTGCACTGGGTCGCGCCGAACCTCGTCGGCCCCGACGGCGACGTCCCGCCGCACAACCGCTTCAGCCTGCGCACCACCTGGCGGCTGTTCTCGCCACTGCTCGTCGTCCGGCAGGACGGCCGGGTGCTCCACCGGCAGCGACTGCTGCGGCCGGCCGTACCGGGTCTCCCGTTCCACCTGCGCGCCGACTGGCTCGACCGGGTCGATCCGGACGGCGGAACCGTACGGATCGAAGCGAACTGACGGGGAGTCGGGAATTTCGGGACGCCGGATGGCCGGGAGACCGGGGAGTCAGGGAATCAGCAGCCAGTCCGAACCGATCGCCGCTACCAGGCCGACGGACAGCAGCCAACTGCCGAGCCGGGTACGGCCGTTCCTGCTGAGCTCTATCACGATCCCGCACAGGATCAGCGCGAGCCCGTACACCCCCACCACCAGCACGGACGACCGGCTGGCGATCCGCAGCACGAGGACCACCGCCATCGCGGCCATGCCCACCGCCGACAGCACCATCCGCAGCCGCCGCGCCTGGCGCGGAGTCAGCCTCCGGCCGTCGTCGTCCCCGTCGTCGCTGTCCCCGCCGACGGCGTCCTCGTCGTCGGCGTCCTCGTCCGGGGCCGCCGCGGGAGCCGGTCCGCCGACCGTCCCGGGGCCCTCGTCCCCGGTCTCCTCCCCGGCCTCCCCGGCAGTCTTTCCAGCGGCCTTTCCGGTGGTCTTCTCCGCGGTGGCCGTCCCGGGGTCCTCGGCGGGAGCCGCTTCGCCGGCCGCCCGGGGGGCCGGTGCGGAAGGCGCCCCGTCGGTCTTCGCGGGAGTCGCCCCGTCGGCCGGCTCCGTGGCGGCCCCCGATCCGTCCCCGGATCCGTCCTTGGTGTCGGGTATCGGGGCGTCCACGGCCCGCTCCTGGTCAGAAGTGCTCATGACGCGCGATCGTAATGGCTGCGGGCCGTCCTGTTCACCGCTCCCGGTGACGCACGGCGCACGACGCGGCCGACATGCGACGCGGACGCGACACGCGCGGGCCGCGTCCCCGCCCCCGGCGGCACGCCCCGCGACCGGCCTACCGGCCCGGCCCCCG